>DATKEI010000343.1:0-6518 GCA_035544455.1 Binatia bacterium | reverse complement strand
TGCGGATGGCCGAAGCCACCCACCACCCATCTCGTGGCCCCATTGAGTGCCGGTAGCGCTCCGCGACACAGCGTGTCCCGCGGGGAGGGCCCCCACCCCGCCCGGCGCTTTGTCGGCACATTTCTGACTCAGCACACTAGGTCCCGGAGAGGGAGGGGGTTGGGGTGAGGCTGGTGCCTGGGGAGAAGATGCGGGAAGGGGGCGGGCCGTCGGCGCCTGGAGTGGCCGCGGGCGCCTGGTCGACCTGCGATCATTGCGGGCTCGCCGTGGCGCCGGGGCTCGCGGAACCAGGCGGGGCGCGGCAGTTCTGCTGCCCGGGCTGCCGGACGGTGTGGGCGCTCCTCCACGAGCACGGCCTCGAGCGCTACTACGCGGTGCGCGCGGCCGCGGAGGCGGTGCCGCCGGCGCCCGTCGCGGCTGCTGGCCGACGCTACGGCGAGCTCGACGACCCGGCTTTCCAGGCGCGCTCGTGCTGGACGGAGGGCGAGCTGGCGGCCACGGAACTCTATCTCGAGGGCGTGCACTGCTCCGCGTGCCTCTGGCTCGTCGAGCGGGTGCCCCGGATCGTCCCCGGGCTGGCCCAGGCGCGGCTCGACCTGTCGCGCTCGCGCGTGCGCCTGGTGTGGGACCCCACGCGGGTGGCGCTGTCCGCGGTGGCGCGCGCGCTGGACTCGCTGGGCTATGCGCCGCATCCGGTGCGCGGGCAGGAGGCGCAGGCCATCCGCCGGCAGGAGGATCGCGCGATGCTGGCGCGCATCGGGCTCGCCGGCGCGGTTGCCGCCAATGCCATGGCCATCGCCTTCGCGCTCTACGGCGGGATGCTCCACGGGATGGAGCCCGAGTTTGCCGCTCTCTTCCGGTGGGCGAGCCTCGGCATCGCCTTGCCCTCCGTCATCTGGGGCGGCGGGGTCTTCTTCCGGGGCGCCTGGGCCGCCCTCCGCCTGCGCAGCCTGCACATGGACCTGCCGATCAGCCTCGGCCTGATCGCCGGCTTCCTGCACGGCGCGATCAACACCGCGCTGGGTGCGGGCGAGGTGTACTTCGACTCCGTCACCACCCTGATCTTCCTGCTCCTGGTCGGCCGCTATCTCCAGCGACGGCAGCAGCGCGCGGCCGCGGACTCCACCGAGCTCCTGGCCTCGCTCCAGCCGTCGGTGGCGCGCGTGCTCGACGGCAGCGCCGTCCGCGAGATGCCTCTGGAGGCGCTCCGGCCCGGAGCGCTGGTGGAGGTGCGCGCCGGGGATCTGGTGCCGGCCGACGGCGTGATCGCGTCCGGGCGCTCGAGCCTGGACGTGTCGCTGCTCACCGGCGAGTCGCGGGCGATCAGGTCTGCGCCCGGCGACCGGGTCCACGCGGGCACCCTGTCATGAGCGGCGTCCTGAACCCGCTCGTCGCGGCGATCCTCATGCCACTGTCCTCGATCACCGTCATCGTGTCTTCATACCGCGCGCGCACGTTCGGGGCGCCGGCGGCGGGCGCGCGGTGAGCGTGCTGTTCGTGCTGCTGCCGGTGGCGCTGCTGTTCGCGGCGGGGGCCCTCGGCCTGTTCCTGTGGGCCGCTCGCTCCGGCCAGTTCGACGACCTGCACACGCCGGCTCTGCGCGCCCTTCACGACGACGACCCCGGGCCCGAAGCGGGGTCGCTCGTCCGGGACGATCCCCGGTCCTGATCGTCCCGTCCCCGGTCTGTCCCGGCCCCCGGCGGCGAAGCGATTCGATCCCGCTGCGGATGCTTGGAGAAGACGGACGGTGCGCTCTCCGGGGCGGGGACCGGGTCAGAGTCCGTGAACGAATCGCGTGGTCGAGGCGCGCCACGGCTGTGCCGGGGCGCTTCCGAGCGTCTGGGGGGCGTGGGGGGCCATGTCCGGGCCCCCCACTCAGTCGAGGAGGCGCACGTTGGCCGACACGATGATCTGGCGGCGGCCGTTCGCATCCTCGACGACGAGGTGCCCGTCCGGGTCGACGCCCAGGGCCCGCCCCTCGACATCTCCCGTCGGCGCGCGGATCTCCACGCGCCGGCCCGTCAGGATGTCCCGGTCCCGCCACGCGGCGACGACCACGCCCGGGCCCTCCCCGTGATAGCGGCCGGCCCAGCGGTCGAGATGGTTCAGGTACGAGGCCGCGAAAGCGTTGCGGTCGATCTCCCGCCCCAGGACGTGCGCCACCGAGGTGGCGCCGGCGGCGGCCCCGCCCAGAGCGTCCCGGAGCGCGGCAGGCTGCACGTTCAGGTTGACGCCCACGCCCAGGATCAGGAAATCGACCTCGCCGGCGCGCGTCGCGCATTCGACCAGCGCGCCGGCGATCTTCTTCCGGTCGAGGAGCACGTCGTTCGGCCACTTGATGGCCGGGTGGACCCCGAGCTCTCGCACCGCATCGCTCACCGCCAGCGAGGCGACGAAGGAGAAGCGCCCCGCCTCGCGCGGGGCGAATCGCGGCCGGAAGAGAGCGGAAACGTAGAGGTTCACGCCGGCCGGCGAGAACCACGACTGTCCGCGCCGACCCCGGCCGTCCGTCTGGCTATCGGCCACGAGCACCGTGCCCGCCCTCCCTCCGGCCCGGGCGATCGCATCCAGGCTGGTGTTTGTCGACTCGACCTGGTCGAACAGGTAGAGGTGCTGGCCGATCACGCTGGTTTCCAGGCGACGCCGGATCTCGCGGATCGACAGGGGTGAGGAAGCAAGGGTCTCGTGCATGACTATCTCCCTGGGCGCCGGATGGCGCTATCCGGCGCGGCCGATCGCAACCTGGCGCTTGTGCCCCGGGCAACGGCCCCCCTGTCGTCACCAAACCTGCCTCGACGGGCACCCGTTCGGGGGATCGACGGCCTGCATCCGTGTGTCCGCGGCTGGCCGTCCGGTGCTGGTCACACCCGGTCGTCCCCGCTGGCCGACGCGGGCGCCGGGATCAGGGTGCCCCGGGCGTCGACGGCGATGGCGCCCCGCGGGCTCGCCACCAGCGGGTTGATCTCGAGCTCGGCGAGCTCGGGCAGGTCCACGACGAGCCGGGAGAAGCGCGCGACCATCGCGCCGATCGCTCGGCGGTCCACCGGCGGCTCGCCGCGCACGCCGGCCAGGAGGGGCGCCATCCGGAGCTCGTCGAGCATCGCGCCGGCATCGGCTTCATCGACCGGCGCCAGGCGTGCCGCGGTGTCCTGGAGCACCTCGACGTAGATCCCGCCGAAGCCCACCATCACGAGCGGGCCGAACTGGGCGTCGCGCACCATGCCGAGCAGGAGCTCCTTGCCCGGAGGCGCCATGGCCTGGACGAGGATGCCGCCCACTCGCGCCCCGGGCCGCTCCGCCGCTACGCGGGCGAGCATGCGCTCCGCCGCCGCCGTGACTTCCGCCGCCGAGCGGAGGGACAGGCACACGCCGCCCACCTCGCTCTTGTGACTGATGTCGGGCGAGTCGAGCTTGAGGGCCACCGGGAACCCGAGGCGCTCGGCCGCGGGCCCCGCCGCCGCGGCTGTCGCCGCCAGCTCGCCGGCCGCGGTGGGGATGCCATACGCCGCGAGCAGGGGCGAGAGATCGGGCATGCCGAGCTGGCGCTTGCCCGCTGTCGTCAGCGCGTCCAGATGAGCCCGGACCGGCGCGGGCGGCGCGGGGGCGGCTGGGCAGGGCGAGGCGCGGCGGCTGGCGGCCGCGGCCATCCCGGCGAGCGCCGCGACAGCCCGCTCCGGAAACGGGTAGCACGGAATCGAGCCCTCCTCGAGAGCGCGCCGGCCGGGCGCCACGCGCGCTCCCCCCACGAACGCGGCCGCGACGGGGATCGACCAGCCGCGGGTGGCCCCGAGCACGGCACGAGCGACACCGAGCGGGTCGGTGGCGGCCTGTGCGGTCAGGATGACCAGGGCGGCATCGGCGCTCACCCCGGGCGTGACGGCGCGGAGGGCGTCGCCGAACCGCCGCGCGTCGGCGTCGCCCACGAGATCGACGGGGTTGTGGACGCTCGCCGTCGCCGGGAGCGCGGCCCGCAGCCGCTCCTGGGCGGCGGCTTCCAGGGGCTCGACAGCCAGCCCGGCTTCCCGGGCGGCGTCGGTGGCGACGATGCCGAGCCCGCCTCCGTTGGTCACCACCACGAGCCGGCGCCCGTTGGGCAGCGGCTGTCCGGCGAGGCCCCGGGCGAGGTCGAAGAGCGCCTCGATGGTGCGCACGCGCACCCCCCCGCCCCGGCGCACCGCCGCATCGAAGGCCCGGTCCGAGCCGGCGAGCGCCCCGGTGTGCGACGACACCGCGCGCGCGCCCTCCGCCGAGCGCCCGGCCTTGAGGAGCACCACGGGCTTGGCCGCCGAGGCGTGGGCGAGGGCGTCGAGGAACAGGCGGCCGTTGGCCACGCCCTCGATGTAGCAGGCGATGACGCGCGTTTCCGGGTCGTCGGCAGCCGCCCGGAGCAGGTCGGCCTCGGTCAGGTCCGCCTGGTTGCCGAGGCTCGCGAACAGCGAGAAGCCGAGTGCTCGATCGCGCGCCCAGTCCAGGATGGCGGTGGCGAGGGCCCCGGAGTGGGAGAGGAACGCGATGCCGCCGACGAGCGGCATGCCGGGCGCGAAGGTGGCGTTGAGCCGGAGCGACGGGCGGATCCAGCCCAGACAGTTCGGACCCAGCACGCGAATGGGCTGCTCGCGCACCCACTCCCTGAGGGCCACCTCCCGCGCGCGGCCCTCGCTTCCGCTCTCGCGGAAGCCGGCCGAGATGACCACGGCGCCACCCACCCCGTGGGCCACGCACTCCACGAGCGCGGGCAGGACCTCGGCCGCGGGGACGGCCAGGACGGCCAGGTCGACGGGACCGTCCACCGCCGAGAGCGAGGGCGCCGCGGGAAGCCCCTGGACCTCGGCGGCGCGCGCGTTGACGGGGATCACGCGCCCGGTGAATCCGGCGGCGCGGAGGTTGGCCAGCACGCTCCCGCCGACCTTGGACGGATCGCGCGAGGCTCCGACCACGGCCACGCTGCGCGGGGCGAAGAACGCGTCGAGCCCGGCAGGCCTCACCGCAGACGCTCTGGCCTCGGAGCGAACACGCATCTCCTCGTAAAGCATCGAGAGATCCTTTCTCGGGCTCGGGTGGATGCGCCCCGCGGCGGGGCGGGGGCGGGACCGCGCGCCCACTGGCTCGGGGTCAGGAGGTCGTCCTTCGCCCTCCCCACGGGGGCGAAGAAGCGGTCGAACGGACGATTTGCAACCGCGGTGCCACGGCCAGCGCCCGCCGGGCCGGCGAACTGGCGGCGCGTATCGCGGCCGCGGTAGGGTACGCCTGTCTCGAACGAGGGGTTGCCACGGCGGCCAGGGGGAGCGGGCGGTCCCGCACGACGCGCGGGACGTCACGCGGCAGGCCGCCGGCCACCGCGGGCTCGATCGAGGGGGCCTCGGGGGCGAGGGAACTGCAACGATGCCCTCGCCCTCGGGGAGGCTCGGGGAGCGAGAGGCGGCTGGGGTGCGCGTCCGCTTACGCAGAGTCCGGGCTGGTGCGGGGCGGGCGTCCGGTGCTCGCCCGGGCCAATCGGCGCCGCGCCCGGGAGGTGTACGATGAAGCGGCTGACAGCAGCGGGCTCCGCCGCCCCCCGGGGCCGAGGTGGTTGTGGCGGCGGCGCGGGACACCTCGGCAAGTACGCCGAGGCCCGCGTGAAGGACGGCCGAGCATGTCTGTTCCGTTCCGGCGAAAGCTCCGCGGCGCCGTGAACCACCACGCGACCCGAGGCGATCTCTCGCGGTGGTGCGGAACGTGTTCACGGACCGCCATCTGGCCGCGGCCGTGGCCAAGGCGGGGAGCCGCTGGGGCGCGCCGGGAGATCGGCGATCTCCGGACCGGCATCATCGCCGCGATCGCTTCGCGACATGGACCGGACGAGGCTGGTGGGTGACAGTCCGTGTCGGGACCGCTGCCGCGGATTAGCCGCCCGGGTGCACGCATGGGACGGGCGCCCGATTGCCGGCACGGCACAGGGAGGCGTCCATGCCCCATCGCGACCCCATGCTGGGGCGCTGATGCCCCACGCCATGCCGCATCGCGCCCTTCGTCAGCTATTTCCGCAGGGTGCGGGTGGCACCGGCCTTGCGCTCTCAGGGGCAGAATGAGAACGCCGCTTGCGGCGCGCAAACCTTCGTCCCGGGTCACCGCGCCCGGGGACGTCGCGGGCGCATGATGGCCGAGGGAAGAGGGACGTTGGGGCCGAGCGGGCCGCTGCCATCTCGGAGCAGGGCGAAGTTCGTGGGGCGCGCGCGGCCACGGACCCCGGCCGCGGGTGGCGCCCGGCGCGCGAGGATACGCATGGTGGCGCTCCCGGCCGGAGTCGGCGAACGCGCGAGGAGAGGAGGGCCATGATCGTCCAGGACGTGATGCAGCCCCACGTGGTGACGGGCCATCCGGACACCAGCCTCAAGGAAGCGCTCCGGCTGATGCGACAGCGCGGGATCCGGCATCTGCCCATCGTCGATGCCGGGCTCCTGGTCGGCATCGTGTCCGACCGGGACGTCGGGCAAGCGGTGGCAGCCGGCGAGGTCCGGGAGGAGGCGGGCGCCGGCGAC
>DATKEI010000342.1:0-4673 GCA_035544455.1 Binatia bacterium | reverse complement strand
CGCCGCCGCGGCGCGCTCCCAGGCCTCGCACTCCTCCCAGCGTCGAGCGGCGTCCAGCCAGCGCTCCTCCGCCTCCGCGGCCTCGGCGAGACAGCGGAGCTGCCGGGTGCGATGCCCGGCGTTGCTCCAGCACCGGGCCGCGTCGGTCCAGGCCGCGAGCGCCTCCCATGCCGTCGCCGCCCCGGCCCAGTCCCGAGCGCCTTCGGCCGCGCGCGCCTCGCAGCGCTGCGCCGCGACGGCCTCGCCCAGCTCCCGCCACAGCCGCCCCGCATCCGACCAGGCCCCTGCCTCCTCGAAACAGCGCCCCGCCCGGTCGCGCCGACCGATCTCGAGCCACCGCGAGGCGGCCAGGAGTCCCTCGCCCGCCTGCTCGTGGTGCCGGGCGATGCACTCGATCTCCCGGTGCGCCTCCCCGGCGCGGCGGAAGCACTCGGCGGCCTGCCGGTAACGCCCCCGCTCCAGGAAGTAGTCAGCCTCCTTCATCCACTCTTCCGGGCTCGCCGCGCGGGCGAACAGGCGGCCGAGGGAGGCCGGCGGCTCCACGTCGAGCCGGGGCGCGAAGCGCGCGCTGGTCCAGACCGGCGGCGCCCCGGGCGGCTCGTAGATGGCGAGGTGCCGGCGGGCCCGCGTCACCGCGACATCGAGATGGTGGAGCGCGCGCCGGCAGTGCGGGTCGTCGCGGAGCTCCAGCGCGGGATCGAGGAGCCGGCGCCACGGCTCGGAGTCGGCCCCGCAGAGGCCCCACATCACGACCACGTCGAACTCCAGCCCCTTGGCCTCGGGCACGGTGAAGACACGCGTCGTGTCGAGCAGGGCCTGGAGCCGGGTCCGGGCCGCGTCCGAGCCGACGACCACCGCGCACCGCGGCCCGAACCCCGCCACCACGCGGGCGAGATCGTCCTCGCTTCCGTCCACGCGGATGGGCGTGGCGCCGGCCACGTCGGACTGCTCGCTCTCGTCGCCCTCGCTCCGTCCTGTTCGCTCGCGCTTCCACGCGAGCACCTCCCCGGCGAGATCGACAAGGGGGCGCACGCTCCGGAAGTTCCGGGTGAGGATGGTCAGCGCCGGGGTGGGACGGCCGGCCGCGCGCAGCCGCTCGCGGAGCGCCGATCGCACCTCGGCCCAGCGGAAGCCACTCGGGTTGATGACCTGCTGCGGGTCGCCGGCCAGCACCAGCCCGTCGAGGCGGTCGCGCCCGAGCAGCCGCAGCAACAGCTCCATCTGGATCTCGGCCAGGTCCTGGGCCTCGTCGCAGATCACGTGCTCCCAGGCGGGGCCGGCGCGGGCCAGGGCCAGGCGGCAGAGGTCGATCTCGTCCGTGAGGGCGGCCGACCGCAGCCGCTCCTGCCAGCGCAGCGCCACTTCGTGCAGACGCGGCCGCTCGCGCACGAAGAGGGGCGCCCGCTTGCGCCCGAGGGCCTCGTACTCGTCGCGCCGGAGCAGGTCGCGGCCGGGGTCCAGGCACGCGCCCTTGACGATGCTGCGGATCTCCTCCCAGGCAAGGGCGGCGTCGGCGCGGCGGAAGGTCGAGGCATACCAGGCGGCGAACCCGGGATAGTCGATCACCCGGCCAGCCCCGGAGACGGCCGGGCCGAGGAGCGATCGGTACAGCTCTTCCATGGTGACGAACAGCGGCGGCGCCGCCGGGGTGTCCCCGCGGGAGGCCAGCAGGGCGGTGAACAGCCGCCGGGCGTGGTCGCGGAGCCACGCGCTGTAGGTCACGTAGAGCGCCCGGCCCAGCCCGTGGCCGCCCGTGGCCGCGGCCAGGCGGTGGACGGCAATGGTGGTCTTGCCGCTGCCTGCGCTGCCCGACAGGAGAACGGGACCGGGCGCTCGCACCACCGCGTACTGCTCCGCGGTGAGCTTGAGCTCGAGCTCCTCGCTGCCGCGATCCAGCAGTATCTGCCACTCGCCGTCGGCCAGGAGGAAGCGCGGCGGGAGGACGTACCATCGCACCCCGCCGACGATCTCTTCCCGGTCTCGCGGCCGGAAGTCGGCGGGAGGCAGCATCAGCTCCAGCACGCCGGGGGCCACGCCGGGTCCGGGCGCCGGGATGTCGTCGAACGTTGCGCCGGGGTGGGGCGGCGGCTCGCCCGTGGTCTCCGACTCGAGCTCCTCGTAGTCGAGGAACTCCGCCTCGGGGGATCTGTTGATCCGCGCCGCCGCGCGGCCGACCCGGTCGTGTTCGACCAGGTCCCAGACCTGTACGTGGGTCGCGAGGCCTCCCGATTCGTCGGCGCGCGCCGATCGGGCCAGCGTGAACAGGACGCGGTCGCCGTCGTCGTGCCGCGCCTCGAACACCGGCTTCGCCACCCCGCGCAGTTTCTTGACCCGGGTGCCCCCGCCCCACCGCCCCGACGCCAGCCGCTCGGCCAGCCGCCGGAAGCGCGATCGGCGCTCGGCGGGGAGATGCCGGAGCGCGGCGTAGAACGCGGCGTGGAGGAGGACGGGGAAGTGGACGGTCAGCGCGCTACTCCACCGGCCACGCGACGGCGCCGGAGTGGGTGACGGCGCCCAGGTTGGCCGGGCCGACGAGCCGCGCGTACTTCTCGAGGGCGCCCGCCAGCGACTCGGTCCGGCGCGGTGTCCAGGCCGCCCGCCGGCGCGCCAGCTCGGCATCCGGCAGGTCGACCGCCACCGTGCGCGCCTCGGCGTCGACGCGGATCGGATCGCCATCGCGGAGGAGGGCGATGGGGCCCCCGTCGGCCGCTTCCGGGCACGCGTAGCCGATGCACATGCCGCGCGTCGCGCCGGAGAAGCGGCCGTCGGTCAGGAGCGCCACCTTCTCGCCCATGCCCTGGCCGTACAGGAGGGCGGTGACCCCCAGCATCTCGCGCATGCCCGGGCCGCCGCGAGGCCCCTCGTTCCGGATCACGAGCACGTCGCCCTCGCGGTAGTCGCGAGCCCGCACCGCGGCCGCGCACGCCTCCTCGCTCTCGAACACGCGCGCGGGACCGGCGAAGACCAGCGACTTGAGGCCCGCGATCTTGATGAGGGCGCCGTCGGGGCAGAGGTTGCCCTTCAGGACGACCACGCCTCCGGTCGGATGGATCGGCGACGCGCACGATCGCACCACCGCCCCGTCCGGGGCCGGGACGCCCGCGAGCGCCTCGGCGAGCGTCGAGCCGCTCAGCGTCAGCGTGTCGGCGTGGAGATGGCCGCCGTCCAGCAGGGCCCTGAGCACGACGGCCACTCCGCCGGCGTAGTGCAGGTCGCGGGCGAGGTACTCGCCTCCGGGCTGGAGGCTGGCGATGAGCGGAGTCCGCTGGAACACGGACGCGACGTCGTCGAGGGTGAAGCGGATCCCCGCCTCGTGGGCGATGGCGGGCAGGTGCAGGCCCGCGTTGGTCGAGCCGCCGGTGGCGGCGACGGCGGCGCAGGCATTCTCCAGGCTCTTCCGGGTCACGAGGTCGCGAGGCAGCGGCCCCCTGTCGGCGAGGATACGCAGAGCGGTCTCGCCCGCCCGCCGGGCCAGGGCAAGGCGCTCGGAGTAGACGGCGGGCAGCATGGCCGATCCGGGCAGGGCCAGGCCCAGCGCCTCCGCCACCATGGCCATGGTGTTGGCGGTGAACTGGCCCGGGCACGAGCCGACGGTCGGCGCGCACTCGCGCTCCATCTCGGCGAGATCAGCCTCGGTCATCGTCCCCGCCATCACCGCGCCCACGCCCTCGTAGGCGGTCACCGCGCTGACCGGCCGCCCCCGCCACTGCCCCGGGAGCATGGCGCCGCCGTACACAAACACGCTGGGGCAGTTCAGCCGCACCATGCCCATGAGGATGCCGGGCAGGGTCTTGTCGCACCCGGCGAAGCCGACCAGCGCGTCGTAGGCGTGTCCGCGCATGACCAGCTCGATGCTGTCGGCGATCAGCTCGCGGGACAGGAGGCTCATGCGCATCCCCCGGTGGCTCATGGAGATGCCGTCCGAGACCGAGATGGTGGTGAACTCGAAGGGCGTCCCTCCGGCCGCCGCGACGCCCAGCTTGGCCGCCTCGGCCTGGGGGCGGAGCGACATCGAGCACGGCGTGTTCTCCCCGTGCGTGCTCACGACGCCCACGAAGGGCTTGCCCATGGCCGCCTCGTCCAGCCCCAGCGCCCGCAGGAAGGTCCGGTGCGGGGTGCGGTCGAGGCCCTCGACGGCGATGCGCGAGCGCCTGGAGCTCGCGGAGAACGGCTCGCTCACGATGTCACCTCCGTCATTCCGGGCCTGCCGCCGCGGGTCGGGCCGTCAGGTCCCTCGCCACGGAGCCGGACAGGCCGGCCCATCGCGACCAGCGTACTCGAGCGTCTCTGCTCCGGCCGTCGGGCGCACGCTGTCGCTCGGAGCGAGCGGCTCGCCACGGTACGGTGATCATGCGTCATTCTAGACCGGAGTCGTGGGTCAGAAACGCGCCGCGAGTCGACGAACTTCTGAACCCCTGACCCTCGTGCCCGGAGGGGGCGAGCGCCCCGACTCCCTCGCCCTCGGAGAGCGATCAGCTCGGAGAGGGAGATGGCCGGGGTGAGGGTGGGCGTCTGGTGCACGCACGGTCCGGGCTAGTGTCCTGAGTCAGAAATGTGCCGACAAAGCGCCGGGCGGGGTGGGGGCCCTCCCCGCGGGACACGCTGTGTCGCGGAGCGCTACCGGCACTCAATGGGGCCACGAGATGGGTGGTGGGTGGCTTCGGCCATCCGCA
>DATKEI010000341.1:0-7212 GCA_035544455.1 Binatia bacterium | reverse complement strand
GAGCCCCCCTTGCCCTTGCAGTAGCCGTCCACGCGCCCGAACAGCTCGGCCATCATCCGGCGGATGTCGGCGCCCTTGGCGATGCAGTGTCCGTGGCCGCGGTGGGTGCTCGTCACCCGGTCCGTCACCGCCAGCACGGAGCACACCCCGACCGCCACCGCCTCCTGGCCCACGTAGGGATGGACGGCGCCGTAGATCTTGCCGGCGACGCGCAGCTGGATGGCGCGCTCGTCGAACTCGCGGATGAGGATCATCGCGTGCAGCATCCCGGCGACCTGCGCCCTGTCAAGCTCCATGGCCCTCACCTCCGCGGCCGGCGTGTGCCGCTCCGGCCGACCCGGGCGGCGCCGGCGTCCTGCATCCGAAGGCCGCCGCCCTTCTCCCCCGCTCCTGTCTAGCCCGAAGTCCCCGGTCGAGATGCCTGCTACGGCCGGGGGACACTTCGCTCTAGGGCATGCTGCGCCGATCTCCGACTCAGGACACTAGGCGCTTTGTCGCCACATTTCCGACTCCAGGACACTAGCACGCTCCGGGCAACTCCTGGAGGGCCGTCCCCCTTGCCGCGCTGCTCACAGCGCCGGCAAGTCCACCCACCGGTCGGGGGCCCGTGCGCGCGTTGACTCCGTCGCGGAGGCCGGCGCAGTATGGCGGCATCGGTCGCCTCCGCCGAGACCACCCATGTCCTTCCTGACCTCCCGCACGCGGTCGGCGCCCCACGGCTTCGGCCAGCCCGTCCCGCGACTGGAAGACGCCCGGCTCGTCACCGGGCGCGGCCGGTTTGGTGACGACGTGAGCTTGCCGGGCCAGGCTCACGCGTGCTTCGTGCGGTCTCCGCACGCCCACGCGCGCATCCGGGACATCGCGGTGGCCGCCGCTCGCGCCGCCCCCGGCGTCCTCGCCGTACTCACCGGGCGGGATGCCGCGGCGGATGGGCTGGCGCCGATCCCACACCGACCGGTGCCAACGAACCCCAACGAGTACCCCCTGGCCGGGCGCGCCGGCTCGCCCGTGTTCGTGGCGCCGCATCCGGCGCTGCCCGCCGACCGCGTGCGCTTCGCGGGTACGGCGGTGGCCATGGTGGTCGCCGAGACGGCGGCGGCGGCGGCGGACGCGGCCGAGCTCGTGGTCGTCGACTGGGAACCCCTGCCCGCGGTGACGGCCACGCGCGACGCGGTCCGCCCCGGCGCCCCGCTCGTCTGGGACGAGGCCGGCGCCAACGTCTGCGTCGACTCCGTCGCCGGGGACGCCGCCGCCGTCGAGGCCGCCTTTGCCCGCGCCGCGCACGTCGTCGCGCTCGACACCTGGGTGCCCCGCGTCACCGCCGTGACCATGGAACCACGCGCCGCCCTCGGCGCCCATGACGCAGCGAGCGGCCGCTACACCGTGTACGCCGGCGGCGGCGGCGTGGGCCGGCACAAGGCCGACATCGCCGCCGTCCTCGGGGTGCCGGAGCAGGCGGTGCGGGTGATCGCCCACGATGTCGGGGGCAACTTCGGGCCGCGCAACAGCACCTACCCCGAGTTCGCGCTGGTGGCCTGGGCGGCTCGGCGCCTCGGCCGTCCGGTGAAGTGGACGGGCGATCGGCGCGAGGCGTTCCTCACCGACTACCAGGCGCGCGACCTCGTGTCCGAGGTGGAGCTGGCCCTCGCCGCCGACGGCACCTTCCTCGCCCTCCGGGGCGTGAACACCAGCAACGTCGGCGCCCACGCGGTGTCGTTCGTGCCCCTCAACAAGGGCCGCGAGCTGGCCACCAGCGTGTACCGCGTGGGCGCGGCCGCGGTGCGGGGCCGCGCCGTGCTCAGCAACACCGCGCCCCTCGCCGCCTACCGGAGCGCGGGCCGGCCCCAGGTGATGTTTGCGATGGAGCGGCTGATCGACCTCGCCGCCCGCAGGCACGGCTTCGATCGGCTCGCGCTCCGCCGGAGCAATCTCGTGCCGGCGGCGGCCATGCCGTACACCAATCCCTTCGGCATCGTCTACGACAGCGGCGACTACGCGGCCGCCCAGGACCGAGCGGTGGCGCGGGCCGACTGGGCGGGCTTCGAGGCGCGGCGGGGCGAGGCGCGCCGGCGCGGGCGCTACCGCGGGATCGGCATCGCCAGCTACATCGAGATCGCCACCGGGGCGCCGCGCGAGCGCGCGGAGGTCACGGTGTGCCCGGAGGGCCGGATCGAGGTGGTGCTGGGCACCCTCTCCGCCGGCCAGGGCCACGAGACCAGCTTCGCCCAGCTCCTCGCCGAGTGGTTCGGAGTGGAGCCCGCCGAGGTGCGGCTGATCACCGGCGACAGCGATCGCGTGCTCGTCGGCGCCGGCTCGCACTCCGGCCGCTCGATGCGACTGGGCGGCGTGGTTCTGGCCCGGGCGTCCGACGCCATCGTCGAGCGCGGCAGGCATCTCGCGGCCTGGCTGCTCGAGGCCGCCCACAACGACATCGAGTTCTCGGAACGGCGCTTCCGGGTCGCGGGAACGGACCGGGGCGTCGGCCTCTTCGAGATCGCGGCGGCGGGGGGGCGCCCGGACGTGCCGCCCGCGCTCGCCGGGCCGCTGGCGGCGACCTCCGACGAGAGCGACAGCACGCCGTCCTTCCCGTACGGGTGCGCCGTCTGCGAGGTGGAGGTCGATCCGGAGACGGGCAGCGTCGAGATCGTCCGCTACACCTCGGTGGACGACGTCGGCCGGGCCGTCAACCCGCTCATCGTGCACGGGCAGACCCACGGCGGCATCGCCCAGGGGGTGGGACCGGCGCTGTGGGAGCGCTGCCACTACGACGCCGAGACGGGGCAGCTTCTCTCCGCGACGTTCATGGACTACGCGATGCCGCGGGCGGACCTCTTGCCCTCCTTCTCGACGGAGATCAGCGAGGTGCCCTCGACGTCCAACCCCCTCGGCCTCCGCGGCGGGGGCGAGGGCGGGACGACGCCCGCCCTCGGCGCCGTGATCAACGCCATCGTGGACGCGCTCGCCGAGCTGGGCGTCGAGCATATCGAGATGCCGGCCACCCCGGAGCGGGTGTGGCGGGCCATCCGCGAGGCGGCGGGCACGGGGTGACCGGACAGGTCCGGGCGTCACCGGATCCCGCGCCGGCACGGCGCGGAAGGCCACCGCCCGCTCGGACGCGGCTCGCGACACCGGTTGGCCGAGATGCGGCGCGCGGAGGCGGCGGTGCGGGGGCCCCGCTCAGCGGAGCGAGGCGAGATAGGACGCCAGCGCGCGCACGTCCTGTTCGCTCATGGCGATCTTCGGCATGTGCGCGGTCGGCTTCTGCTGCGCGGGATCGCGAAGCCAGTTGTCGAGGTATGCAGCGTCGCGCCTGGCGCCGATCCGGCTGAGGTCCGGGCCGATGGGCGACCCCATCGCGCCCACGGTGTGGCACCCGTGGCAGCCGTGGTCCATGAAGAGCTGGCGCCCGCGGCTCACCAGCCGTTCCTGCCCGTTCACCCCCGTCCCGCATCCGACGACGAGCCCGACGGTCAGCCCGGCGAGCACCAGCGGCACCGCCGCCGCCCGGGCCATGCTCCCGGACCTCATCGCTGCCACCGCCCTTCGACCGCGGCGATCACGTCGTTGCGGGACACAATGCCCACCACGTGGGCGTCGTCGTCGATGACGGGCAGGCTCCTGAGGTTCTGATCGACCATCCCCTCGATGGCGCGCCGGACCGGGTCGGCCGGGCGCAAGGCCAGCACGCCCTTCGCCATCCAGCGCGAGACCGGCTGCTGCCAGACCGCGGGGTCGTCGAGGCCAGCCGCGATGACGCGCAGCACATCGCCCTTGGTGATCATTCCCACCAGCCGGCCCTCGCCGTTGAGCACGGGGAAGCCGTTGTAGCCGTGCTGCGAGGTGACGCTCCGCACCTCGCGCATGGGCACGCGGTCGAGCACCACCACCACGCCCTTGGTCATCGCGCGCTCCACCGGAATCTCGACGTGTCCCGCCGGTGTCGTCGTCATCTCGTCGCCCCTCCCCTCGCCGTGCCGATCACGGCTTCCGCGTTGCCGCAACCTCCGGGGCCCGCGTCGCCCCAGAGTAGCGCGCTCGAGGTGCCCTAGCGGCTTCCTCGCCGTGCCAATCGGTGACCCGGATGGTGCGCAAGACCAGACACCTCACCCCGACCCTACTGCTCTCCGGGGGAGAGGGAGTGCCGGCGCCGCGCGCGCTAGCAGATTTCATGGAGATGCGTCGCCGGGTCCACATGATCGCGCGCCCCCTCGCCCTCAGGGGGCGAGATACGCGCTTTCCGTATGATACGTCGGGTTGGGCGGCGCCGGACGCGGCGACGTGCGGCGTCGGTTCCTCGCCATTGGCGCGCGCCCCACGATTCCCGGCCAGGCGGCGGCCGGTCGCCGGAGTCACCCCGAGGGGGCCTTGAACTCCGGGAAGGTCATCGTGAAGGTCGTGCCGCGCCCGGGATCGCTCTGCACGTCGATGGTCCCGCTGTGGTCGCGCACGATCCCGTAGGACACCGAGAGGCCGAGCCCGGTTCCGCGCTCCTTGGTGGTGAAGAACGGATCGAAGATCCGCGACAGGACCTCCGGAGGCATCCCGGGGCCGGTGTCCCTCACCGTGAGCTGTACCCAGCCCGGCCGATCGGGCACAAAGCTCGACTCGATCGAGACCTCCCCTTCCCCGCCCATCGCGTCCCGGGCGTTGCTGACGAGGTTCAGCACCACCTGCTCCAGGGCGTTGGCGTGCCCGAGCACCACCGGTCCGGTGGGGTCGAGGTGGGTCACCACGCGGATGCCCTCCTGACCCATCTGGCGGGCGATGAGCAGCAGGGTGTCCTCGACGCAGCGATTCAGATCGACGGCCTGGCGGTCGGCGGGGGACTGGCGCGCGAAGGACAGCAGGCTCTGGGCGATCCGGACGACGCGGAGCGCGTTCCGGTGCAGGACGCGGAGGTCCTCCACCAGGTCATCCGGCAGGTGACGCTCCTGGGCCTCCATGAGCATGAGCTCGATGCGCGAGCTCATGATGCCGACCGGGTTGTTGATCTCGTGGGCCACGCCCGCGGCCAGCGTACCCAGGGCCGCCAGCCGCTCGGCCTGGCGGATCGCGCGCTCGACGGCCAGGCGCTGCGTGATGTCGGTGATGAAGGCCATGGCCTGGCGGCCATCCTCAGTCTCGATGAAGCTCAGGCTGATCTCGACGGGGAACTCGCCTCCGTCGCGGCGCCGGGCGAGCAGATCCAGCCCCTTGCCCATGGGGCGGACGCGGGGGTCCGCGAAGTAGCGGGTAATGTGCCGCGCGTGGGCCGGCCGCATCCGCTCGGGCAGGAGCACCTCGAGCGGCTCGCCCACGAGCTGGTCGCGGACCCAGCCGAACATCTGCTCGACCTTGGCGTTGACCGAGAGGATGCGGGCGTTGCGGTCCACGATCAGCACGCCCTCCGACGCGGCGTCGAGGAGGGCTCGGGCGCGGTCCTCGCTCTCGCGCAACGCCCACTCCGCCCGCTTCTGCTCGGCCTGGCGAGCCTCGAGCTCCGCGAGCCGCTCCTTGAGCGCGCTGACCTCGTGGGCGAGGGCCCCGGCGTCTGGCTTCATGCTTCGCCCTGCCGACGCCGGCCCTGACCGCTCACACCCCTGCCGGGCCTCGCCGCCGGGGCGCCCCGGGCCGCCGTCCGTGGGCGCGGGGCCGCAAGGGCCAGGAGTTCGCGCAGTTCCGGGCTCGAGCGCCAGGCGCCGCGCGCCATCGCGCGCACGAGGTCGCCGCGGCTCACCACGCCGATCAGTCGGCGGCCGCTGTCGACGACGGGAAGGCGCCGGATGCCGCGCCGGCTGATCAGCAGCGCGGCGAAGACCACCGCAAGGTCGGGGGGCACGGCGAGCGCCGGCGTGGTCATGACCTCCCGCACCCGGGTCTCCCCCGCCCCCCGGTAGTCGCGCGGGGCGCCCGCGTCATCGCGCAGGAGGCGGCGCCACCACGGGCGGCGCGCCCGCCGCGGGCGCGGATGGCCGAGCACGTCCCCGTCGCTCACGACGCCCAGGACGCGGCCGCGCGCGTCCACCACCGGGAGCCCGCTCACGTCGTGCTCGGCCATGAGCTTGGCGGCGGCCTGGATGGTCATGTCCGGGCGGGCGGTCACGACGTCGCGGGTCATGATCTGGTCGACGAGCAGCAGGTCACTCCCGGCCGGGGGGGCGGGACTGTCCATCAGCGCACGCGCGCGCCCCGCGCCCGCCTGGAATCTGGCGGCCATCCTGACGGCCCGACCGAGACCGCGCCGGCCCGCGACGTCACGAGCGCGCGCGGGGGCTGGCTTCGAGGCACGGGCCGCCGAGTCCATCCGGGCGCGCGCCCCGTTCCCCGGCGACCTGACGCCGGCGAAGGGCTGGGCCTGGGCCACCGTCATTCTGCAGACGCTCCGGCCAGGAGATCACTTGCCGGCGCAAGGCGAATGAAACGTCGGCGGCCCGCATCGCGCGCATGGTCACCGGAGCCCCGCCGTCACCGGCCGCGCACGGTGAGCACCGGGCAGGGCGCAATGGCGACGACCCGGGAGGCCACGCTGCCCAGGAAGAAGCGGGACAAGCCGGTGCGCCCGTGGGTGCCGATGACGACGATGTCGGCGCGGCGGGACTTCGCCGCCCGGGCGATCTGCTCGGCCGGCACGCCTTCCACGACGGCGGTCGTGACCTTGACGCCCGCCTTCCTCGCCCTGGCCACGAGGGCGGCGAGATGCTTGGCGGCCGCGGATCGGCTGGCGGTGTCGAGATCCTCGTACAGCTTCGGTGAGATGTATCCCTCCGGCGGGAGCGTCATGATCGGCGTCAGCACGTGGACGATGAGCAGCTCGGCGCGATCGGTCTTCGCCATCTGCACGGCGCGATCGAAGGCGGCCCGGGACGCCCGGGAGAAGTCGGACGGATGCAGGATGCGGCGGACGCGAGTCATGCGTCACTCCTCCCTCCCGGCGCGGCGCTGTGCTGATCAGGCACCGGACGCCTCCCGCGCGGGCGCGCCCGGCGCCAGCGTGTCGAGCGGAGCGCCTGGCGCACGGACGAGCAAGATCGGGATGGTCGTCGAACGGAGCACGGATTCCGCGACGCTGCCGAGGACCAAACGCCCGAACCCGCTCCGACCGTGGCTCGACATGACGATGAGCCCCGCCCGTCGGACCCGCGCCGCCTCCGCGATGGACGCGGCGGGGGCGCCATACCAGACCGACGTCTCGACCTCCTTGATACCTTGCGCCCGGAGCCGCTGGGCGGCACG
>DATKEI010000340.1:0-2130 GCA_035544455.1 Binatia bacterium | reverse complement strand
ACCCTGGGCCTGCTCCGGCGACATGTAGGGGACGGTGCCCAGGATCTGGCCCGTCCAGGTCATCGCCCCGAGGGTGTCCGTGGGCGCCTGGGTGAGATCTGGCGCCCGCTCCCCGGCGAGCTTGGCCAGCCCGAAGTCGAGAACCTTGACCCGCCCCTCCCCCGTCACCATCACGTTGGCCGGCTTGAGATCCCGGTGCAGCACCCCCTTCGCGTGGGCCGCCGCCAGGGCGTCGGCCAGGAAGATGGCGATGCCGAGAAAGCGATCGAGCACCATGCCGCCCGCAGGGATCAGGCGGTCGAGCGTCTCGCCCTCCACCAGCTCCATGGTCAGGAAGCGGACGCCACCGGCCTCTTCCACCGAGTGGATGGTGACGATGTTGGGATGGCTCAGCGCCGCCAGCGCCCGGGCCTCGCGCTCGAGGCGGGCAAGCCGCTCCGCATCCCCCGCCAGCTCCGCCGACAGCACCTTGAGCGCCACCTCCCGCTCGAGGCGCGGGTCCCGGGCGCGCCACACCTCCCCCATGCCGCCGGCTCCCAGGAGGGTGACGATCTCGTAAGGGCCCAGGCGGTCCCCGGGCCGAAGCTCCTGATCTCGGGGCACCTACCGGCAATGATACTCGGGCGCGGGCCGAGGCCACCGCCTTCCCGCCAGCGCCAGTCGGATCACGATCTCATTTGTCCCCGGAACCCGGATCCGCCCCTGCGAGGTGACCCCTCCCCTCAGCGCCGGCGAGGTGGGCGAGATCCACCCACGGGTGTAGGGCGCGGAGCTCGTGGCGCGGTTCTGACGGCGGGCTGCGCGGATGCCCGTGCTAGTCTCGTTACGCCCGCCAACGAGCTCGAGCGATGGCGACAAGCTGCCCCTATTGCGGCTCCGAATCCGTCGCGGGTCTGGATAGCTGCCCGGCCTGCGGTCGGGCGATCGCGGCCCGCCCACCCCGCCGACCCGCTCCCTGGGTCTGGCTCCTCCTCGGCTGCGGCTGCCTGCCCATGGCCCTCGGCGCCGTCGGCGTCGTCGCCGCGATCCTCATCCCAAACTTCCTCGGCGCGAAGGAGAGGGCCCAGCGGCACCGCACGCTGTCCGACATGCGGCAGATCGCGGGGGCGGTCGAGAGCTACCGGGGCCGCCACGGCGGAGCCCCGGCCGCGGCCGACATCGGAGAGCTGGCGGCGGCTCTCCAGCCCCACCTCGACCCCGTCCCCACGACCGATGGATGGGGTCACCCGCTGCGCTACGGGTGCGTCGTGCCGGCCGGCGAGGTCTGCGGCTCCTATCGCCTCGTGAGCGCGGGCCGCGACGGCGAGCTCGAGGTGTCCGCCCTCGCCGTCTACGGCCCCGACGACGTCGCCAGCCGCGGCTACGACAGCGATCTCGTCCTCGCGGACGGCGTCTTCTGGCGCATGCCTGACTCGTGAGCGGACCTCTTCGGCGGCCCGGGGAGCGGCTGACTCCGGAATCCGGAATCGAGCTGGCGCGGACCCATGGTCCGCAACCTCTCGCCCGCGGCCCCTGGCAGAGGGCTCAGGCGACGCCCGCCGGCGGCGCCGCCGGCGGGCGCCTGCGCCGGGCGAGGTACACGGCGCCACCCGTGGCGGTGGCGGCGACGATGCCGAGCGCCGTCGAGATCCCCGGGTTCTTGACCGCCACTCCCATGTAGTAGGGGAAGTAGTGCTGGCCGGTGTAGTAGAGGCCGTAGTGCACGACCAGCGCGACCACCGTGGCGCTCGCCACCGCCTGCAGCGGCGCGTCGTCGAGGAAGGTGCCGAACAGCACCGGCACGAAGGCGGCCGCGAAGTAGGCGTAGACGCCGAGCTGGGCGAAGATGATCACCGACAGGTTGGGCGCCACCAGCTGCCACCAGGCGAGGGCGAACGACGCCACCGCCAGCAGCGCGATCACGCCGCGGTTGAAGACGAACAGGAAGCGGTCCGGCAGGTCGCGGCCGGTGGCGGCGCGGTGGACGTTGGCCACCAGGTCGTTGGTGACGGTGACCGACAGCGACTGGATGAGCCCCTCCAGCGTCGACATGCCGGCGGCGATGAGCCCGAGGAAGACGACGACGCCGACGAACCAGGGGAACTCCGTCACCAGGTAGGTGGAGACGACGCTGTCGGGCACGATGGTGCG
>DATKEI010000339.1:0-2511 GCA_035544455.1 Binatia bacterium | reverse complement strand
CCTGGTACTGACGGCTGCCCGGGGGCACTCGCGCCGAGCCGAAGACCGCGACGGCGGGGCCGAGCCCCGCGAGGGTCTCGAAGCCCTCGACGAACTCGCCCATGATCCGCAGGACACGCCACGGGTCGTCCGCGACCGCGGTCGCGCGATCGAGCAGCAGCTCGTCCTGGGTGGGTCCGGCCTCGGGCGCCCGGGGCCGCGCGCGGCGCGGGCGCCTCCGCGGCCCGCCTGCGCCCGTGTTCGCCCGGCGCCGGCCGGGCTCAGCCACCGAGCGAGGACCGGACCTGCGTGAGATGCAGGATGCCGTTGGCGGTGATCAGGCCGATCAGGCGCTCCCGCTCGAGCACCACGAGGCGCCGGGCCCGGCCGGTCGTCATCCGGTCGAGCGCGTCGACCACCGGCGTGGCGGGGTCCACCACGAGACCGGCCTCGAGGGGAACCATGACCTGCTCGACGCGCGTGGTCGCGCGATCCTCGACCGGCGTGTTCCGGAGCTCCCGCAGCGAGACGAGGCCGACGACGTGTCCGTTCTTCACCACCGGATAGCCGCCGTAGGTGTAGCGGATGAAGTGCTCCTCGATCAGATCGTGCACGGTCGCGTCGGCCGGCACCGTCCTGACCTCGGTCGTCATGATGTCGCGCACGCGCAGCCCGCCCAGCGCCTGCCGCAGGGAGGCCTGGGCCAGGCTGGCGCTCCCCGCCTGCATGATGAACCACCCGATGAGCGCCAGCCACAGGCCGAAGAAGTCGCCGCCGAGGAGGCGGATCACGCCGAATGCGATCAGCGCCAGGGCCAGCACGCGCCCGATCCGGGCCGCCCGGGCGGTGGCCCGCATGAGGTCCCCGGACCGGGACCAGAGGATCGCCCGCAACACGCGGCCGCCGTCCAGCGGGAAGGCCGGCACCATGTTGAACACCGCGACGAGGAGGTTCACGGCGGCGAGGTAGGTCAGGATGGCCCGGAGCGCGGTCGGCGGGCCGGTCGAGGTGGCCAGCACGCTCAGGGCGCCGAACAGCGCGGCGAGCACGAGGCTGATGATCGGACCGACGATCGCGATCTGGAGCTCCTGGCGCGCTTCCCGCGGTTCCTCCTTCATCTGAGAGACCCCACCGAACACGAACAGCGTGATGCTGGCGATCCCGATGCCGTGGTGCCGGGCGACGAGCGAGTGCCCGAGCTCGTGCAGGATGATCGAGACGAAGAGCATCGCCGCCGCGATGACCGCCTTGAGCCAGTAGGACCAGACCGGCAGGTCGGGCAGCTGGGCGGGGAAGTACCCGGCGGCGAGGCTCCAGCTGATGAGCCCGAACACGATGAGCCAGGAGACATGCACCCGGAGCGGGATCCCGAACAGGCGGCCGATCTGCCACGCGTCATGCATCGTGTTCTCCCGTGCTCGGCGCCGGGACGACGACGCCCTGAGGGTTCCGCCGGCCGTCGAGCGCGTCGCGCTCCGCCGGATCGAGCACCTGATCGTGCGCGAGCCCCAGCAGTGACGCGGCCCCGGCCGCGATGTGGGCCCAGGTCGACCGGTTCACGAAGAGCAGGCCCGGCGTGTCGTACGTGCCGCCCGCGCTGACATAGCCCAGCGCGGCGCTGCGCGCGGGCGCCTGCAGCGGCTCGAGCAGCCCGACCATGGGCTCGGGGCGCGTGTGGGTGACCAGCAGGCGGCAGCGGGCCTGGTCCGGGAACAGGGCCGCCCGGCCCTCCGCCGAGACCTGGTGCTCGCGCTCCGCCGCGTGGCGCGGTCGCCGGAACCGTCCTGGCTCGAGGAGGTACACCACCGTGTGGGGCACCCCGCGCTGGGCGAGACGCCGGGAGGCGCGCAGCACCTCGCCGAGCTGGTAGGCGCCCACCGCGGCCAGCGCCAGCTGGGCCCGATCGCCGGCGTGGCCCGCCCAATCGAGCCGGAGCCCACCCCCCTCGACCATTGCTCGCGCCTCGGCGGGGGTGAAGAGATCGGGGATACCGTCGGCCTTGGGGATGACCACCGTCCAGAACTGCCCGCGGGTCTGGTAGAGGCGCTCGGTCACGGCGGCGGCGGTGTTGAAGTCGGGCGGAAAGACGACCCGGGAGACGTGGCTCAGCTCGCCGAGCATCGCCTCGGCCATGCTCGGATCCTGGTGCGACTGCTCGTTCTTGCCGTTCTCCCAGGTGTGCGAGGTGAGGACGAGGGGGATCGAGAGCCACCGCGGCGGGCGGCCCGCCTCCGCGCAGTGGACCGCGAAGATCACCTCCTGGCGCAGCGCCCCGTGCATCTTCGTCCCGAACGCCTCGTAGGTGTGGATCATTCGGCGAGGAGGTAGGAGTAGTAGTCGCGCACATAGCGCGTCAGCCCTTCGTCGCTCACCGAGTATCGCGCGGCGTGCGCGGGGGTCATGTTGCCGACGAGCAGGTTCACCGAGTCGACGGCGGCCACGCAGTGCCCTTGACCCATGAGCCAGGCCCGGGTGGTGCCGGTGAGCGCGTTGGCCGCGAGGTAGGCCGCGTAGGCCGGCACCATGTTGAGC
>DATKEI010000338.1:0-7079 GCA_035544455.1 Binatia bacterium | reverse complement strand
GTCGCGGAGCGCTACCGGCACTCAATGGGGCCACGAGATGGGTGGTGGGTGGCTTCGGCCATCCGCAGAAGATACGGTCCCGCGGGGAGGACCCCCACCCCACCCGGCGCCGTGAGTCCACGAACTTCTGACTCGGGACACTAGTCCGTCGCGTTGCGGAGCGCGGGCGGCCGCCGGCGGCGGGAGTCCATGAGGCCGGCCAGGCCCGACGGCATGGCGAGGGCCACGACGATCAGGGTGAGGCCGAGGCCGAGGAGATAGAGATAGCGGAAGCGCAGGAGCAGGATCTCGGAGGCGAGCCCGAGGAACACCGCGCCGAGGATGGGGCCCGCCACCGTGCCGGCCCCTCCGAGGAGCGCCATGATCACCGTTTGGAACGAGATGAGCGGGTTGAAGACCTGGGGGTCCAGATAGGTCCAGCGCGGCGCCATGGTCGCGCCGATCGCGCCCATGAAGGCGGCGCTCCCCGCGAAGGTCGCGACCTTGACCCGCACGGTGTCGATGCCGAGGGTCTGGGCGCGCTCCTCGTCCGCGCCGATCCCGATCAGGGCGTGCCCCCAGCTCGACCGGCGCAGCCGGACCGAGGTCGCCACCGCGAGCGCGGTCACCCCGAGAGCGGTGTAGTACAGGGCGACGGGCCCCGGCGGGTTCAGCAGCAAGCGGCCCACGGTTCCCGTCACGCTGGTCTCGTACCAGATGAGCCCGTGCTTGGCCAGCTCGGCCAGGCCGAAGGTGAACACGGCGAAGTACGGGCCGCGCATCCGCAGGGCCAGCGCGCCGACCACCACGGCCATGGCCGCCGCCACCGCCGCCCCGGCCAGGACGGGCAGCGGCCAGATCATGCGCGCTCCGAGAAGGGCGCTGGCATACGCCCCGGCGCCGAAGAACGCCCCGGTCGCGAGCGACAGGTAGCGCGTGGGGCCGGAGAAGAAGGCCCACGCCACCGCCAGCGCGACGTCGGCGAGGATGGCGAGCAGCAGCGACCGGTAGTATGGCCCCAGGATCAGCGGGGCGGCGGCAAGGGCGGCTCCGATGGCCGCCACGCCGACGCGCCCCGCGGTCCGCGCTCCGCGACGAGACGCGTCCAGACGGCCCCTTACCGGCGCCCGGCCGAGCCGAGGAGCCCGGAGGGCTTGAGGACCAGCACGACGGCGAGGATGGCGTAGGAGACGATCACGCGGACGTCGGAGGCGGCGAAGTGCACGCTCGCCGTCTCGGCCAGCCCGAGGACGAGGGCGCCGACCACGCTGCCGAGCACGTTGCCCAGCCCGCCCAGGATGACCACCACCAGCGCCGTCACGGTGTAGGGCAAGCCGATGAACGGCGTCAGCTCGAAGAGCATGCTGATGAGCGAGCCGGTGACGGCGGCCATGGCCACTCCCACTCCGAAGCAGACCGCGTGGAGCCGGGGCAGGTTGATCCCCACCAGCCGGGCCCCCTCCGGCTCCTCCATGAGGGCGCGGATGGCCGCGCCGGTCAGGGTGCCGCGCAGGTACGCGTAGAACGCGAGGCTCAGGACGAGCGCCACCGCCGCCGCCACCACCCGGTTGGCCGGGAACACGGCGCCCAGGACGTGCAGGGGAGTGGCCAGGTAGCTGTAGCCAGTGAGATCGGCGCTCCACACGAGCAGGGCCGCGTTCTGCAGGACGAAGAGCAGGCCGAAGGACACGAGGAGGGAGCGCGACTCGAGCGCTTCCGCCCCCTCCCCGCTGCCGAGCACCCGGGCGTACAGGACCCGGTGCAGGACGAGGCCGGCCGCGAAGGCGCTCGGGCCAGTCACGAGCATGGTGACAAGCGGGTTCATTCCCCAGCCGGTGTGCAGGGCGTACGTCAGGTACGCGCCGACCATCAGGAACTCGCCATGGGCGACGTTCAGCACGCGCATGAGCCCATACTGGAGGTTCAGCCCGAGGGCAACCAGGGCGTAGATGCCGCCCGTGATCAGCCCGGTGACGACGAGGTCGAGGAGGAGGGCCGGGCTCACGCCCAGCCGGGCTTCGGCACCATCGCGGTCCCCGTGGACCAGCTCTTCGGCCACACGATCTCGAACTCGCCCTTCTGCCACTGACCCACCATGCCCGGGCTGGCCACGTTCTCGCCGCGGGTGAACCTGATCGGCCCTGCCACCGTCTCGAACTCCGTGGCGTCGAGCATGGCCTTGATCTTCGGGCGATCGAGCCCGACCTCGCCGACGCACCGCTCGAGGATCTGCAGGGACCCATAGGCGAAGGCGCTGGCCCACCGGTCGGGCTCCTTGCCCGCCGTCTTGACGTGGGCGTCGTAGTATTCCCTGGCGCCCGGCCACCTCACGCGTGGGTTCCAGCCCGCGATGCCCATCACGCCCTCCGCCCCCTTGAAGCGGTCCCGGTAGAACGGGAAGGCCGTGCCCACCGCGGTCAGGAAGACCGGTGGGTTCCAGTCCACCTCCCTGGCCTGGGAAGTGGCCAGGATGTTGTCGGGCGGATATGTGAGGCCGACGAACGCGTCCGCCCCGGCTGCCTTGAAGGCCTTGAGGATGGACGACAGGTCCTTGGTGCCGAGCGGGTAGCTCCTGGTGTCGACCACCTCCACCCCCGCCTCCTTGAGGGCGGGCCCGCCCGCCCCGTTGAGCTCGATGCCGAACAGGTCGTTGACGTAGGCGACCGCGACCTTCCGGATCTTGCCCTGGTCCCGGAGGTCCTTCAGCAGCGCGGAGATCGCCTTCATCTGGGGCTCGGGCTGGACCAGCATCGTGTAGAAGTACGGGATCGCGAGCTCGCGGAACTTGGCCGAGATCGCGGTGGGCCCGATCATCGGGTAGCCGTGCTTGCTGGCCACCGGCGCCACCGCGAAGTTCATGGCCGACCCCCAGGGCGGCAGCAGCAGATCGACCTTGTCGTCGGTGGCGAGCTTCTCGTAGAAGCGCACGGCCGTCTCGATCTCGCTGCGGTCGTCGATGGCGACGTACTCGACCGGGCGCCTCCCCTCGCCCTTGATGGCGAGCCCGCCCCGCGCGTTGACCTGATCCCGCCACAGGAGGTAGTTCGGCGCCTGGGTGATGCCCGCCCCCACCGAGTACGGCCCGGTCGCCGACAGCGTGTAGCCGATTCGCACGGGCCTGGCCTGCCCGCCGGCCCGGCGGAGGCCGAGGCCAGTGGCGGCCGCGCCCGCCGCGGCTGCCGTCGCGAGGAATGTCCGCCTGCGCATGTTCATGGCTGGCCTCCTTGCCAGGGCGTCAGGACGCGATGGCCTCGTCCGCGGCCGGATCGCCCAGATAGGCTTCGATAACGCGGGGATCGCGGGAGACCGCGGCCGGCGGTCCCTCGCAGATCACCTCGCCGTGGTGCAGGACCAGCACGCGCCCGGCCGTCTCCATGACGGCCGACATGACGTGCTCGACCCAGAAGAGCCCGATCCCGCGCTCGTCGCGCAGGCGGCGCAGAATTGCGGTGGCGGCCGTCACCTCGGCCGGTGTGAGCCCCGCCAGGATCTCATCGAGGAGCACGATGCGGGGGCCGAGGGCGAGCGCCATGGCCAGCTCCAGGAGCTTGCGGCGCGACAGGGGCAGATGCCGGGCGATCGTTCCGGCGCAGGGGCCGAGATCGAGCAGGGCCAGCAGGGCCTGGGGGGTGGCCCCGCCGCGCGCCGGCGCCTCGTCGGCTGGTTCCGAGTCGACCGCGCGCCGCGCGAACAGGATCGCCGCCCCCACGTTCTCGGCGGCGGTGAGGTCCAGGAAGGGCCGGGGCGTCTGGAAGGTCCGGCCGACGCCGAGACGCGCGATGCGGTACGCGGGCAGCCGCGTGATCTCTCGCCCGTCCAGGCGGATCGAGCCCGCCCCGGGGCGCTCGAGCCCGCTCACGAGATTGAAGAGGGTCGTCTTTCCGGCGCCGTTCGGGCCGATCAGGGCGACGATCTCGCCGCTCTCGACGGCGAAGTCCACGTGGCTCAGGACCCGGAGCCCCCCGAACTGCTTGCCCACGCCGCGCCCCTCGAGCCGGGCCGACATCATCGGCGCGGGGGCGGCCCGCCGCCCGACCCGATCCGCACGAGGCGGCGGGCCCGGGCCACGTCTGTCACGCTGGGGAGTCGGCCGCCCCGCCAGCCCGCCGGGCCCGGTCTCCGCCGCTGAAGTCGCGCCGGGCCGGCGAGACCGGGGTCGGGGGTACTGACGCGAGGGCGGGAGCACCTCATGAGCGCCTTCCTTAGATCACAGGCTCCGCGAGGCTGTCAAATGCGCCCGCCAAGCTCAGCGAACAGGCTCGCGCCCAGGGGCGCGACACAGGTGACTCGTCGCCGCAGGGGAGCATGCACGGGACACCCCGTCACTGCCCCGCAGTGACCGGGCGCCGGGCGGACTACGAGGCGGCGCCCGCGGAGCGGGTGCTCCGCGGGCCAGCTTGCTGACTCCATCCCGACAGCCGTGTGACACCGTGGCGCGGGCCACGACGTCACGCGGCCGGCCCGGGAAGGCTGACTAGCTGCGGGCTCCGACGAGGGCCAGCCGGGAGAGGGTGGCGCGGCTCATGGAGCCGCGGCCTCGTGGGCGCCGATGTCCCACTGGCTCCCCTGCGGCCGTGGCGCGCCGCTGTGGTCCACGTCGATCGCCACCCCGTGGATCGCCTGGTGCGCGGCATAGGCTCCCGACAGGCGTCCGGCATCGATCGCCGGAGAGCCGGTGAGCAGGCGATAGTCGCCGCCCGCATCATCGACGAACAGGGGGTTCACGGTGTCGGCCAGGTTGTTGCGCACCGTCGCCGAGCCGCCGGTCCCGATCGCCTGGCCGTTCACCTGCCAGAGCAGGTTGTTCTCGATCACGCTGCCGGCCGAGAGGTTGTCGAGGCCGATCCCGAAGCTGCCGACGCCGACGATGGTATTGCCGACGACCGCGGTGATCTTCCCCGAGCCCCACCCCTGGATCGCGGCGCCCGTGATGTTCTCGATCACGTTGCCGATGAACCGCACGTTGACGGGCCGGGGGCACGTGGACGACAGGCTCGCCGAGCTGATGCCGATATGGCTATCGAGGATCGTGTTGAAGATCACGTGGGTGTTGATCGGGCAGTCGTGGACCACCACTGCGGCGCCCTCTGACGACGAGCTCGCCCGGTAGCCGGACATCGTGTTCTGCGAGATCACGACGTTCGAGACTTCCTTGATGTCGACGGCGTTCTCCCGGTCCCCGTACATGGTGTTCCGGCCGATGTAGATATGGCCGAACTGGTTGCGCGCCTGATGGCCGAACTGCACTCCGTCGCCGCTGTTCCGGAAGATCTCGTTGTCGAGAATCCAGATGCGGTTCCCGCCCCCGCCGACCCCATGCCGGTCGTTCTCGGAGTTCGAGAACACCCCGTTGTCGTGGATGCGGTTGCGGAAGATCACGACGTCGTTGCCGCCGTTGACCCACGTGGCCGTACCGCGATTGTTGACGCGCTGCACCTCGGAGTCTCGCAGGGCGACGTGATCGCCCGAGAGGTTCACACCCCCACCGTCGACGTTGATGCCTTCCACGATCACGTAGGAGCCGCTGATCGTGACTACTCCGGTGAACCGGGGCGCGTTCACGCCCCGGAAGATCACCGGGGCAGCGGCGGTCCCGGCGCCCGTGAACGTCCGGGAGCTACCGCCTGCGCTCACGAGCTGAACGGTGCCCTCCGTCCTCAGGAACCAATCACCAGGGTGCGGAACGCCGATGGGCGGTGTCCACGATCCAGTCGGCGGCGGTGGAGGCGGGGGTGGCGGCGGTGGCGGCGGCGGCGGCGGCGGCGGCGGCGGTGGCGGTGTGGTCTGCGCTGTCATCGTATCGGCGCACGTCGCCTGCTGTCCCGTCCAGCGTCGGACCGTCAGAGTACAGGTCAACGCGTTGGGCGGGATGCTGACCGAGATCGATCCATTTCTCGACGGCAGGGTGCCCGTCTGGCCGTCGGAGCATGAGATGGGCAGGCGCCCATCGGCATCGCCGGTCGAGGTCCACCGGAACAGCGCGGCCGAACCCGCAGGGCCAGTGTCTGGCGAGAACGTCGCGGTGCACGACGGCCCGCTCTGCGCTGCCGCCGTCGAGGCTGTCAACGCCAGCAGGGCGATGGTGGTCAGGAGGGCTCGTATCGAGAGGAGGTGCCGATGCTCGGTTCGGAGGGTTCTCATTCCATCGCTCCCTGCAGCGCCCGCTCATGGCGCTGCTGTCGGTTACTGGTCAGGATCAAGGGGGCAAGGCGCGATCCGTGCGCGGCGCTTCCAGCGATGCGGGTCTTGGCCGTGCCGCGCGCAATGTCATCAGCTGCGCGGCGGAGCAAGGTGGGCAGGTCCGGGGAGCGGTTGCCCATCTGCGGCCCGAGGGATGGCGACATGAGTCCTCCTCCGAGGCTGCCCTGCGTTCACAGGGCTGTTCTGGTCCCGAAAACTGACGGTCACCGACTGCATGGACAGTGCCCTCTGGATATTCGGCTGAAACAAAAGATAAATACGCGATATGACACGAGTATTATTCATGTAACGGGTAAAAATATTCGCACGCTGGGTGCCAATAATTGACACGTTCAATACCCAGTATGGGTATGTTATGACCTGATATACGGGCTGGAGTCAGGTCTATACGTGTCCGGGCGACCGGGCTCGGTGCTGGGCCCCCTTGGTTTCGCGCCCGCGGGCCGCGGCAGTGGTTCGGCGGTGCACTTGGCTCTGCGAGCTAGGCCGTGAAGGCGCGGCCCCGCGCGTCCTCGACGCCGTGGCTGCGGCGGGGCGGAGAGCGTCGGATCAGGTCCGGGTTCTTGCCCGGGGGTCGACGCCCGCGAGCCCGAAGACGTGATGGCCTGCAGCGGATGCGCGGAGATCCGAGAGCGCCGCCCGCTTGGTGTCCCGTCCAGGCGCTGCGCCCCCCATCCCCGGTGGCGCTGGTGCGCGCCGTCACGGACCGACCAGGCGAGCTGGGCCTTCGCAAGCGCAAGGTCCGGCCGGCCTGTCGATCGAGCCGGTCTTTCCCTCCGGGCGCGGTCGAGTTATCCTTCCCGGCGTCATGCGCTGGCGCGCTTGCGCGGTGATCGTCCTCGCCTACGTCGCCCTGGATTTCGCGAACCCGATGATGCCCGGGGCCGTCCAGCTGCTGG
>DATKEI010000337.1:0-17190 GCA_035544455.1 Binatia bacterium | reverse complement strand
CTTGTCGCGAACCTGGGAGATGGCCTCCGGGAACACCGGGGCAGCGTCGGGCTGGGCCTTGGTCGCCATGGTGGGTCTCCTTCCGCGAGCCGGAGACCCCTTGGGCCGGCGGCCTCGCGCGTGCTGGGTTGAGCGGGTTATTGATGGCATGCGAGGATCATAACACAGTGCGTCATAGCGTCAACTCAATTGTTGACTCTTTGCGTCAATATCCCGAACGGGCATGCAGCATGCGGCCGGTGATGCGGAAGACCCTGGCTCATCGCCCGCGCTTTGTGCGTGTCGCCGCGTCCCACGCCAATCGTCCCGGCCCACCCACCCAGCGAAGCAGGGAGGCGACGACGCGGTCGGGGGCCTCGAGCTGGGGAACGTGCCCGATCCCCTCGAAGATCTCGAGGCTGAAGTCCGGCCGCAGCCCGACCAGGGCGCGGGAAGCGGCCACCGGGACCAGCCGATCCAGCTGTCCATGGATCACCGCGGTCGGCGCGGCGATTGCCCGGACCATCTCCGCGTAGCGCGCGCGGCGCCGCAACGCGTGAAGGAGCGAGCGCGCCGCCTCGATCAGCGCGGCATGGCCCCAGGGCATTGCGGCCAGCCGCTCGGCCGCGAGCGCTTCGTGGGCGGCGCGGACATCGGGGGGCACGCGCGAGGGATCGACGCACACGAGCCGGAGCATCTCGCGAACGGTGCCCTGGGGACCGAGCCGGGCCGCAGCGCGGCGGAGGAACCACTCGCCCACACCGGGGATCGAGTACGCCAGGAACGTCGTCAGCACCACCGGGTCGACCCGATGTCCGGAAGGTCGCGGCTGGGCGGGGGCGAGTAGCACCAGGCCCGCCACGCGCGACGGGCTCGCCACCGCCTCCATCATGGCGACCAGCCCGCCCATGGAGTTGCCGACGAGGATCGCGGGCCCGCCCACGACGGCCTCGAGCAGGCGATCGAGGGTCTCGCGCTGGGAGAGCGCCGTCGACGGCCGTCCCGCGGGAGCCGTCCGTCCGAACCCCGGGAAGTCCGGAGCCAGGACCCGCGCGTGCCGGGCCAGGGCCGGGCCCACCGCCAGCCAGTTCGCATGCGACCCGCCAAGGCCGTGCAGCAGGACGATAGCCGGTCCGTCCCCGCCAAAGTCGGCCAGGTGGACGGGCCCGCCGGCGTCGACAGTCCGGAACTGCACGCGGCCAGGATAGACGACGCCGACGCGCGGTCGCAACCGACGCGCGGTTTGCCTCCGGTGCGCCGCCTCTGCGACAATGAACACGTGGCCGGCGCGTTCGGCGCGGTCGTCGAGAGGAGCCAGCGACCCATGGATAGCGCGACACCCGTCTTCCATCCGGACATGAGGGCCGCGGAGGTGCCCATCTGGCGGGAGGCGCTGGTGGGCCTCGACTGGCTGGCTCTGAGATCCTCCCCGGTCTTCTACGGCCTCGGCGTGTCCCGGGGCGACGGCTCGGCCGTCGTCGTCGTGCCCGGCTTCCTCGGCAGCGATCTGTACCTGCACGAGCTCTACTGCTGGCTGCGGCGCATCGGATATCGGCCGTTCATGTCCCGCATCGGCCGCAACGCGGACTGCCTCGACGTCCTCACCGGCCGCCTGTTGGCCACCGTGGAGGCGGCCGGAGCCGAGAGCGGAGGTCGTGTGCACCTGGTCGGGCACAGCCTCGGCGGGATGCTCGCCCGCTCGGTCGCGGCGCGCCATCCCGGGCGGGTCGCCTCCGTGGCCACGCTGGGCTCCCCGTTCCGTGGCATCCGGTCGCATCCGCTGGTGCTCCGGGCGACGGACGTGGTGCGCAGCCGCATCCAGAACGAGCGGGGCGGGGAGCGCCCGGCGTGCTACACCGGGCACTGCGCGTGTCAGGCCGTGGCCGGCCTGCGCGCCGGCGTCCCGGCGTCGGTCCGGCAGATCGCCGTCTTCACCCGGACAGACGGGATCGTGGACTGGCGATCGTGCGTCACCGGCGCTCCCGAGACCGACGTCGAGGTCCCCGGCACCCACGTCGGTCTCGTCTTCAACGCGACCGTCTATCGCCGGCTGGCCGCCCACCTCGCGCGCGTGGACTCCGCGGCGTCCCCCGATCGCCCCGCGCACCGGTAAGGGCACCCCCTCCCGGGGCTGTTCTAGTCTGTTGGCCCGGCTCAGCGGGGGGAGGTTCGCCCCGGGGCCGGGAGATCCGCGCAAGGGAGCGAGGCCTCGGGCCGGAAACCGAGGCGCTCGAAGGTGGCGATCGCGCCCTTCTGGTCCGGCGTCATCTGCGCGACGATCTTGCGCAGCCCGCGCGGGCGGGCGAGGGCGAGGATCTCGCCGGCGAGGGCTCGCCCCACGCCGCGCGACCGGTAGCGCTGGGCCACCTGGATGCGGATCTCGCCGAGGTGCCGCTGCCAGCTCAGCCGGTTCGTGACGAGAGCGGCGTATCCCGCCATCTCGCCGTCGACCTCGGCGATCGTGCGCCCGGCCTCGAGGTTCTGCACCCACTCGGCCACCATGTCCGGATTGGTGATGTCCGTCCGGAGGAAGAGCAGGTCGTCGTCGGGGAGGCTGCGGGCAAACGCGACGATGGGGGCGGCGTCGGCCGCCGTCATCAGGCGCAGGCCGAGGGCGGTGTGATCGTCGAGGCGCACGGTGCGCGGGTGCTGGGGCGCTGCGCCCGGCCTGGCGTCGGACATCGAGCCTCCTTGCTCCATCGGGCCCGGGAGCGGGCGCCGGCGGCCGTCAACGGCGCGGCGGCCGCCCCGGCCCGGCGATGGCTGTGTATACGCCCCTCGACCGGGCCGGGTCAAGTCAAGCGCCCCGGGCGCGACCGGTCCCTGCGCGGTGGAGCCCGCCGGGAACGATGATATGGTTCGGGAGGCGTCGACACCACCGAGCGGGGGGAGGGAGGCCCATGGGAACGGGGAGCGGGTATCACGAGGCGGACAGCACGCTGACGGACCGGACCCGGGATCTGCACCGGGCGCTGGCGAGTCTTCAGGAGGAGCTCGAGGCGATCGACTGGTATCAGCAGCGGGTCGATGCGACCACCGATCCGGAGCTGGCCAAGATCCTCGCGCACAACCGCGACGAGGAGAAGGAGCACGCGGCCATGGTCCTGGAATGGATCCGCCGCCAGGACGTGAAGTTCGACGAGGTGCTGCGCGAGTTCCTCTTCCAGGACGGACCCATCGTCGGGCGCGAGGCGCAGGTGATGGGCCGGAACAGTCAGGGCTCGGGATCGGGAGCCGTGGCGGGGGCCACCGTCGGCTCGCTCCGGGAGGGCAAGTGATGGACATCCTGCGCAGGGCAATGGCCCCGCTCTCGGCAGAGGTCTGGAAGCAGCTCGACGATGCGGTGAAGGGGATGGCGCGGCGCACGCTGGCGGCGCGGCGAGTGGCGACGTTCGAAGGGCCGCGGGGGTGGGACCAGGTGGCCGTCGCCCTCGGCACCGTCACCCCGCGGAAGACGCGGGAGGGACGCGCCGTGGTCGCCCTGCCCGACGTCGTGCTCCTCGCCGAGATCCGCGCGGGCTTCAGCTTGCCGTGGGCGACCATCGAGGCCGTGGATCGCGGCGCGCCCGCGCTGGACGCCACCGCGGCGGAGACGGCGGCGCGCGAGGTCGCCCTCGCCGAGGACCGGCTCGCCTTCTACGGCGAGCCCGGCGCCGAGGGGTTTCTCACCTCGAAGCAATCGCCCCGGCTCGAGGTCGGTGACTGGGACCTCGGCGGCCAGGCCGTGGCCGACGTCCTGAAGGCGGTGGAGCGCCTCGACGGCGGGGGTATTCCCGGCCCCTACGAGCTCGTGCTGGCCCCGCCCCGGTACTATGCGTATCTGCGCGCGGACAACGAGGGGTATCCCGCCAGCCGTCAGCTCCGGGACGTGCTGGCCGCCGTGCATCGCTCCGCCGTCATGAAGGAGGCGGGCGCGCTCTTCTCGACGCGCGGCGGCGATTTCGTGCTCACCGTCGGTGGCGACCTCTCGGTCGGCTACCGCGCCCACGACGCCGAGGCCGTCCACCTGTTTTGCGTCGAGACGCTGGCGGCCCAGGTCCTCGGCGCGGACGCGGTCTGCATCCTCGCCTCCTGACGCAGGAGGTCCGCCTGCCTGGCCAGCCGATGGCGTTCCCCTTCGCAGGCGTCCCAGGGCGTTAAGGGGATCCAGGGCACGACCTCGATGCCGGGGCGGCGCCTCGGCCAGGCAGGGCGGTGCGGAGGGCGGCGAAGACCGGGCAGGTCGCTCGACCCCCTTCCGCCCGCGGATTCGCCATCCTTGGATCTCGTTCCGGGCTGGCCCGCTGGACCGGGTCAAGCTCGACGAGGCGACGAGAGCCATGCGGGGTCCGACGGCTTCGCGGCCCCGGTGGCGGCCTGGAATCCTCCCGCCTCCCGCAGCCGCCGACATGACGCTCTGAGAGGACTCGGCGCGAGCACAGAGCGGCCTGAATATCAGTTGCTTGGCCACGAGTCCTTGAGGTGAAGATCGAGGATCAGCGGCGCCGGTGACGGAACCCAGCCTGACTCCGCCTCAACCGTGGTAGCCTCGATTGCCTCGGACACGGCATCGCGTTCTGCCGCGACCGGGCAGACCGCCGTGGGGGCCGGGCCTCTTCTCGCCAACAATGCTCGCTACCTGGGGTCGTCTCGTCCATCGGTTCCGCTGGGCGGTCGTCGCCGCCGCCGCCCTGTCGTCCATCGCCTCCCTGGCCGTGATCCGCCACGGCGCGCACTTCGACAACAGGCTGGTTCCAGCCGGCACCGAGTCGGGCCGCGCCCTTGATCTGATCCAGGCCGAGCTGCCCGGCCGGGCGCTCAGCTTTTCGCTCGTGTTCGGGCACCCGACCATGGCCGCGACCGATCCCGGCTTTCGCGCCGAGGTCGAGCGCGCGCTCGCGCCGCTCCGCACAGACGAGCGGGTGGCTGCGGTTCGCACCGCGTACGACGCCACACCGCCGGACGCCTCCCGGTTCGGGCGCGACGGCCGGCACACGCTGGTGGACGTCGAGCTCCACGGCATGGCCCCCCCGGTGGAGTCGGTGCTGTACACGTCGGGAGCGGCCGCCGCGTATCCCGAGTTGCGGGCCAGGGTCCGCTCCGACCTGCTCACCGTGCTGCCCGCCGGTATGGTCGCGCTCAGCCACGAGTTCTACGATCGCGCCAGGCGAGACGTGATCGCAGCCGAGCTGGTGATCCTTCCGATCGTGCCCGTGCTGCTGCTGCTCGTGTTCGGGTCGGTGGTGGCCGCCGCGCTCCCCTTCGGCGTCGGCCTTCTCGCGGTGGCGGGCGGGGTCGCCGCGACGTACCTGCTCTCGCATGCCACCTCGGTGTCCATCTATGCGGGCAACGTGGTGACCATGATCGGGCTGGCGGTGGCCATCGACTACTCGCTCTTCATCGTGAGCCGCTTCCGTGAGGAGATCCGGACCCACGCGGTGCCGGAGGCCCTGGCCCGCACCCTCGCCACCGCGGGCCAGGCCGTGCTCTTCTCGGGCCTCACCGTGGCCATCGGGCTCCTCGGCCTGGCCTTCCTGGGACTGGGCAACCTCGGCACGCTCGGGCTGGCGGGGACGGCGGTGGTCGGCTTCTCGGTCGTGTACGCCCTGACGTTGCTGCCCGCCCTGCTGGCGCTGCTCGGTCCCCGCGTCGACATGTGGCGCATTCCCGGCATCGCGACGGCGGGGCCGGCCGTGACTCGCGGTTTCTGGTACCGGCTGGCCGCGCTCGTCATGGCCCATCCCTGGAAGGTCCTGGTCCCGGTGGCGGTGGGCATGCTCCTGCTCGGTTCTCCCTTCGCGCGGATCCGGCTGGGGTCGAGCGACGTCGGCTCGCTGCCGCCGTCGGCCCCGGCCCGCCAGGGCGAGGCCCTGGTCCGGAGCCAGTTTCCGGGTGGGGATGTCAACCGCATCCCGATCGTCCTCGAGTACGCGCACGGGGCTCCGCTCGGCGCCGAGCGCATCGACGCCATGTATGACCTCAGCCGGTGGATCGCCAGCCTCCCCGGCGTGATCAGCGTGAGCAGCCCCGTCGACCTCGATGCCTCGATCACCCGCGAGCAGTATCGGCAGCTGGCGGGAGCGCCGCACGAGATGGTGCCGGCGCCGATCCGCGAGGCGCTCCGCCAGCTCACCGGACCGCACATCGCGCTCCTCGTCGTCCACTCGTCGCTGCCGGCGGGGAGCGACGCGGCGCGAGCTTTGGTGCAGGAGATCCGGCGGTCGCATCCGCGGATCGACGGGCAGCTGCTCGTCACCGGCCACACCGCCTTCGACGTCGACTTCATCGCCCTCGTGCGGGCCAACGCGCCGCGCGCGGTGGCCCTGATCGTGCTCGCCACCTACGTCGTGCTGTTCCTGCTCCTCGGGTCGGTCGTGCTGCCGATCAAGGCGGTGCTGATGAACTTCCTGTCCATCAGCGCCTCGTACGGCGCGCTGGTGTGGATCTTCCAGGACGGGCACCTCTCGCGCTGGCTCAACTTCACCCCGGGGCCCATCGAGACGGCGACTCCTCTCATCATGTTCTGCGTGATCTTCGGGCTGTCCATGGACTACGGCGTGCTGCTCCTGAGCCGGATCCGCGAGGAGTACCAGCGGACGGGAGACAATGCGCTGGCGGTCGGTGCCGGCCTGGAGCGGACGGGCCGGCTCATCACCGCCGCCGCCGCCATCATGGCCGCCGTGTTCTTCGGCTTCGCTCGGGCCGACCTCGTGGTGGTGAAGGCAGTCGGCATCGGCATGGGGATCGCGGTGGTGCTCGACGCCACCGTCGTGCGGGCCCTGCTGGTGCCCGCCGCGATGCGGCTGCTCGGGGACTGGAACTGGTGGGCACCCCGCCCGCTCGCTCGCCTGCAGGAGCGCCTCGGCCTGGGTTGAATTCCGGCGTGCGCGGGAGACCCTGCGCGGCCGCCCACCCGGCCCCACGCCTTCCTCCCGCAGCAGCTCCTCCCGGCTCATTCCCCGGGGGCGGGGCCGCCCGGGGGGGCGTCGGGGCCGCCCGCGTTTCGTAAATGGTGCGGGCCGCGTGTGCGTCAGACAGGGCAACAGGACAGGACGGCTCGCCGTCCGATACCACTCGATACGGAGGAACAGACCATGTTGACTCGCGGTGCAGGATCGATTCTGGCCATCGCGATGGCCACCGCGCTGCTCGCCGCCCCCGCCGTGGAGGCGCGCCCGGGTGCCGGGCCGGGCGAGCACAAGTCGATGTCGGAGCGGATGCAGAAGCGCCTGGGGCTCACCGCCGAGCAGACCCAGGCCGTCCAGGAGATCTTCGACCGGAACCGAGATGGCGCCCGGGAGGCCGCGAAGGCGATCGGGCAGGCCCGGCGGGAGCTCCGGCACCTCGCCCTGACGGGGGCGGACGACGCGACGATCCAGGCGAAGACGGCCCAGCTCGCCGACCTCATCGCCGAGTCCCTGCGGCTCCGCACCCGGACCCTGCAGGAGATCGCTCCGCTCCTCAGCGAGGAGCAGCGGCAGAAGATGGAGCAGCTGGGCCACCCCGGGCGCGGCCGCGACCGGCATCGGCCATCATGAACGGCTAGCACGGCCCGGGGCCGGCGAGCTCGCCGGCCCCGGGGCTCGCCCGCAGCTCGAGGGCGGCGGCCATCAGCGCCCGGGTGTACGGATGTTCCGGCTGGTCGAACACACGAGAGGTGGCCCCCCGCTCCACGACGCGGCCCTGGTACAGCACGAGCACCTCGCTGCTGAGCGCCCGCACCACCCGGAGGTCGTGGCTGATGAACAGGTAGGCGAGCCGGTGCCGCTCCTGGAGCTCGCGCAGCAGGTCGATGATCTGCGCCTGCACGGACATGTCGAGGGCCGAGGTGGGCTCGTCGAGCACCACGAACCGGGGCTTGAGCACCATGGCGCGCGCGATGGCGATGCGCTGGCGCTGGCCGCCCGAGAACTCATGGGGATAGCGGTCGCGGGTGCCCGCGTCGAGTCCGACCTCCCCGAGGGCCTGATCGATCAGGCCCTGCCGCTCCCGGTGGTCGCCGCCCAGGCCGTGGACGCGGAGCCCCTCCTCGACGATCTGGGCGACCGTCAGCCGCGGCGACAGAGACCCGTAGGGGTCCTGGAAGACCACCTGCATCTCGCGCCGGAGGGGCCGGAGCGCGCGCGTCCGGAGCCCCTGGATCTCCCGCCCGTCGAACTCGATGACGCCCGTGCTCCGCTCGAGCCGCAGCAGGGCCAGGCCCAGGCTGGTCTTGCCGGAGCCGCTCTCACCCACCACGCCGACGGTCTCGCCCGCGCGCACGGTGAGGCTCACGCCGTCCACCGCGGTGACGACGCCGACCGTTCGCTTGAGCACGCCGCGGCGGATCGGAAACGTCACGCGGACGTCGCGCGCCATCATCACCACGGGCGCGTCCGGCGCCGGCGCGGGCGGGCGACCCCGCGGCTGGGCCGCGAGCAGGCGCCGGGTATAGGGGTGGACGGGTCGCGCGAAGACCTCCGCCACCGCGCCGGCCTCGACGATCTCGCCCCGCGTCATCATGCAGACACGCTCGGCCATGGCCCGCACCACGCCGAGATCGTGGGTGATGAGGAGGAGGGCCATGCCGAAGCGCCCCTGCAGCTCGCGCAGGAGGGCGAGGATCTGCGCCTGGATGGTGACGTCGAGAGCGGTAGCGGGCTCGTCGGCGATGAGCAGGTCGGGCTCGTTGGCCAGGGCCATGGCGATCATCACGCGCTGTCGCTGCCCCCCCGACAGCTGGTGGGGGAAGGCGCCGAGGCGGCGTTCCGCCTCGGCAAGCCCCACCAGGTGCAGGAGCTCCACCGTGCGCGCGTGCGCCGCCGCGCGCCCCAGGCGCTGGTGGACCAGCAGCACCTCGCTCACCTGGCGCTCCACGGTGTGCAGGGGGTTCAGCGACGTCATCGGCTCCTGGAAGATCATGGCGATGCGATTGCCCCGGACCTCGCGGAGCACGTGCTCGCTCGCCGCCAGCAGCTCCTGTCCCCGGAAGGCGATGCTGCCGCCGGGGTGGCGGGCGGGGGGGGAGGGCAAGAGCTGCACGATGCTGAGGGCGGTCACCGACTTTCCGGATCCGCTCTCGCCGACGAGGGCCAGGGTCTCGCCCCGCCGGATGTCGAAGGAGATCCCGCGCACGGCGCGCACCTCGCCGCCGGGCGTGTCGAACGACACGGCGAGATCCCGGACGACCAGGATCGGGTCGGTCACCGGAGGCTCTTGCGGGGGTCCAGGGCGTCGCGCACGGCCTCGCCGATGAAGATCAGGAGCGTCAGCATCACCGCGAGCACCGCGAACCCGGCGATCCCGAGCCACGGCGCCTGCAGATTGGCCTTGCCCTGGGCGAGGATCTCGCCGAGAGACGGCGAGCCCGGCGGCAGCCCGAAGCCCAGGAAGTCGAGGGCGGTGAGCGTGGTGATGGACCCATTCAGGATGAACGGCAGGAAGGTCAGGCTCGCCACCATGGCGTTTGGCAGGAGGTGCCGGGCCATGATGACGGTGTTGCCCACGCCGAGCGCCCGCGCCGCCCGCACGTAGTCGAAGTTGCGCGCCCGCAGGAACTCGGCCCGCACGACCCCCACCAGCGACATCCAGCTGAAGAGCAGCATGAGCCCGAGGAGCCACCAGAAGTTCGGCTCGACCAGGCTGGCCAGGATGATGAGGAGGTAGAGAACGGGCAGCCCCGACCAGACCTCGATGGCGCGCTGCAAGAGCAGGTCGGTCCAGCCCCCGAAGTAGCCCTGCACCGCCCCCGCCGCCACCCCGATCACGGTGCTCGCCGCGGTCAGGGTGAGCCCGAAGAGGACGGAGATCCGGAAGCCGTAGATGAGCCGGGCGGCGAGGTCGCGGCCCTGGTCGTCCGTGCCCAGCCAGTGCGCGGCTGACGGCGGCGCCGGCGCCGGGACCGGCAGGTCCTCGCTCACGGTGTCGTAGCGAAAGGGTATGGGGGGCCACAGCATCCATCCCCGGCTCCGGATCAGCGCGATGACGTGGGGATCCCGGTACGTGGTCTCGGTCGGGAACTCGCCGCCGAAGGTGGTCTCGGCGTACCGGTGCAGGACGGGCAGGTAGACCCGGCCCCCGTACACCACGAGGAGGGGGCGGTCGTTGGCGATCACCTCCGCCCCCAGGCTCAGCCCGAACAGGCCGAGGAAGATCCAGAGCGACCAGAAGCCGCGCCGGTTGCGCCGGAAGTTGCGGAGGCGGCGGCGGGTGAGGGGGCTCGGCCGCCAGCCCCGCCGGGATCGGCGCGGCATCACGACTCCCGCGTGGCGAAGTCGATGCGCGGATCGATGGCGACGTAGGTCAGGTCGGTGACGAGGTTCAGGAGCAGGCCCACCAGCGTGTAGATGTACAGCGTGCCGAACATGATCGGGTAGTCGCGGTTGATGGCGGCCTCGAAGCCGAGCAGGCCCAGGCCGTCGAGCGAGAAGATCACCTCGATGAGCAGGGCGCCGGTGAAGAGGATCCCCACGAAGGCGGCGGGGAAGCCGGAGACGACCACCAGCATGGCGTTCCGGAAGACGTGGCCGTAGAGCACGCGGCGCTGGCTCAGGCCCTTCGCTCGCGCCGTGGCCACGTAGAGCTTGTTGATCTCCTCGATGAACGAGTTCTTGGTGAGCAGGGTGAGCCCGGCAAAGCCGCCGATGACCATCGCCGCCACCGGCAAGATCAGGTGCCAGAAGTAGTCGAGGACGCGCGCCGGCCACGACAGGCTGGCCCAGTTGCCGGAGGTGAGCCCGCGCAAGGGGAACCAGGCGACGACGCTGCCGCCCGCGAAGAGGACGATGAGAAGGACGGCGAAGAGGAAGCTCGGGATGGCGTAGCCGACCACGACGAGGGAGCTGGTCCAGACGTCGAAGGCCGACCCGTCGCGCACGGCCTTGGCGATGCCGAGGGGGATGGAGATCAGGTACACGAGGAGCGTGGTCCACAGGCCGAGCGAGATGGACACCGGCAGCTTCTCCAGGATGAGCCCGACCACCGAGCGGTCGCGGTAGAAGCTCTTGCCGAAGTCCAGGACCAGGTAGCTCTTCAGCATGTGGAGGAAGCGCTCGGGCGCGGGGCGGTCGAAGCCGAACTGCTTCTCGAGCTGGCGGATCAGCGCGGGGTCCATCCCGCGCCCGCCGCGGTAGGTGCTGGCGGGCCCCCGCTCGCCGGAGCCCGGGCCGGGCGCCGGGGCTGAGGTCTCGCCGCCGCCGGTGCCGCCCACGCGGGCGGTCGCGTCCACCGCGGTGCCCTGCAGGCGCGAGATCATCAGCTCCATCGGGCCGCCTGGCGCCGACTGGATGATGGCGAAGTTCACCAGCATGATCCCGAGCAAGGTCGGGACGATCAGGAGCAGGCGGCGCAGGACGTAGGCGAGCATGGCCGGCGAGGGCGCCCCGTCGCCCTAGTGTCCCGAGTCCGGGATGTGCCGACAACGCGCCGGGTGGGGCACGGGCCCTCCCCGCGGGACACGCTGAGTCGCTTGAGCGTCGCCGGCACTCGATCGGGCCACGAGATGGATGGTGGGTGGCTCCGGCAATCCGCAGAAGATACGGTCCCGCGGGGAGGGCCCCCACCCGACCCGGCGCCGCGAGGGCACGGCCGTCTGACTCCGAACACTCCGGGACACTAGCGTCCCCCTGTGCGCCAGGACCGGGCCGCCGCGGCCAGGGCCGGGTCCACCCACCAGGTGTCGAAGCCGAGCGCGTAGCGCGGCGCGGTCCGGGGCCGCGCGAAGAAGTCCCAGTAGGCGACGCGGAAGGCGCGGAAGTGCCACTGGGGGACGACGTAGTACCCCCACAGGAGCACGCGATCGAGGGCGCGGGTCCGGTCCACGAGGTCGGGGCGATCGGGGGCGGCGATGACCGCGTCCACCAGGGCGTCGACCACGGGATCGCGGATGCCGGCCAGATTCTCGCTACCGGGCACGGTCGCCTTCTCCGAGGTCCAGTAGTCGCGCTGCTCGTTGCCCGGGGACAGGGACTGCCTCCAGACGTGGACGATCATGTCGAAGTCGAAGTGGTCCACGCGGTACCGGTACTGGGCGGTGTCCACGGTGCGGACGCGGGCGGAGACGCCGAGGCGCTCGAGGTTCTTGACGAAGGGCAGGACGATCCGCTCGAAGCCCGGGTCGCTGAGGAGGATCTCGAACCGCATGGGCTCGCCGGTGCGGGCGTTGACGAGACGGAAGTCGCGGACCTCCCAGCCGGCCTCCCGGAGCTTGGCGAGGGCGGTGAGCAGGTTGACCCGCAGGCTCCCGGGCGGGGCCGTGGATGGCGGGTCGTAGGGGCGCGTGAACACCTCGTGCGGGACCGCCGCCCGGTGCGGCTCGAGCACCGCGAGCTCGCCCGGTCCCGGCCGCCCGCGGGAGGCCAGCTCGGAGTTGGAGAAGTAGCTCCGCGTGCGCGTGTAGGCGCCCCAGAAGAGGTGCTGGTTCGTCCACTCGAAGTCGAAGGCGTACGCCAGGGCCTCCCGCACGCGGGGATCCCTGAAGACGGGCTGGCGCGTGTTGAAGACGAAGGCCTGCATGCCCGTCGGGATCTCGTTCGGGATCTCCTCCCGCTTGATCAGACCCTGGCGGACGGCGGGGCCAGTGTAGGCGGTGGCCCAGTTCTTGGCCGCGTTCTCCTGGCGGAAATCGTAGCGCCCGGCCTTGAAGGCCTCGAGGGAGATGGTGCCGTCGCGGTAGTAGTCGTAGCGGATGGTCTCGAAGTTGAACCGGCCCGCGTTCACCGGCAGGTCGGCGCCCCAGTAGTCCTTCACCCGGCGATACGTGATCGAGCGCCCGGGGTCGATCGACTCGATCCGGTAGGGGCCGCTGCCCAGGGGCAGCTCGAGGGTCGTGCGCTCGAAGTCGCGGGCGCTCCAGTAGGCCCGCGGCAGGACCGGCATCTCGCCCACGATGAGGGGCAGCTCCCGGTTCTCTCCCGCCTGGAAGCGGAAGCGCACGGTGCGCTCGCCGACCTTGTCCACCCCGGCCACGTGCCGGTAGTAGCCGCGGTAGAACGGATGCCCGCGCTTCCGGAGCGTCTCGAACGTCCAGATCACGTCCTCGACGGCGATGGGGCTGCCGTCATGAAAGCGAGCCTCGCGCCTCAGCGTGAAGGCCACCCAGGACCGGTCGGCGGGCAGCTCGATGCTCTCGGCGATGAGGCCGTAGCGCGCGAAGGCTTCGTCCGAGGATCCCATGGTGAGCGTGTCGGCGAGATAGCCGAGGCCGGCCGCGGGCACGCCGCGGAGGACGTAGGGGTTCAGCGTGTCGAAGGTGCCGATGGCGGCCAGGCGCACATCACCGCCCTTGGGGGCGGCGGGATTGGCGTAGTCGAAGTGGGTGAACCCCGGCCCGTACTTGAGGTCGCCGTACATGGACAGGCCGTGGGACGTCGTCGGCGGGCCAGCGGGTCCCGCGCCCTCGACGGTGGATGCGAGGACGAGCCCTCCGAGCAGCGCGCTCCCCGCCAGCCACGTCCGGAGCGCCCTCACCATCCGGGAGCTGCCGGGGGCGGGAGCCGTGCCGGGACACGGCGCGCGGTGACAACGCGATGGCGTGGGGCGAGCGGCCAGCATGTGGTATCCGTGACGAGCCTCCGGTGCGGATGGGCAACGACGCGCCGAAGCATACCATTGGCCTCCAGGTGGAGTTCGCGAGTCACCGGGATGGCCGGGAGGATCGAGGGCGCAGAGCCCGGCCGCCGCCCGCCGGGCCCCGCGCAGTCGAGAGGGGAGGGGGTCCCTCAGGCACCCCCCGAGGTCACGATGGCCCCGACGGCGGCGGGGGTGGCCTCCTCGACGAGGCAAGCCGGGCCGCCGGCCTGGTGGATCGACAGGTCCTTGATCGTGGGGTTCTCCCCGCACAGCGGGCACCCGGGGTCGCGCCGGAGCTTGACCTCGCGGAATCGCATGCCGAGCGCGTCGTAGGTCAGGAGCCGGCCGATCAGGGGCTCGCCGATGCCGAGGAGCAGCTTGATCGCCTCGGTGGCCTGCACGAGGCCGATCGTGCCCGGCAGCACGCCCAGGACCCCGGCCTCCCCGCAGCTCGGGACGAGGCCCGCGGGAGGCGGCGAGGGGTAGAGGCAGCGGTAGCACGGGCCCTGGTCGGGGGCGAACACGCTGGCCATGCCTTCGAACTGGAAGATCGAGCCGTGCACGTTGATCTTGCCGCCGAGGTAGCACGCGTCGGTCATCAGGTATCGGGTGTCGAAGTTGTCGGATCCGTCGATGACGATGTCGTAGTCCTTGATGATGTCCATCACGTTGTCGACCTGGATCCAGGTCCGCATCGCGATGACGTTGACATCGGGGTTGAGGGCGCGGATGGTCTCCGCCCCGGACTCGACCTTGGGGCGCCCGAGATTCGCCGTGCTGTGCAGCACCTGGCGCTGGAGATTCGAGGCGTCGACCACGTCCCCGTCCATCAGTCCGATGGTGCCCACACCGGCCGCGGCCAGGTACAGCGCGGCGGGGGAGCCGAGACCACCGGCGCCGACCAGCAGCACCTTGGAGCGGAGCAGCTTGCGCTGGCCCTTCTCGCCGACCTGCGACAGCAAGAAGTGGCGGCTATAGCGCTGGAGCTGCTCGGGCGTCATGGCCTGGTCCTTGACCACGGGCAGCCCGCTCTGCGACCAGCCCTGGAAGCCCCCGCGCAGGTTGACGACGTTCTCGTACCCGAGCTCCGTGAGCTGCCGGGCCGCGAGCATGGACCGGAGGCCGCTCTGGCAGTACAGGACGATCGGGGTCGCCGGCTCGGGCGCGGCGTTGCCCACCCGGAACTCCAGGAACCCCCGGCTGATGTTGGTGGCGGGCTCGATGTAACCGTCCCGGTACTCGTCGGGATCCCGCACGTCGATCAGCACCAGGGGCTCGCCGGCATCCAGGCGCTTCTTCACCTCGGCGGGGCCCTGCTCGGGGACCACCTGCCTCGCCTCGGCCAGCAGATCCTTGAGTGTCTTCATCCCTCTGGCTCCTTTTCCCTCTGGCTCTCTATCCTGACCGCTTTCCCGGGTCCTTGCCGCCAGCCATCGGTCCGGCTGGCGCGCCACAGGATAACCCGGGCACGGATTCCCATGGTACGCGAGGCGGTCACCCTCCGCTTGTTCTTCAGTTACCGCTAGGCAATGCGCCTATTGGCTCAGGCTCCGATGGTTCGATTCCTTCCAGCGCGGACCTGGCTGCCTGTGCTCCAGAGGACCAGGGCGTTGACGGCAAGGGCGGCGAGCCCGCCCCACGTGTAGGTCCAGGCTAGCCCGTGACCGGGAAGCAGTGCCGCGACGAGGGCGAACATGGCGGCGTGAGCCAGCGAGCCGAGCACCACGCCCCGGAGCAACCGGGCCGCTGCCCTGGATCCGTGGCCGAGGTGGGTGAAGATCCCGAGGACCAGCGCGAACACCGGGAAGGGCGAGAGGAGGCCGGTCCACGTGGGCCCGAGCCGCTCGGCGCCGGCCGTCAGGACGACGACGATCGCCGTCGCCGCGAGCATCCGCACCGCCAGGTCCCATCGCGGCCCACGGACCGGTCTGTCGCCACCGCCTCCGGTCGGGATCGCCAGGCCGGCGAGGAGGAGGAGCCCGGAAACCAGCGCGAGGGCGATCGGGACGGGCAGCGACACGCGCGCGAGGACGGCCGTGGCGACGCCGAAGGCCAGCAGGCCGGCCAGGAGACTGGTCGGCCAGCGGAAGCGTCGGGCCGTCCAGGCGTAGGTCAGGCACAGCGCGCCCTGCGAGAGCAGGCCGAGCAGCGTGCCCACCGCGGCTGCGGCGGCGAAGGCCGGCCCCTGCTCGAGGGCGAGGAACACGGAGACCGGCGTCGAGGTGAAGGGGAGCCCCGCGATGGTCCCGCCGATGCCGGGTCCGAAGTGCCGCGCGAGCAGCGTGGCCAGCGCGATGAGGCACGGGGTGAAAAGGATCTTGACGAGTGCCGGTGAATCCGTGCCGGGAGCATACCATTGCTGCGGGGCCGGGCTCGCGAAAGTGCTTGACGGAGGCGCCCGTCCGTTTCTAATGACAGCGGCGACGCGCGGGCATCGCCGATCCACGGGAATTCCTCGACGAGGAGGTGCGGCATGAAGTTCGGGGTGGTGCTACCGATCTGGCAGCTCTCGGTCGCCGAGGCGGAGTCGCTGGCCCTCCGGGCGGAGGCGCTCGGTGTTGATGGGGTCTTCGTGCCTGACCATATCCTCGCCAAGCCCGCCACCACGCAGCACTACGGCGGCCACTGGCCCGACCCCTTCGCCCTCCTGGCGTTCCTCGCCGGGCGGACGGAGCGGATCAAGCTCGGGGCGAGCGTCATCGTTCTCCCGTACCGCAATCCGCTGGTGGCGGCCAAGTCCGCGGCCACCGTGGACCAGGCCTCCCGCGGCCGTTTCATCTTCGGGGTCGGCGTGGGATGGGACGAGGCGGAGTTCGACGACCTGCGGCTGCCGTTCCGGGAGCGCGGCCGCATGAGCGACGACTACCTCCGCGCCATCAAGGCGGCGTGGGCCGCCGACATTCCCGAGTACAAGGGGCACTATGTCGCGTACTCGGGCGCGACCTTTTCCCCGCGGCCGGCGCAGCGCCCGCATCCGCCGATCTGGGTGGGCGGCGCGCCCGGCAGCATCTCGCAGCCCGCCGTCCGCCGCTGCGCCGAGCTCGGAGACGCCTGGCATCCGCTGGGGCTCGGCCTCGACGACATCGAGGCGGGGTTGACGACCCTCCGTCAGCTCGCGGCCGGGCTCGGCCGCGGAAACCTCGGCCTGGCGCCGCGCAATCTGCTCGATCTCACCGACAAGCCGCTGGGCAGCGCCCGCGGCGCCTTCCAGGGCGATGCCGAGGAGGTGGCCGCGGACGTGCGCCAGGTGCAGGGGCTCGGGGCGGACTGGATGACGTTCGATCTGCCCCGGACCGACACCGCGGCCATGGTCCGGGCCATGGAGCGCCTGGTCAAGGACGTCAAGCCCGCTGTCGCCGCGCGCTAGACTAGTGTCCTGAGTCAGAAGTGTGCCGACAAAGCGCCGGGCGGGGTGGGGGCCCTCCCCGCCCGGCGCCGTGAGTCGACGAACTTTCGACCCGGGACACCAGGATTGACCGCGGACGTCCTGCGCAGAGCTCCGGGCTCTTGCCGCCGGCCCCGCGGGAGCCGGCGGCGGGCCCACCGGCCCGACATCTACCACACCCGGGAGGAGGTCCGCGGCCCATGAGGCCCACGCGCGTTGTGGCCGGTGCCACGCTGATCGACGGCACGGGCTCGCCCCCCATTCCGGATGCCGCCATCGTGATTGCCGAGGGCCGTATC
>DATKEI010000336.1:0-7633 GCA_035544455.1 Binatia bacterium | reverse complement strand
TACCTCCGGGCTGCCTGCCGGGTGCGTTGCGAGCGACCCGGGCAAGTTATTCCGTGTAAGAAGGATGGGCTCGCCGCGTCGGAACTAGCGTCCACGCTCGGAAGGTCGTGGACTCGCGGCGCCGGGTGGGGTGGGGGTCCTCCCCGCGGGACCCGTATCTGCTGCGGATTGCCGAAGCCACCCACCGCCCATCTCGTGGCCCCATTGAGTGCCGGTAGCGCTCCGCGACACGGCGTGTCCCGCGGGGAGGGCCCCCACCCCGCCCGGCGCTTTGTCGGCACATGTCTGACTCAGGACACTAGCCAGGGCTATGCGTGAACCAGACGCCCACCCTCACCCCAACCCTCTCACCCCAACCCTCTCCCTCTCCGAGGGCGAGGGGGTCGGTGCGGTTCCAGAGTCAGCACTTCGTCGACTCGCGGCGCCGGGTGGGGTGGGGGGCCCTCCCCCGCGGGACCGTATCTTCTGCGGATAGCCGGAGCCACCCACCACCCATCTCGTGGCCCGATCGAGTGCCGCCGACGCTCCCGCGACTCAGCGTGTCCCGCGGGGGAGGGCCCCCCACCCCACCCGGCGCTTTGTCGGCACACCGCGGACTGCGACGCTACACCGGAACCACGGGGTTGCGGCGCGGGGGGAAGTGCTGCTCCTTGGAGGCGGCGAAGGCGAAGCGCTTGGCGAGCTCGGCGCGCAGCTCGGAGCCGGCGACGATGCCGTCCACCAGCATCTCGGAGGCGAGCTTGTAGATGTCGACGTCGCGCGCGAACTCCTCCCGCTTCTCGCGGACGAAGGCGGGGCGCTCGGCCTCGGGCAGCTCCATGATGCGGTTGTAGTACACGGCGTTGACGGCGGGCTCCGGCCCCATGATGGCCACCTGCCCCTGGGGCAGCGACAGGGCGGCGTCGGGCTCGAAGGCCGGCCCGCACATCGCGTACAGGCCCGCGCCGTAGCACTTGCGCACGACCACGCAGATCTTCGGGACGGTGGCGTGGGAGGTGGCGAAGACCATCTTCGCCCCGTGCCGGATGATGCCCGCCCGCTCCACCTTGGTGCCCACCATGAACCCGGACACGTCGGCCAGGTAGAGCAGGGGCACGTTGAAGGCGTTGCACAGGTTGATGAAGCGGGCCGCCTTGTCCGCGGAGTCGACCATGAGGACGCCGCCCTTGACCTTCGGCTGGTTGGCGACGATGCCGATGGGTCGGCCCTCCAGCCGGGCCAGCCCGGTGATGATCTCCCCCGCGAAGAGCCGCTTGATCTCGAAGAACGATCCGGCGTCGATCACGCGGTCGATCACCTCGTACATGTCGAACCACTTGCGCTGGTCGTACGGGACGATCTCGTCGATGGTCCGGCCTGGCCGGGCGGGCGCCGCCTCGCCGACGGGGGGCCGGTCCCGGTACGAGCCCGGCAGGTAGGCGAGGTACCGCCGGGCCAGCGCGATCGCCTCCTCGTCGGAAGCGGCGAGGATGTCGCCGCACCCGGACACCTCGCAGTGCATGCGCGCGCCGCCGAGCTCCTCGAGGGTGGCCTTCTCGCCGATCGCCATCTCGACCATGCGCGGCGAGCCGACGTAGAGGCTGGCCTTGCCCTCCACCATGATGACGACGTCGGTCAGGGCGGGCAGGTAGGCCGAGCCCGCCGGGGACGGGCCGAACAGCACGCACACCTGGGGGACGACCCCCGAGAGCTGGACCTCGTTGTAGAAGATGCGCCCGGCGTGCAGCCGTCCGGGGAAGACCTTGATCTGCTCCGAGATGCGGGCGCCCGCGGCGTCCACCAGGTAGATCAGCGGCACGCCGAGCCGCTGCGCCCGCTCCTGGATGCGCACGATCTTGAGGACCGTCTTCTCGCCCCACGAGCCGGCCTTGACCGTGTAGTCATTGGCCATGACGCACACCGTCCGGCCGGTCACCACGCCGACACCGGTGACCACGCCGTCGGCCGGGGTGTCGGCCTCCTGGTTGCGCGCGAACAGGAAGTCCTCCTGGAACTCCGTGCCGGGATCGAGGAGGAGCTCGAGGCGCTCGCGGACGAAGAGCTTGCCCTCTTCCTTGAGCTTGTCGCGGTACTTGACGTTGCCCTGCTCGATCCGGGCCCGCTCGTCCCGGTAGCGCTGCTCGCTCATGCGCGGGACAACTTCATGCGCGGGTCACTCGCCGGGATGGGCCCAGAGGATGATGATCAGGACGCCCTCGCCAAACCGGGGCCCCCCGAGGACGGCCGGCACCCCCGGCGCCGCCACGATGCTGGTCTGGAGCTCGGCGTGGTCTCCCTTCAGCACACGCACCCGCATCCGCACGCTGGTGCCGTGGAGCTGATCGGGCAGCACCTCGAGCTGCCGGAGGCCCGGCAGCTGGAGGTTTTGCTGCGTCCCCAGTCGCACCCTCCATCGCTGGCGGTCCACGGTCCGATAGTCCGTGTAGCGGAACAGGGTCCGCAGCTGAGGCAGGATGATCTTCTGGAAGCGCTCGTCCGCCCGCCGCTCGGTCGGCAGCGCCGGCGGCGCGTCCGGGACCGACGTGTCCTGGACCGCGGTGTCCGGGGCCGACGGGGTCGGCGAGCTCGGGCTCGACTGGGCCGGCACAAGCGCGACATTCGAGGCCTGGAGCACCCGCACGCCGAAGCGGATCACGGGCTGCTCGGCATACGCCATTGCCACGAAGGACGGCGCGGCCACGACCAGGAGCAGCGCGATCGCCCCGAGCAGGGGTCCGAGCACGCCGCGCAGGCGCTTGCGCGCGTTGTGCAGTCGCGACATCACGGTGCCGATGGGCACGTTGAGCACGTCGGCAATCTCACGGTACGACAACCCCTCGACATCACTGAGCATGATAATAGTCCGCGCCTTGGCCGGCAAGGCATCGAGAGCAGCCTGGATGCGGGCGCGCCGCTCCACCTGGTCCGCCACCTCGTCGGGCGCGGCCTGGGGATCCGGCGCCGTGCGCGCCCATTCGTCCTCCGGGACCGGCTCGGCGCCGAACGCGCGGGCGCGCGCGCCGCGCGACCGCAGGCGGTCGGTGGCGATGTTGACGGTGATGCGGAACAGCCACGTGTAGAACGCGGACTGCCCCCGGAACGCCGCGATCGACTGGTAGGCCCTCACGAAGGCCTCCTGGGCGCAGTCCCACGCGTCCTCGCGGTCGCGCAGGAGCTGGTAGGCCAGCCTGAAGACGCGCTCGCGATACCTCTCCACCAGGGGCTCGAAGGCCGCCATGTCCCCGGCCTGGCACCGGCGTACGAGATCGCGATCGTCGACCTCCGATCCGGCCGGGAGGTCGCCGGGGCCGGAACCCGGGGGGCTCCCCGCCGTCACCGGCGACGCGCCTGGCGCCGCGCGCTCTCAACCCACTGCCAGTAAGACGTGGAGGAGGGCCGCCTCATTCGCGGCGCCGGCGGCGGGCGGCCGCCGGGCGGGCCGCGCGCGGGGGCGCCGGCGAAGTCGACCGCGAGACGGCCAGGGCGGCATCGAGCCCGAGCAGGTAGCTATCCGCTCCGAAGCCCGCGATCTGGCCCGCGGCCACGGGGGCAATCACCGAGCGGTGCCGGAACTCCTCCCGGGCGTGGATATTGGACAGGTGCACCTCGATGACGGGAAGGCCGATGCCGGCGGCGGCGTCGCGGAGCGCGATGGAATAGTGCGTGAGGGCACCGGGGTTGAGGACGATGGCGGCGAACCCCTGCCCGGCGGCGGCGTGCATCCAGTCGACCAGCTGCCCCTCGTGGTTGGACTGCCGGCACGTCGCCCGGACGCCGCGCGCCAGCGCGTGCCGGCGGATGCGCTGGTCCAGCTGCGGGAGGGTCAGCGAGCCATAGACCCCGGGCTCGCGAGTCCCCAGCAGGTTGAGGTTCGGCCCGTGCAGGACGAGGACGGGGCCGGGAGCGCGCATCGCCATGGCCGGCAGAGGATACCACCCGCCCGCCCGCTCGAAAACGCTGGAGTCTCGACGGTGGCGGTACAATGTCGGCGTGACGCCGGTAGCGGACGGCCGGATCGGGCACATCCTCGTCGAGGCCGGAACCATCTCCGCCGAGAACCTGGAGGCCGCCCTCGAGCGCGCCAGGAAGACCGGCGAGCGGCTCGGCGAGGCCCTGGTGGCCCTGGGGGCCTGCAGCCGTCACGATACGCTGTCCGCGATCGCACGGCAGCGAGGCCTGCCCTTCCTGCTCGCGGAGGAGATGCCCTCGGCCCTGCCCGTCGTGCGCAACCTCTCGCCCAAGTACCTGCGCCAGTACATGGTGTGCCCGGTGGCGCTCGATGGCTCGACCCTCACCGTGGCCATGGCGGACCCGACCAACCCGCTGGTCGCCGACGAGCTGCGCCAGACGCTCGGCCTCGACATCAAGCTTGCCGTGGCCCCGGCCGACGCGATCCTCGAGGCCATCGAGCGGACGTACGGCGCCGGCGCGTCCTCCGCCCTGCAGAAGATCGTCGACGGCATCGCGCCGACGACGGACGGCGATGGCGACGGGCACGAGGACCTGACCCTGCTCCGCGACATGGCCTTCGAGGCGCCGGTGGTGCGCCTGGTCAACCTCCTCATCGAGGAGGCGGTGCGGAGCGAGGCCTCCGACATCCACATCGAGCCCTTCGAGGACACCCTGCGCGTGCGGTACCGCATCGACGGGATCCTCTACGATCAGGAGTCGCCGCCGCGCCGGCTGCAGGCCGCCCTGACCTCGCGCATCAAGATCATGGCCGAGATGAACATCGCCGAGCGCCGGCTCCCCCAGGACGGCCGCATCCGGGTGACCCTCAGCGGGCGCCGCGTGGACATCCGCGTGTCCACGGTCCCCACCGTGCACGGCGAATCGATCGTGATGCGCCTTCTCGACCGCTCCTCGGTGTTCCTGCCCTTCGACCGGCTCGGGTTCGAGGCGGCCACCGCCAGCGTCTTCGACCGGCTGATCCGGCGGCCCCACGGGATCTTGCTGGTGACGGGACCGACGGGATCCGGCAAGACCACGACCCTGTACGCCGCCCTCGACAAGATCAACGGGGCGGACAAGAAGATCATCACCGTCGAGGACCCCGTCGAGTACCAGCTCAAGGGGGTCAACCAGATCCCCGTGCGCGCGAAGATCGGCCTGTCGTTCGCGAGCGGCCTGCGGCACATCGTCCGGCAGGACCCGGACGTCATCATGGTCGGGGAGATCCGCGATCTGGAGACGGCGGACATCGCGATCCAGGCCGCCCTCACCGGGCACCTCGTGTTCTCCACGCTCCACACCAACGACGCGCCGGGCGCGATCACCCGCCTGGAAGACATGGGCGCCGAGCCCTATCTCGTCTCCTCCGTCCTGGACGGCGTCCTCGCCCAGCGCCTGGTCCGGCGGATCTGCGCGCAGTGCCGGGTGGCCCAGGTGCCCGACGCCGCCGACCTCCTGGCCCTCGGCATCACGGATGGCACGGGCATCAAGCTGTTCCGCGGGGCGGGCTGTGACGCGTGCCGGGGCACCGGCTACCGCGGGCGCACGGGTATCTACGAGCTCCTGGTCGTGACGGAGGAGCTGCGGAGCCTCATCCTCAAGAAGTCGCCGACGGGAGAGATCCGCCGCCTCGCCCAGTCCCTCGGGCTCATCAACCTGCGCGAGGACGGATGGGCCAAGGCCCGCAAGGGTGTCACCACGATCGAGGAGATCCTGCGCGTCACCCAGGAGGACAGCTAGGTGCTCCCGGAGCGCCTGCCGCCCGCCATCCCTTGCGCCCGGGAGCTGGGCCGGGGCGCAGGCGGGCCGGGCGCCCGCGCGCCACGCCCCAGCCCGGGGGGGCGCGGCGCGGCAGGCGCGGTTTCCGGATCAGGCTGACCGTGCCCGTCTTCACGTACCGGGCCGCCGACCAGCGAGGCCGCACCATCGACGGCGTGATGGAAGCGCCGGACACGCGCGCCGTCGTCGAGCAGCTCCAGCGCGACGCCTACTTCCCCATCCGGATCGCTCCCCAGGGCGACGGGCGCACCGCGTTCGGCCTGAGCTGGCCGGCTCTCGGGCAGCGGCGCGTTCCCATGCGCGACCTCGTCGCCTTCAGCCAGCAGATGGCGACGCTGCTCGAGGCGGGGCTGCCGCTCGACCGCGCGCTCTCCGTCATGGAGGAGCTCGCCCCCTCGCCCCGCCTGCGCAGCATCACCGGCGACGTCCTCCGCAGCGTGCAGTCCGGAACGTCGCTTGCCGAGGCCATGGCCAAGCACCACCCGCGCCCGTTCTCGCGCCTGTACATCAACATGGTCCGGGCCGGCGAGAAGGGAGGCGTGCTCGAGCCGACGCTGCGTCGCCTCGCCGAGTTCCTGGAGGAGTCGCAGTCGTTCCGCGAGGCGGTGGTCTCCGCCCTGATCTACCCGACCCTGCTCACGCTGGTCGGCTGCGGCGCCGTCGTGTTCCTGATGACCTTCGTCATCCCGCGCTTCGCCGAGATCTTCAAGGATCTCGGCCAGGCCATCCCGCTGTCCACCCAGATCCTCCTCACCGTGAGCGGGTGGATCGAGGGCTACTGGTGGGCCATCCTTCTCGGCGTCCTCGCCGCGGTGCTGGCGGGGCGCGTCGTCGTCTCGACCCCGCAGGGCCGGCTCGCGTTTGACCGTCTCGTGCTGCGCCTGCCCCTGGCCGGCGAGGTCGCGCTCAAGAGCGAGGTCTCGCGCCTCACCCGCGTTCTCGGCACGCTGCTCCGGAGCGGCGTGCCCCTGCTCAATGCGCTGACCGTGGTCCGGGAGATGATCGGCAACGTCCTCATCGGCGGCGCGGTGGATCGCCTGAGCGACGGCGTCCGCCGCGGGGCGGGCCTGGCCGCGCCCATGCGGGAATCGGGCGTGTTTCCCCCGCTGGCCCAGCACATGGTGCGGGTCGGCGAGGAGACGGGGCGGCTGGAGGAGATGCTCCTCAAGGTCGCGGACTCCTACGAGGCGGACGTCCGCAAGCTCGTCAAGCGCCTGATCGGCCTGCTCGAGCCCATGATCATCCTGATCATGGGCCTCCTGGTCGGCTTCATCGTCGTCGCCATGCTCATGGCGATCTTCTCGATCAGCGACCTGCCGCTCTAGAGTCCCGAGTCAGAGGGCCACCGGCCACGCCGGCGCGGGCGGCGCCCCCGCCCCTGGCCCGGACAGCCCCGCACGGGGCCGCGTGGCCGGGCCCGGGGTGACCGTTCGCGCGCTCGATGTGACGTTCCTTGACCACGGGCCAGCCGGCGCGCCGGCGAAACGGCTGAAGGCACGCCCGCTTGCGAGCGCTCCCGACCGTGGCCTCGCCGTTGCACCCCAGGCTTGCGTACGAGCGAGAGCACTGAGACTCTCGTCCCACCCTCGGCAGGCCCCAGGAGTGAGTGACATGCCCAACGTCCCGTTCATTCGCCGCCGCGCCCGCACGGTCGCGCGGCTCCTCTTTGTGACGCTTGTCGCCGCGAGCGCCTTCGCTCCGATGCCCGCGGGCGCGGCCGGATCCGATGCCGGCGACGCCATCCCCGACGAGCTGCTCGTCGGCTTCGACAGCACCGTCGCGCCAAGCCAGGCCGAGGGCATCTACCGGGCCGAGGGCGCCACGAAGCTCGAGCGCCTCTGGCGGCTCAACGTCCACCGGATCCGCGTCAACGCCGCCCGCCTGCCGGCCATGGAGCGGCGCCTGCGCCGCCAGCCCGGCGTCA
>DATKEI010000335.1:0-26371 GCA_035544455.1 Binatia bacterium | reverse complement strand
CCCCGCGGGACCGTATCTTCTGCGGATGGCCGAAGCCACCCACCACCCATCTCGTGGCCCCATTGAGTGCCGGTAGCGCTCCGCGACACAGCGTGTCCCGCGGGGAGGACCCCCACCCCACCCGGCGCTTTGTCGGCACATTTCCGACTCAGCACACTAGCTGGTGTCCCTCGCGCGCGGTCGGCGCGACCGCGTTGACAATCCGGGGTCGTCGTGCGAGAGACTCCCTACCATGCTCGACGAGCCCACCTCGCTCCGGATTGACGACCCGCAGGTGCGCGCCCTCTTCACCGAGGCCGCCCGGTTCCAGGCCTGGCTCGATGTCGAAGCCGCCCTGGCGCGGGCCCAGGCCGAGCTCGCCATCATCCCGGAGGCGGCGGCGCGGGAGATCTGCCGGAAGGCGCAGCTCGCCTGCCTCGACCTGGACGCCGTGCGCGCGGGCCTGGCCCGGACCGGTCACCCGCTCGTCCCGCTGATCTGGGAGCTGGATCGCGCCTGCGAGGGAGACGCCGGCGGGTACGTGCACTGGGGCGCCACCACCCAGAACATCACGCAGACCGGCCAGCTCCTCCAGGTGCGCCGGGCGCACCACATCTTTCTCCACCAGCTCGCCGCCATCCTGACCGCGCTCGCCGACCTCGCCGAGCGCACCCGGGACGCGCTTCTGCCCGGGCGCACCCACGGCCAGCACGCGGTGCCCGCCACCTTCGGCTTCAAGGTCGCGGTATGGATCGACGAGCTTGCGCGCCACGTCGAGCGACTCCAGGGATGCGAGGGGCGCGTCTTCGTGGCCATGCTGGGCGGCGGGGCAGGCACGCTCGCCTCCCTTGGCACGGCGGGCCTGGCCACCCAGGAGCGGATGGCGGCGCTCCTCGACATGCGCCCGATGCCCCTGCCCGCCCGCACCATCGGCGACCACCAGGCGGAGTACGTCGCGCTCCTCGGCATGCTGGCCGCCACCGGCAGCAAGATCGGCCGCGAGATCTACACGCTCATGAAGCAGGAGTTCGGCGAGGTCGAGGAGCCGGTGCCGCCAGGCACGGTGGGCAGCAGCACCATGCCGCAGAAACGGAATCCCAAGCTATCGCAGGACATCGTCGCCGCCGCCGCCGAGATCCGCGCCCTCGTGCCGCTGGCCCTCGAGGCCATGCAGACGGAGCACGAGGCGGACCGGACCACCTCCATCATGATGAACCGGGCCCTCGTGCAGGCCTGCGAGCTCACCGGCGACCTGCTGCAGCGCCTGATCGCTCTGCTCGAGGGGCTTCAGGTGTTCCCGGCGCGGATGCGGCGGAACCTCGACCTGTCCGGCGGCCTCATCATGGCCGAGGCCCTGATGCTCGAGCTGGGCCGGGAGATCGGCCGGCAGCGCGCCCACGACGCCGTCTACGAGGCGGCCCAGGGCTCGGTCACCGGGGGCCGGCCCTTCCGCGATCTCCTTGCCGCCGATCCGCGCGTGACCGAGCGGCTCGCCCCCGCTCAGATCGAGGCCCTGCTCGACCCCGCCGCCTACACCGGCCTCTGCCGCCAGTTCGCCGATCGCGGGGCGGCGACGGCGCGCGAGGTGGCGGCGGGCATCGCCCGCCGGCTGGCGGGCCGCCGCGGCGCGTGAGCTCCCGATGAGGGGGCGATGGTGGACCTCTCGCGACCGGCGCGCCCGCGGTCGTGCGCCGGGGAACCGGAGGGCGACGCCGTGAACGATCCACTGCCGGGAGAGTGACATGAACTTCGGGATCCACATCGGCCACATGGGCGGTCCCCTCGCCGAGATGCGCAAGCTGTGGAAGTTCGCCGACGCCAGGGGCTTCGACTGGTTCTCCGTCTCCGACCACTTCCAGGAATCGCCGCCCCGCGGCGGGGACCTCGATTGCTACGAGGCGATCGCGACGCTGACCGCGGCCGCCATGGACACCACCCGGATCCGGCTCGGCAGCGGCGTCTACTGCGTCGCGTACCGCAACCCCGGACTGCTCGCCAAGTCGCTGACCACCATCGACCATCTGTCCAACGGGCGCGTCGACTGCGGGCTCGGCGCCGGCTGGCACGACGTCGAGGCGAAGGCCTACGGCTACGCGTTCCCGTCGATCGGCCCGCGCGAGGACATGCTCGAGGAGTACGCGCAGATCATGCGCCTGCTCCTGGACCCCGAGCAGCGCCGCGCCAGCTTCGCGGGGCAGCACTTCCGCCTCGTGGACGCCCCGAACAATCCCAAGCCGCTGCAGCCCCGCATCCCGATCTGGATCGGCGGGCGGGGCGAGAAGCGCACCCTGCGCGCCGCCGCGCGATACGCGGACGGGTGGAACGCCGCCTACATCGGACCCGACGACTGGAAGCACAAGAGCCAGGTGCTCGATCGGTGGTGCGAGACGGAGAGGCGCGATCCGCGGACGATCATGCGCACCGTGAACCTCGGCTTCTATCTCGGGGCCGACGCGGCGGGCGCGGCCCGGGGCGAGGAGATCTTCCGCCGGCACTGGGGAGGCAGCGGCGACCGAGCCGAGCGCACCGGCTACCTGCGCGGCACCGTGAAGGACGCACGGGCGATGGTGGACGAGTTCCGCGCCCTCGGCTGCACCCGGCTCTGCATCGCCTTCCGCGAGGGCCCGTACGACTGGGAGGCCCTCGAGGCCTTCGCCGCCGAGATCGTGAGCACGCGCTGATCGTCCGGACTGATGGTGCCGGGCACGCGGATCGAGGTGGCCGCCTGCGCCTCGGTCCCCCGCTAGCGCCGCGCGGGCCACCGCGCCGGTCGCCGGCCCGCGGCGTGCCGCACCCCATGGCCCATTCACCTCGACCCAGGAGGTCCTCCATGCAACGCAGGAAATTCTTCGTGAAGGCCGGCGGCGCGCTCGTGGCCGCCGGCGCGGCGACCATCGCCAACGCCCCCAATGTGATCGCCCAGCCCCGGGTCCAGTGGCGGATGCCCACACTGTGGCCGCCGTCCCTCGACGTCCTGCAGGGCAACGCCCAGCGGTTCGCCCGGATCGTGGATGAGCTGACGGGCGGGCACTTCAAGATCCAGGTGTTCGCCGGGGGCGAGCTGATGCCGGCCACCGGCATCTTCGACGCCTGCGTCCAGGGCACGGTGGAGGCCTTCAATGGCGGCGCGTACTACTGGGCGGGCAAGGAGACGGCCTTCCAGTGGTTCACCTCCGTGCCCTTCGGGCTCAACGCGCAGGGGTACACGGCGTGGTACCAGCAAGGGGACGGCCTCAAGCTCTGGGAGGAAGCCTACGCGCCGTTCGGCGTGGTCCCGCGCCCCGGCCAGTCGACCAATCCCCAGATGGGCGGGTGGTTCCGGAAGAAGATGAACACCGTCGACGACATGAAGGGGCTCAAGATCCGGATTCCCGGCCTGGCCGGCAAGGTGTACGCGAAGGCGGGCGCGGCGGTCGTGCTCCTGCCCCCGGGCGAGATCTACACGGCCCTCGAGCGCGGGACCATCGACGCGACCGAGTTCATCGGCCCCTACGACGACCTGAAGCTCGGGTTCCAGAACGCCGCCCGCTACTACTACTACCCCGGCTGGCAAGAGGCCACCTCCATCGCCGAGTTCAGCTTCAACAAGAAGGCCTACGATGCGCTGCCGGCCGACTACCGGCACGCCCTGGACTATGCCGCCGCCGTGATCCTCGCCGGCTCCGACGCGGAGTACTTCTTCAAGAACGCCATCGCCCTGCAGCGGCTCACCACCGAGTTCAAGACCAAGGTCGAGCTCATCCAGTTCCCCGCGGCCATCATCGACGGGGCGCGGAAGCTCACCGCCCAGGTCATGCAGGAAGAGGCGGACAAGAGCCCGATGGCCAAGAAGGTGGCCGCCGGGTACGCGAAGTTCGTCGCCGTCACCTCCCCCTGGGCCAAGGTGGAGGGCGCGTACTACAGCGTGCTCGGATAGCGAGCGAGTCCCTCGCCACGCGGCCGGAGGCGGACACCGGCGTCCGCCTCTCACCGCTCTGGCGGAGCCCCGTCCGGGCCGGCGCCGAAGCCGGCGCGGATCTCTTCGAACAGGTCGACCACACCGGTCGGCCGCCGTCTGCCCACAGGAGGAACGTGCGATGCGTGAGCTGGCCCGGTGGATCGACCGCTGGCAGGACCGGTTCGGACGAGGGGTCTCGTGGCTCTCCCTCGGGATGGTCCTCGTCGTGTTCGGCGACGTCGTCGCCCGGTATGCCTTCCGGCGCACGTCCGGCGCGACGCAGGAGCTCGAGTGGTATCTCTTCGGCACGCTGTACCTCCTGGCCGCCGGGTACACGCTCCTCTACGACGAGCACGTGCGCGTGGACATCGTGTACTCGAAGCTCTCGCCGCGGCGCCGGGCGAGGCTCGACTTCATCCTGTTCTGGGTGTTCTTCTTCCCGTCCTGCCTCCTCGTGATCTACACGGCCTGGCCCTTCGTGCGGAACTCGTGGGCGGTGTGGGAGGGCTCCCCCGACCCGGGCGGATTGCCGCTGCGATGGCTCCTGAAGTCGATGATCATCGTGGGCTTCGTCCTCCTCCTGATCCAGGGCATCTCCCAGACCATCAAGTCCTACTACTGGGCGAAGGGCTGGGAGACGCGCGGGAAGACGCGCGGGCCGGTACCGACGGAGGTCCCCTGAGCTCCCATGGCCGACCTGCCCTTCGACCAGGCCCTTGCCGCCCTCATGTTCGCGGGGATGATCGGGTTCCTCTTCTTCGGGTTTCCCGTCGCCTTCAGCCTGACGTTCACCGGCCTCTTCTTCGGCATGATCGGCGTCGCCTTCGGCCTGCTCCGCCCGGACTTCTTCGACATCCTGCCCATCCGCATCTTTGGTACGATGACCAACTTCACCCTGCTCGCCGTGCCCCTCTTCGTCTTCATGGGGGTGGCGCTCGAGAAGTCGGGCATCGCCGAGGAGCTGCTCGAGACCATGGCCCTCCTCTTCGGCCATCTCCGGGGCGGCATCGCCATCTCCGTGGTCGTGGTGGGGGCGATCCTGGCCGCCTCGACGGGGATCGTGGGCGCCAGCGTCATCACCATGGGGATGATCTCCCTCCCCACCATGCTCCGGCGTGGGTATGACAGGCCGCTGATCTGCGGCACCATCTGCGCCTCGGGCACGCTGGGCCAGATCCTCCCGCCCAGCATCATCCTGATCCTGATGGGCGACATCATCGGCGTGTCCGTGGGGGACCTCTACATCGGCGCGATCGTCCCGGGCTTGCTCCTCGTCGGCCTGTACGTCACCTACCTCGTGACCGTGTCCTGGTGGAGGCCCGATCTCGCTCCGCCCATCCCGTCCGGGGAGATCGCCGCCTTCCGGGCGGATCTGATCAAGCGGGTCAGCCTCGCCCTCCTGCCCGCCTTCGCACTCGTCGTGAGCGTGCTGGGGTCGATCTTCGCCGGGGTCGCCTCGCCGACGGAGGCGGCGTCGGTGGGGGCGGTGGGCGGCCTGGTTCTGACCATGCTGAAGGGGCGCTTCTCGATGCCGATGCTCCGCGGCGTCATGCAGGTCACCACGCGCATCACCAGCCTCGGCTTCATCATCCTCGTCGGCGCCAACTGCTTCGGGCTCGTCTTCCGCGGCCTGAACGGCGACCACCTGGTCCAGGAATCCCTGAAGAGCCTGCCGTTCGGTCCCTACGGCGTCCTGGCCCTCGTCATGCTCGTCATCTTCGTCCTCGGCTTCTTCATCGACTACTACGAGATCTGCTTCATCCACGTCCCCATCCTGGTGCCCGTGCTCGTCCAGCACTTCGGCTTCGATCCGCTGTGGCTGGCCATCGTCATCAGCGTCAACCTGCAGACGTCGTTCCTGACCCCGCCCTTCGGCTTCTCGCTGTTCTTCCTGCGCGGGGTGGCCCCGCCCGAGGTGAAGACGGTGGAGATCTACCGGGGCGCGCTGCCGTTTGTCGCCCTCCAGGCGGTCGGCCTGGCTATCACCGTCGCCTTCCCGGTCCTGGTCTTCGGGCCACTTCGCTTCTTCCGGGGCTGACCGGCCGCGGCGAGGGCCCACCGGCACGGCGAGGAGGAGAGAGCATGCTGCGAGACCACGAGCGCTTCCCGTATTCCGCCATCGTGAACCGGCCGGCCTGGACCTGGCCGGACGGCAAGCGGCTGGCCGTCCACATCGCGCTGAACCTCGAGCATTTCGCGTACGGCGAGGGTCTGGGCCTCTCGTACTCCCCCGGCATCCCGCACCCCAACACGTACAACTGGGCGTGGCGCGAGTACGGGAACCGGGTCGGGGTGTGGCGCCTCATCGAGCTCTTCGACCAGCTCTCGCTGCCGGTCTCCCTCCTCCTGAACGCGGAGGTCTATCACCACTGCCCGGAGGTCGTGACGGCGCTGCGCCAGCGCGGCGCCGAGGTGCTGGGCCACGGGCGGACGAACTCCGAGCACCAGAACGACTTCGACGAGAGCGGCGAGGCCACCCTCATCCGCGAGGTCACGGAGGCCATCACCCGGTTCGAGGGCACGCCGCCGCGGGGCTGGCTGAGCCCGGGCGTCAACCCGAGCGCCCTCACTCCGGATCTCCTGCAGGAGGCCGGGTACACCTACATCCTGGACTGGCCCATGGACGATCAGCCCGTGTGGATGAAGACTCGCCGCGGCCGCATCCTGAGCGTCCCGTATCCCCAGGAGGTGAACGATATCCCGGCGATCGCGCTCCACCACGCGACCGCCCCCGCCTTCGCCGACATGATCGTCGACACGTTCGACGAGATGCTGGAGCAGTCCCGAGCGCAGCCCCTCGTCTACGGCATCGCCCTCCACGCGTTCCTGGTGGGACAGCCGTTCCGGCTGCGCCATCTGCGCCGGGCCCTGTCCCACGTGGTGAGCCACCGCGCCTCCATCTGGCCCACCACCACCGGCGAGATCGCGCGGCACTTCGCGGAGCACGGGCCGCCTCCGCCGTGACGGCCGCCGGCGGCCGCCGCGGCGCGCCGGTATAGTGGCCCGATGGGCAACGACTCGGCCATCGAGTGGACGGACGCCCAGGGTTCCGTTCTTCTTCAAGCAGTGGGGCGGGCGCACGTCGAAGGCGGGGGGGCGGACCCTGGACGGAAGGGAATGGAACGGCCTGCCGGCGGCAGGGGCGGCCGGCCGATGAGCGCGCGGGACCGGCTCAGTCCACCTCGCCCCCTTGTATGCCGTCGGTAGCCGCCATGCGGGCGATGCCGTGACGGTGGCGACGCTCCAGGCCGCTTCGAACTCCGCCCCCTCGCGGGCGGCAGGGGGCGCCCGGCCCCCCGCTGGCTCCCGGGGCGCGCCGGCGCGGCCGAGCCGGCCCGCGCCCTGCACGACGGCAGCGTCAGAGGCGGCGGGCCAGAGTCGCGGCCTCGAGAATGACCTTGTCGGTGGGGCGCGCGGCCGAGGCGTCGCCGATCAGATGGACCTCGAGCGTGCCGCGCAGGGCGTGGTAGAGCGCGTCCTCGGGCTCGCGCCGGAGGAGGCTCACCACCAGGGCGTCCACGGGCTCCCGCTCGACGTCGGTGTCGCCGAAGACGTTCCGCAGGCGGACGGCGCGGCCGGAAGCGCCCCGCAGCTCGTGGCTCGGGGTGAGGACGATGCCGGCGCGGACGAGGTGCCGGTACAGCGGTGGCAGGTTCGACGGGTCGAGCCGCATGCCCACGTGGAGCCCCGGGGTGGCGATCTCCACGGCAGCGCCGACGCGGGCGAGCAGGAGCGCCGCCCCCGGCCCGCGGTAGCGGCCGTCGTCGTCGAAGACGAGGACGCGCCCTGACACGCGCCGGCCCGCCAGCACCTCGTCGGCGCTGAGAACCGGCACGTCGCCCATGGGCAGCTCGGGCCACACCGGGCGGGAGCCCGTGGCGACCACCACCGCATCCGGCCGCTCGGCGCGCACACCCTCGGCGGTGCCGGCGGTCCGCAGGCGCGCGTCCACGCCGAGGCGGGCGAGCTCGCGCCGGTAGTAGTCGGCGATGCCACGGAGCTCGTGCCGGTGGGGGACGGCCGCCTCCAGGCCGATGTGGCCCCCCAGCTCGCCGCCCGCCTCGAACAGCACGACGCGGTGGCCGCGGGCCGCGGCCACGCGCGCCGCCTCGAGGCCAGCCGGGCCGCCGCCCACCACCACGATCCTCCGAGCGACCCCGGCGGGCTCCGGAGGCGGCAGCTCCAGCTCGCGCCCCGCGCTCGGGTTGTAGATGCACGCCACCGGCTGGTAGTGCCCGTAGCGCCGGCCGATGCACACGTTGGCGCCCACGCAGTGGCGGATCTCGCCCAGACGGCCCTCGCGCGCCTTGGCGGGCAGCTCGGGGTCGGCCAGGATCGCCCGCGTCATTGCCACCAGGTCGCAGGCGCCGTCGACGAGGAGCCGCTCCGCCATCTCCGGGCGGACGACGCGCCCGGCATACAGGATCGGCAGGCGCCCGGCGACCTCCCGCATCGCCTTGGCGTAGCCCGCGAAGCAGCCCGGGGGCCACCAGAGGCCAGGCACGACGGCGGCCTGGGCCCAGGGCGTCATCCCGGCGCCTCCCGAGAGGCTCAGGTAATCGAGCAGCCCGGTGGTGGCGATGTAGCCGGCGATCTCCTGGAGGTCGCGGGGGCCGAGCCCGCCCTCGATCAGCTCGTCCCCCGAGATCCGCATGCCCACCACGAAGGCGGGCCCGGCGGCGCGCCGGATCGCGGCCAGGACCTCGCGGACGAAGCGCGTCCGGTTCTCGAGGCTCCCCCCGTAGCGGTCGCGGCGGCGGTTGGAGAGCGGCGACCAGAACTGGTCCGGGAGGTGATTGGCGAAGGCCACGATGTCCACGCCGTCGGCGCCCGCCTCCTGCGCCCGCCGCGCCGCGCTCGCGTAGCCGGCCACGATGTCGGCGATCTCCTCCTCGCTGAGCGCCCGCGGGTTCTCGCCGCTCACGGGCTCGGGGATCGCGGAGGGAGCGAGCAGCGGCTCGGGCCGGTCTCCGGAGCTGCCGCGGCGCCCCCAGTGCGTGAGCTGCGGGATGTAGGCGGCGCCGCCGTCGTGGACGGCGCGCGCCAGCCGGGTCAGCCCCGGCCGCGCCTCCGGGCGGTACAGCTCGAGGCCGCCGGCGCGGGTCGGCGACGTCGGGTGCACGGCGCAGCCCGCCGGGCCCATGATCAGGCCCGCCCCGCCCGCGGCCTTGGCGCGGAAGTACTCGACGAGCCGGTCGGTGACGAGGCCCCCCTCCGCCATACCATCGCTGTGCGGCGTGCTGGCGATGCGATTGCGAAGGGTCAGACCCTTGATGGCGAGCGGCGAGAACAGGGTGGGAAACATCGCGCCTCCTCGGTCCGGCCCGTGCGGTCCGTGGCCGCGGCTGGCGCTACTCGATCAGCGCCTTGAACACCGCGTCCGTCGGGTCGCCGTAGAACTCGATATTGAGCTTCGTCCACACGTCGTCCGACAGATCGTTCAGACCACGGCGGGTTGCGACGGGCATGAGCAGCGTGGACGCCTGCTTGTCGACGGCCAGTTCGGCAATCGCCACTGGATTCGCCAGCAGTTCCAGCGATCCGCCGAGGTTAAGGGGCCCCACCACAACTGTGCCCCCGCGCGTGCTCCGTTCCAACAGGCCCCCGACGAGCGCCACGAGCACGGGGAGGCCGAGGCCCGCGCCGGACTTGTCGGCGTCGAACGGGCGCAACTGCACGGAGTATTCGTGGGCGCGCGCATCCCTGTCGCCCACTAGCTCCCGGGCGCGGGTGTAGAGGTTCTGCTCGCCTACCCTGACGCTCTCGCGAAAGGCGGGGGGGATCGGATGGTTAAGGACTCTGACCCCGCTGCCCGGCCCGATAGCGATCTCGACTCGATAGAGCCCGGCTCCCGCCTCCCCGCTGCCCGGGCTGATGGCCCAAACCTGGCCGGGCGGGAGCGGGTCGTCGTCGATCGCCTCGTCGCTGTGCAGCTCGGGGGTGGCCACGAAGCGCTCGATGCCGTTGACGCCCAGGGTGAAGGAGAAGTGCGTGTTGCGAAACTCGCTCTTGAGGCAGCGTTTCTGCTGCTCCTTCACGCGGCGACGCGCCTCGAGGGCGAGGCGCACGATCCACTCGACGTCCTCGTCGGGGACGGGCATGCTCGGGTCCGGGAAGAGGAGCTTGATGAGGCCGGACGCCGTCTTGTTCACGGCCTCGATGTCCCGGCCGCTCAGGGCACCGCCCCAGAACACGCGATTCTGGAGGACGGACAGCCGGCTTGTCTGCCGCATCCGGCTCCAGCACTCGCTCAGGAAGTCGCTCACCAGCCCGAAGTGGTCGGTCAGGTGGTCCTTGGGATTGAGCTTCGGGAAGTCCCAGCCCGGGGCGTAGGCGTGGACCCGATCGTGGAAGGCGGTGTCGTTGCGCATCTCCTTCGGGAGCGGGCTCAGCAGGTGGCCGATGCGCTGCTGCTGGTGCACGTCCACCTCGAAGTTGCCCACCATCACGAGGCCGCCTTCGGCGCGGATGCTCTCCTTGCCGCGGCTGAACTCGCCGGAAGCCATGTAGCCCTTCATGATGTTGACACCGTCCTTCTGGTCAAAGGAGATACCCGACACCTCGTCGAAGCACACGACGTCGTACTGGCAGACCAGCCCGCGCTGGCCGCTGGCCATGTTGACGAACATCTTGGCCACCGTCGCCTTTCCACCGGAGAGGAGGTGCGAGTACGGCGAGATCTGCTGGTAGATGTGGCTCTTCCCCGTGCCGCGAGGCCCGAGCTCGACCAGGTTGAAGTTGCGCTCGGCGAAGGGGACCATGCGGAGAACGACCACGCGCTGGGCGCGGTCGTCCAGGGCGCCCGGCTCGAGCCCGATCGACCGGATCAGGAAGTGCCGCCACTCCTCCGTGGTGAAGGCGTGGCGTCCCCGGGCCAGAGTGTGGAGCACGTCCGGCTTGGACATCTGGATGGGGCGGAGCGCGGCGATGCGGAACGGGCGCCCGTTCCGCTCCTGCGCGAGGAGCGGATCGTACTCAAGCGTGACCTCGGCGTAGAAGCCGTCGGTCAGCATCCGCTCGTTCGCCTTCACGATGCTGTCGGCGATCTGGACGTCGCCGAGCGTGAGGCTGGGCAGCTCCGCGATGTAGCAGTCGTTCCTGACGTCGAGCCGCGCGCGGACGATGTCGATGAGCTTGACGGCTCCGTCCTCGCGCGCCCGGGCCTTGAACAGTTCTTGGTCGCCGGTCCGCACCGTCCGGCCCTGGAGCTGCTTCTCGACGATCTCCAGGCCCTCCTCGATCTCCCGCTCGTCGGTGCTGGCGCAGTAGCGGCCCAGCAGGAACTCGACCACGTAGGTGGGGACCGGGTACTGCCGCGCGTAGCGCCGCACGAGATCCTTGCGGACGAGGTAACCGGGGAAGGCCTCGGCCGCGATGCGGTCGAGGCGGTCCATCTCGATCCGGGACCGCGTCATGAGTCCACCCCTGCTCGGGTCGGCGCGTAGGCGAGGATGTGCCCGGCCTCGTCCACAAGGACGAGGATGAGCGGCGCTGCCTCGTGCTCGTCTCCAGCGAGTACGAGGCTGACCGAGCCATCCGCCTCCACCCGCTTGGGCGCGGCGGCGGCCGAGGCGCCCGAGGCGCGCCCCAGGCGCAGGTCGGCCACCACGGGACCGCCGCGCACGCGCGCTACCACGAAGCACCGCAGGCCCCGCCAGGTGATCGACGTGATCGCCGCCCCCGTGCCGCCCTCGCCCGCCCGCTCGATCAGGAGGTCAGGCGTGAGGCATTCCTGGATGCTCAGCCCCCCGTGCGCGTACTCGTCGGACTTGTTGAAGCAGGTGATGCCCGGCGCGGTCGCGAACCACTCGCTGGGATTCCAGTGCCAAGGCGCGCGGGTGACCTCGGGCGTGGCCCCCCCGGCGATCACCGCGCACCGCGACCAGCGGCTGGCCGTCAGGTGCTTTGGGAGATCGACCTTCGGCAGGCCGCCCGGCAGCAGGAGCCAGCCGTGGTCGGTGACGACGCGCACAGCCGACCAACCCGCGTCCAGGAGGCCGAGGACGCGCACGGCCAGCCGCTCGATCTCCTCGTCGATCTGGCGCGCCAGCCGGGAACCGATCTTGTGGCCGAGGGCGTCGATCTCGCCGGCCTCGTCCCAGCCGCGCGCGGGATGGGTCAGCGGCACGTCCAGCGTAGCCTGCCCCAGGATCTGGTAACCGCGCTCCTGCATCGCCGCCCTGAGAGCCTGGGCGCCGGCCGGCTGGCCGGTGTGCTCGATCGTCGGCGCGAAATCCTCCCCCAGCGTCCGGCCGGCGACCGCGTCGGCCACGGGCGTCACGGCGGGTTTCGCCGTCGCGGTGACAGTCGGTAGCGCCGACCAGCGGCACCGGACGATTGTGCGACAACCCCGGCCTTCGAGCCGTTCGGCGAGCCGTTGGCCCAGGTCGTACCGCAGACCGTCGGCGAAGAGGACACAGCAATCCTCTCCCGCCTCGACCAGCGCCTCCATCCCCCGGCCGGGAAGTGGCGCGCGCGCCACGGCCGCCTGGAAGGCGCGGGCGGAGTCGTCGAGCCACGGCAGCAGGAGGTGGCGGACCGCATCAGCTACGAGCCTCTCGTCCGCCGTGGGCGCGGCGGCGATCGCCTCCCAGGCGGCTGCATCTCCTTGCCAACCCCGCACGAGATAGGCGCTGGCCACGTCGTCGGGCGTGGTCCCGCCGAGCGCCGTCCGGGCGGCAGCGGCCAGCCGCGAGAGCGGCTCCATGACCTGGGCCATCGGCGACAGCCCCATCCTTCCCCAGACCCAGCCGCGCCGCACGCCATGCTCCTGCTCCAGCCGTGCCACCGCCTCGCAGGCTTCGCGGTGGCCGCGCGCCGTCAGCGCCCCAAGAGAGGCGCGCACGGCGTCCTCGTCCTGGTCGTTCAGGTCCGGCCAGCGCTCGCGGTCGAAGGGCAGGTCGCCGACGGGGCGGCTTCGGCGGAGGAGACGCGCCAGCTCCCCGTAGCTCCGCGGAGCCTCCGCGAACCGGTCCCACACCGTTGTCCAGGCCCCTTGGCCCGCGCCCAGCCGTTCGCCGGCGATGACGTCGGCCTCGGTGTCGGGATCGAAGCCGATCTCTTCCCGACAGCGACCGCGGAAGGCGGCCCAGCCGTTGGCGCCGAGGCGCGCCCGGGTGCCTTCCGGGTCGCCCATCCACCGCAGGAGGTCCCGGACGACGTCCGCGGCGAGCATGCGGTCGAAGTCGTCCGCCTGGAGGTGCTTCCCAGCGAGCTGGGCCACCGGAGTAAGGGCCACCTCGGGCAGGGCCCGGAGCAGGGCATCGGCAGTGGCGCGGTCGCGGGCGATGTCCAGGCCCAGCCCCCGGGGGGACGTGAGGAACGTCGCAACCCCCCAGTCGTTGCCGTTGGGCTGTAGCCACATCGCGCCGCGGTACATCAGCTCGACCAGGGGCTTGAGCGCCGCCCGACACTCCTCGCCCGCGCGCAGGTCCTGGCGGGCCACACCCGGCAGGTAGACGATGGGCGCGCGTCCGTCAGGCCGTCCCGGCTCAGCGAGGGCTCCGTCCACGAGGCAGCGGATCCAGATCGCAGGCCCGGTGCGCGCCTCTGGTTTGTAGGCGCCCAGCACCAGTAGCTCTTCGACCCGGGCCTGTACCAGGCCGATCGCCGGCTGCCATTCCGCCCGGGGATCGGTCCACAGGATGGCGGCCGCGCGCGTCTGGCCGTCGAGGGCCGCGTCCCGCGCACGGAGGTGCTCGACAAGCCGGTCGAGCACGGTGGCGGACGCGGAGCGGTCGGGCGCAGCCATCACGCGGAGCCGGCGCCGGGCCCCGGGTCAATGGAGGCGGCGAAGATGGTCAGCTTCACCTCCGACTCGTCGGGCAGCTCGTACACGGGAGGCCGGCCGGAGAGACGCTCGCTCCGCTCCAGGATGATGGAAACGCCCTCACCCCGCCGGTCCATCAGCGTGGACCGCGGCGTCTCCAGCCCGCCGATGTCCGCCGGGACGGGGCACTTGGCGAGCAGGCTGGCGATGGTCTCGTTGCGGCTCGCCTGCCGGAAGGGTAGGCTGTCTACCGTCATCGTGTTGGCGAGCGCCCCGGGCGAGTAGATCTCGAGCCGATTCGCGAACATGCGCAGGCGGATCTTGGAGCCGTACATCGAGTAGTCCCGGTGCGCGACCGCATTGACGAGGGCCTCGAACACGGCCGTCAGATCGTACTGGGGCAGGTCCCGGCGACCGATCGTCTTGGACGCGGCGACCCGCATGTTCCGGACGACGAAGCGGCATGCGTCGGCCACTTGAGAGTCAAGCGGCCCGCCGAGGTCCTTGGCGTCGATCTGGTAGCCGGTCGCGTCCCCGGCGCCCGGCGCCCCCTCTCCGCGGTAGGCGACGGCCTGGACGAAGGCATGCCGGAGCCAGTGCTCCGGGTGACTCGCCCCCAGCAACACGCCCGCCACCGTCGGGCGCAGCACCCCGTCCTCGTCCTCCCTGGCCATGCCGAGCTTGCGGAGCAGCGTCTCCCGGTCATCCCGCGTTTGTGGCGTGCGGAAGCGGTCCACGAGATCGGGAGCGAGATCGCCCAGCGCCGCGTCCGGCACTACCTGCTCGTCGAACCGGATGAGCCGAGCCTGGCTGCGCTGCTGCCCCAGGCGGATGAGATACTCCGTCTCCATCCGGCGCTTGGAGCTGCCGACCCGGTGGAAGTAGCCGCCCGGGCTCTGGTGCACGAAGAGGCTCCGGGGCACCTCGACCTTGATGACGGCGCGGGGCCGTCCGTCCGGACCCGGCAACTCCACCTTCTCGATCAGCGGAAACAGTGGAGGCTTGACTACGTCCTGCACCATCTCCCGGACGAAGCGCTCCGCCAGGTCGAGGCGGTCCGGCGGGATGCCGGCGACCTCCCGCGTCCGGTCGTCGACGCCGAGGACCACGATGCCCCCGCGCGCATTGGCGAACGCCGCCAGCTCGTCCGCCAGCTCGTCACGACTCGGGCCTCTGACCTTGCCGGCGGCGAAGACCATGGCCTTGCACTCGAGCCGGCCATCCTCGCCTAGACGGATCTTGTCGAGCAGCCGCCCGGCGGAGTCAAGCACGGCCCGCCGCCTCCACGGCTCGCTCGTACACAGTCCGCCTGGCGATGCTGCTGTGGCGGAACTCGTACATCACCCGATCTCCATCCTCGTCTGCGTGAGCGACTATGTGCGCACATATCGGCGTCATAACGCTCATTCTCTTGCCACGCCGAGGGCCGCGTGAGGCAGGTACCGTGTTCCGCGCCGTTCACCCTCGATCCGGAGGAAACCCTCGTCGGCGAGGCGCCGCAGCTCCCGGACGGCAGCGTAGCGGCTGAGCCTGAACATGTCGCGATAGTCAGCGTTCTTGAGCTCGGCCTGGCCCTTGCGTCGGCTGATGACCTCCTGGGGCTCCCGGACGACCTGGTCGCCGACTCGGTACCGAAAGCCGTTCACCTCGACCATGACGGCTTCAGGTGCATTGGGCACGTCGAACGCGAGAACCTCGACGCCATCGATCCGGATCCGCCCGGTATGGCACCGGACCGGCGCAGCCGCCGTCCGGGCACCGCGAGGGAGTCGAGCACGGCCTCCTCGGGGTAGCCATGCCTCGTGGCCCGCCCGTCATCCTCGACACCGAGGAGAAGCGGGCCGCCATCGGCATTCGCGAATGCCGCCACGTATTCCGCGATCGTGTCGCGCACCTGTCGCCGCCTCAAGCCCCGCCACGTCGCCCCCTCCTGGTCCCACACCGACTTGAACTCGAGAAACTGTCCTTCGTCCCGGGAAAGGAGCGCGCGGATCTCATCCTCGGAGAGGAGGCGTCCTGGGTCGGTCATCCGCGCCCGGTTCCCTGGGCACGCTCGCGTGCGGCGCGCTTCGCGGCGTTGGTGTAGTGGAGGTCGTTCCAGCGGTTGCCGTCGAAGGCGTGACCGCCGGAGAAGTCGGCGCGCTGATCGAGCTGACCGTCGCCTGGGCACTCCCAGAACCAGGGAAAGTCGGCCTTGGGGCGGAGGTTCCGCGGCTCCTTGCCGCGATTCCTCCTCCAGTCGATGGCGGGCTTCCAGCGCAGGATGCCGGCGCCCTTGCGGCCGCCCGCGCGCAGCTCCACCGAGAGGAACGGCCGGATGTTCAGCCGCACGCCGTCGTTGATGTCGGGCTCCCAGCCGATGGGCTGGTGGTGAAGTGGCTTCCACCGTACGAAGATGTCGCACGGCGGCTCACCGGCAAGGATCCGGGCGAGCTGGGCCTGGAGGTCCAGGGCCGCGGCCAGGCGGCCGTCGGCGCCCTCCCGGCCCTCGCGCTGCTCCGCCTTCTGCCGCTCGATCCAGTCGCCGAGGTAGCTGTAGGCGAGCGCCTGCAGTATCCGCCGCCCCTCCTCGTTCGGGCCCGCGAGGCGGTGGTAGCTCACCAGCGCGTGGAAGCCGTCGCGCCGCCCGTCCCAGACGTGCCAGATAAAGGGACGCTGGTGGAAGAGCCGGCAGTGTTCCTCGAAGAAGTGATCGCGCAACCATTCCTCTAGGGACTCGCGGGTCTTCCCGTCGCCGGCCGCCGCGAGGAGTTCGCGCTCCCTCACGGAGGACCACTTGGCTCCGAACGCGGCAGCCAGCAGCCCGCGGAGGCGATCGGCCGCGGGTGCCTCCCCGCGGAGCGCGGTCAGGCAGACGATTCCATCCTCATCCGCGAAGATGTCGAGCTCCTGGCAGCGCGCCACCCACGCCCGCGCGTCGGTGGCGAGGCGCATGTCCGGATCGTGTTCCGGGGGCCACCGATAGCCGAGAAGGCGTCCGACGGCAACCTGAAGCGCGGTTGCTGGCTCGGCTTCGGCAGGGTGGCCGTGGAAGAGCCACTGGTTCGGGTCGCCTGATCGTGGTTCGGGCAGCCCGTCAGGGTACCTCTCGTCGGCAACTGTTCTCCAGTAGGCGGCGTCGAACGGAACCTTCACGAAAACGCGATTGCTTGGCTTCAGTGACTTGTCGAGGCGCCTCACTTCGGACCCGAACGCCGGTGATGCGGCAAGACACCAGACGGCTGGTAGCAGCTCATCGTCGTCGACGATGAGCACAGCGGCGTTGTGGTCGAAGAAGTCGCCACTATGGAGTGTCACAGGAATTGTGCTCATCTGGCTCACGAGAACACCGTCCCGCCCTCTTGCCTCGCCGCCCGACTTCCATCCGCCGAGGCGCCCCTCGACCTTTAGTGCTTGAGCGTGTTCGTAGTACGCTCCTTCACCGTTCTCCCACCGGAGGAGACGCTCGCGACCCCCAAACAGCTGTGTCTTGTCAACGGTGCCCGCGAGTCGTTCCCAACCCCCACGAATCCCGGGAATCTCCCAGAACACACAGGTGAATCGTGGATCATCGCTTGTCGCTAAGCCCTGAATGCAACTGGCATGCTTCTCGAGCCTCTCAAGCGCCTCCGAACTCTCCAACAGAATCCGAGCATCGGGATTCTCTCGAATGCGCGCCTGTTCAACCCATCTGACCGGTTGCGATTGCAGCGCGTTTGACTTCTCGATCACTCCCGGTTGGTCTCCAGCTTCAACACCGCAGACTTGGTGATGGGCTCGCGGTGGGACTGTGCTGATCACAGCGAGAGCGACAGATACTCGCTCGCCGCTTATCGTTTGGAACGCGCGAGGCCCTAAGATGCCCAGAATGTCCAACGAGTGCGAGTCGAGCAGGTGCTCGCGAAGATGCCGATAGCGAGGCTGAGAGTGCCAGCTGAGCGGCGCGACTATCCCGACCGAACATCCTGCTCCGCAGCTTGCGAGGGCACGTTCGATGAAGCACGTTGCGAGGTCTGCCTTCGAACGCGCATAGCGTCTTTGGCAATGTTGCCTCAACGACTCGCTTTGGTCTGGGCGCCCTAAATAGGGGACGTTGGTAATGACAAGAGTGTACTGCTCGGCGAGGAGCGAGGCTGCACGAGCCATGCCATGAGCCGCGACGGTGCGCTCGCCTTCATCTTCATTCCTCTGCTCGCGTCCAAGTGCCCGCGCAAGGAGGGGCTGAAGTTCGAGACAGTCAGCCGCGAACATGTCCCGCGTCGGAGACTCGTCTGGGCGCCCCCGCGGATCAATGAGCGCTCCTAGCTCGGGGGCCTGCTCGAAGACTTCATACAGTTGTTCCATCCCGTTCCGGAGCCTCTCGTCGCCAGACGTCAAGGCAAGCCACTCGCCCTTGGTCGCGTTTGGTGCCAAACCCACACAGGCGATGTGGAGCGGGGGCAGGTCGATGGGCCGGCCGACGAGCTTCCATGCTGCGAGGGCTTCGTTGAAGGCGGCGATCTGGGTGCAGCGGGGATCGATCTCGAGCCCGAAGAGGTTCTCGGCCAGGACGGCACGGAGGGTGGGCTCCAGGCCGAGGCCTTCCTCCTCCATCCGCAGCCGGACGAGCAGCTCCAGACCCTCGACGAGGAAGTGGCCGCTGCCGCAGCAGGGGTCCAGGATGCGCAGCTCCGCGGCCCGCTGCGGCCAGTCGGGGAAGATTCCGGCCGCTGGCCGCCACGGCGGGGAGGGCTTGCCCTCCTCGTCGCCCTCGTGCGGCTCGCGCACGAAGCGCAGATAGGTGAAGTCGTAGCCGCCGCCGGCGCAAAGCCGGACGGCCTCGCGCAGCTCGGCCTCGCTCGCGGCGGCCTGGGCCAGGTCAGGACGGTCGGCAAGGACCTTCCCCGCTCGCCAGGCGCCGATGGTGTTGTGGAAGAGAAAGAGCACCATGTAGCGCTCGGTGAAAAGCTGGGTGACCGCGGGCAGCTCGTCCGCGCCGATCTTGACCCCACTCGCGTTCACCTCGTCCTTCTTCTCCGCCTGCCAGAACTGATAGGTCCAGCCCAGGGCGTCGTCTGCCGTGAAGACTGCGGCGGGAAGGAACGCGAGGAGGCGTTCCAGCGCCTGGCGGGTCTCCGGGGCGAGGGTCACGGCCAGCGCGGGATCGTCCGGGCGGAAGATCCGCGGCAACATGCACTGGGCGAAGCGGGCGGCCAGCGCCCACGGGTCCGCGCCCTGGTCCCGGGCTAGCTCCTCACATTCCGCCATGGAGATGGCCACACCCGAGTCGGGCTCGATCAGCAAGTGGTTCTCGGCCAGGAAGCGGGCGAAGAGCATGCGGTGCCAGTGCTCGTAAGCCACCTCGTGCGCGAGCCGGCCGATCTCCTGGGCGCCGTTGCGGTCACGGACGTCGCCGAGCTGCCGGCCGTGCGCGCGCAGGCGCCTGCGCAGCGCTTGCTCCTCGACAGTCATCGAGTCGTGGAACTGGGGACGGGGGACCGCGAGCGCCTCGAGGGCCTTGCGCGCCCCGGACTCCGCCACGCGGCGGGCATCCCTTATCGCGGTTGCGAGCAGCTTGCGGAGGCCGTCGGGAAGTGCAGGCACGGCGCTGGTCCTAGCTCACGATCACCGGGCCCTTGCGGACCGCCTCGACGAGCTTCTCCTCGTGCTCCGCCAGCCAGGCTCGCACCGCCCCCTCGTCCGCGAGCGTGCCCCGGCGGATTGCGATGGTCGTAGCCGGCCCTGAGCCTCCTGCCGGGAGGCGCGCGGCCGCCTGGTCAAGCGCCCGGGCGATGCGGTGGGGCACGGCATCCAGGTTGTCGCGCCAGGCGGAGAGCGGGCGCGCGTCGAGGGTCCGGCGGAGGCTGTCGTCCGTGCCGATCTGCAGTGCCGGGGGCGTCACGAGGCCGACCTCACGGCAGATCGCCGCCTGGCCGGCGGGGTCGAGACCCGTCCACGTGACGTCGGCGGCGAGCATGGCCGCGGCTTGCTGGACGGCCGCGGTCAGCGCGGCGTGGGACGCCGTGAGACGCTCGCGGAGGGCTGCGCCAAGGGCTGAGACCAGCGGCCCCACGTGATCGCTGTCGTCGAGCAGGGACCGCTGAGGCACGACGGCATCGAGCTGCGGGCCCACATCGACGAGGATTGGAAGTCCTTCGGCGTGATGGCGCATCGCGATGGCCAGGGCCCAGGCGGGGCGGCGGGCCTCGGCCCGCTCGGCAAGCCGGGTCCAGGCCCGGATGCTCTCGGCGATCGCGTCCTTGCGGTCCAGGATGGCGCCGAGCTGCTCGGTGCCGGCCAGGCGCTTTAGCCCTTCGATGGGCCGCGTGTCGGGCGCCGCTGGGAGCGGCGCCTCGCCCCCGGCCCGGGCGGCGAGGGCCACGAGTGCGTCGAGGAACCCGGCGGCGCGGGCTTCTTCCTCCCCGCTGCGGGCGGCCACGCCGATCTGGCCGAAGAGCCCGCGCAGCGCGATGCGTTGGCTCGTGGTCAGGCGCACCCGCTCGGCGCGGAACTCCGCGCCCTTGACGCCGGCCTGATCGAGGCTACCCGGGACCACGGGCTGGCCATTGCTGCGTGTGGCCCGGAGATGCCCGCTGCGGTGGAGCGCGATCAGGGCGGCATCGATGGCGTCCTGGGGCCAACCGTAGGGGGAAGACTTGAGTGCCTTATGGAGATCCGTCCCGCGCGCGCCCGCGCCCGCGCGCGCGAGCACCTCCCTGGAAACGGGATGCTCCTCGGTGGCCCCGTCCCAGCCGACCACCTTGAAGGGCTGGTCCGAGCCGTCCCTGGCCCGTTTGACGGCGGGCTCCCAGGCGCGGTGGTCCCCCTCGTCGAACCGGGGGAAGAGCCTTGCCAGCGAGGCCTGGGCACCGGTCGCGATCTTCTCGGCCAGACCCTCGCCGAAGACCTCGCTGCCCCCACCCTGGAACATCCGGGCGGCGCGGATCACCTCGCGCACGATGCCGTCCCGGCTGCTCTCGGCCACGCGCCGGCGACTGTCCATGCTCTCGCGCGCTTCGTTGCCTTCGGGCGAGGCCGGAACACCCTTGTGGTGCAGGACCTGCTGCGCGGCCTCGGCGTCGATGATGCGGTCCTTCAGCTCGTCGGCGCTCCTCTTGGGCAGGTGCGCGTGAAGCATCGGGTCCTCGGGGCCGCGGCGGCGGGCCTCGCTCTCCACGTCACGCCGGGCGCACGACCAGCCGTCGCGCGGCCAGACCGTCACCTGGTCGCCGCCCGGGGGCGGCGCCTCGCCGCCGGCGTGGAGCTCCAGGGTGCGGCGAAGCTTTGCCTCGCCGTGCGAGAGCTTGATACCGGCCAGGATGGCCTGGACTGCCTGGCCGAAGAGCTGGTCCCGCCGGGCGGCGATCTCCACTTCGTTCTGGCGGAGAGCCGCCTGGCGCTCGCGGAAGGCCCGGTCCCACTCGGCGCCCTCGGTGGTCTGGAGGCGGAACTCTTCGCCCACCTTCATGAGGACGCCCTCGCCGGCCAGCGCGCCCAGGGTCTCGTCCACCCGCTTGCGAAACGGCCCGGAATCGACGGTGATATCGCGCACGAGCAAGTCGGCCAGGGTCTGGGTGTCGGCCCTGGCGCCCAGGTCCACGCCCTCCTGGCGCGGCAGCTTGCCGATCAGGAAGACCAGGCCGCACAGGTCGCGCCGCAGTCGGCCCGCCTCGGTGCCGTTGTCGAGCTTCTGGATGCGCGTGTTGATCTCGTTCAGCAGTACGCCCGTGTTCACGAGGCTCGGGGCCAGGGCATCGAACAGATCGCTGGCCGGGATGGCGGCGCCCAGGTCGCGCTCGGCCACGTCGTGGAGCGAATCGTGAAGAATGCGGAGTTGCGAGCGGAGCTGGCTATAGCTGCCTGGCGCGTCGGCCGCGCGGAAGCACGCCTCCCAGAACCGCCGTCGCGTGGGCAGGAGGGGATAGTCGGAGATGCGGTCCGGGCGGTCCTCGGGTCGCTGGCCGATCCGCGAGCCCTGGAGATGCCGGGCGACCTCGCCGGCGTGGGCGTCGAAGAGCTTCTCGAGGGCGGGGATGCCGCTCGGCTTCTTCCGGAGCAGGACCTTGCGCGTCACCACCTCCACGTCTGCGTCGGTCAGCTCGACCGTGACGCGGAAGCGATCGCGCAGCCACATCAGGGCGTGGGTGCCAGCCGACAGCGCTGATTGCCCCGCAGCGACGAGCATGACCCGACTGTCGAACTGCGTCTGCAGGGCCTCGGTCGCTTCAGTGATGGCGGCCGCCCGGTCCGCCGATTCGTTGATGTACTGCTGCACCTCGTCCAGCGCGAGCAGGGTGAGCGGGAGCTGGCCGTCTGGCGCGAGCGCCTTGCGGGCCGCCTCTATGAACTGCTGCGTTGTGATGTCGGTCGCGAGCTGCGGGTACTGGCGGACCAGTACTTGCCGGGCCGCCTTCTCGTCCGCCGCGAAGTCGGGCGCGGCCTGGATCAGCGCGCGGGCGATAACCGGGCTGACGTAGAGATCGTTCAGCTCGCGGATCCAATCCCGGCCAGCGGCCTGGACGGCTGCGCGGACCGGGTCCAGAAGGTTCTGCTCGCGCAGCCAGAAGCAGAACATCGCCTGCGGGTACTGGGCGGGCCAGCCGCAGGCTCGCAGCAGGATGGAAAGCACGGTGTGTCGGACATGGTCCACGCTGCCGCCAAGCAGGGTGTCGGCGGCGGCCATGGCCGGTTTGCCGGCGCGGCGGACATGGATGTCCAGCTCGCGGAGCTGTGCCTCGACCTCGTCGGGCAACCCGCCGCGGACCAGGCCCCGGGCGGTCGAACCGTCGTCGAAGCGGGTGTTGACCCAGAGGTGGACCAGCATCTTGAGCAGGTGCGACTTGCCGCTGCCGAAGAAGCCGCTGATCCAGGCCGAGTCCTGCCGGGGCGTCCCCAGGTTGGCGAGGTAGCGGTCGAGGATGCGCTGGAGGGCGTCACCGAAGCGGCCGTCGCAGACGAAGGTCTCGAGCTCCGCGCGCAGCTCGGCCCGCGCCCTGTCGTCGGCGCTGTCGATGATCCGGGCCTGGCCGTTGTTCGCCAGGCGCCCGGTCCTGGGGTCACGGTCGAGCAGCTCGTAGATCTTCACGGCCCGGTCCCTCCACCGTGGAGCGTGATACCGCTGGCCAGGTAGTTCCACCCGTCGCGGGCGTCGAGCAGCCGATAGTTGTTCTCGTTCTTCGTGCCAGGGAAGAACACCACGAGCCGCCCGCGGATGGATTGCTCGACCTGACGAATCAGCTCGGACACGCGCAGAAGCCCGAAGAGCGAGGCCACTCCGAGGAGCGCCACGGCGGTGCTTTCGTCCGCGGCCTCTAGCTCAGCCGCCAGCCGGCGGACCACCGCGGGCCGGAACTCGGCGTCGAGCTTCATGCCGATGAGAGCAGGGTCCTCGAAGTAGGCGTCCCGGTAGTCCACACTCGCCATCCACTCGGCGAACCAGCTGGTGCAATCGACGAGCTTCCAGCCACGGCCGCCGCGGCGGGTGGTCTGCTCGAACTCGCCGATGCGCGCGCGCAGCGTGCGTTCCAGCTCCTTCTCGTAGACCACGACCGTCACGCGCTGGGCTCCGGCCAGGGTGCGCTGCCAGGGCACGCTCAGGTGGTGCTGGTACGCCGCGGCCAGCTCCTCGACCCTGCCCATGCTCAGGCTGGCCTCGCCACCGGGTCCAGGCGGCCGACATCGATCTCGACCACGCCGCCGCCCGCCCGGACGTGCAGGAGGCCGAGCTGCTTCGCCTGGAGCGCTACCGGCAACAGCCCCCACCCGCTACGGTCGAGCACGCGGGCCCATCTGGAGTCAAGGAGGGCCTCCCCGGCGAGCCCCTCCAGGGTGCCCATCCAGAGGGCGAAGGAAAGTGACCCAGGGGTCGGCACGACGCCCTTGCGGATCTTGCGCATGCGCCCTGTGAGGTGGCCGGACTGACACCACGAGCTGGCCGCATTCCTCGCAACCTTATCGAGCACGGCGTCGTTCAGGCGGTCGCCAACTGCTTCCCGGATGACGGTCAGGAAGCTGCCTCTAACCAGTTCTCCGCCTGGCGAAAGCTGCAGGACCGCGGGAGCAGTGCAGCGCAGTAGCGGATCCCGACCCAGCGCGCAGAGGAGGGCGAGGAGTGGGCGCCCCGCCGCGTCAACGGCCCAGAGCCGGCGCAAGATGCGGAACACCGGAACCCGAAGATCGAGCCCATAGAGCTCCCTCAGCCGCTGGAAGGTCAGTCGGCGGGTCGCGGCGGTGGGCTTACCGAGAGCATTGTTGTCAACGGCCGCCGTTTCGTAAGCATCCACGCCCCCGTCGGCCGGCACGGCGGCCAGGAGCTCACCAAGTTCGCCCAGCATGATCGTCCGGCTCGTGTGAGTACCCTTGTCGCCGAATCGAAGGCCGGCCCTTTTAAGGGACTCATGGGGCTCGAGGGATCTGAGAGGCGGCGCCACGAGAAGCATGTGGCGATTGTCAGGCGGCCTCGCGCAGGTTGTCAACGGCATTCTTGTCACTTGCCGGCAAGTTTGCCGGCGAACTTGTGGCCCCAAAAGCTTCGCTGAGCGCTTAGAACGGGAGACCGGATAGACCCGACATTCGGCCGGCGAAGACACAGCCCATCGTGAGTCGTGAGACAATCCCTGGCCAAGATGACCCGGGACGGATACCCACTTGCGCAGCAGATCACGTTCCTTGACACCCGGGACCTCGCCCGCACCGCCGACTTCTACGAGCGCGTCCTCGGACTCCGGCTCGCCCGCGACCAGGGCACCTGCCGCATCTATCACGTCGCCGGCACCGCCTACCTCGGCTTCTGCCAGCGGGCAGACGCCCCGGCGCCCCGGCCGGGCCTCACCCTCACCCTGATCACCGACCACGTGGACGAATGGTGCGCGCGCCTCAAGGGAGAGGGCGTCGAGTTCGTCAAGGAGCCCGCCGAGAACCCTCCGTACCGGATCTACAACGCCTTCGTGCGCGATCCCAACGGCTACCTCCTCGAGATCCAGCGGTTCTGGGAGCCGCTGGTCTGAGTGCGCGCTCCGCGCCAGGCCACCGCCGAATCGAGAAGGAAGGACCCCGACCATGGCCACCTCGTCCGCGCCCGTGAGCCGCCCTGAATCCACTCCGGGCCTGGACTACGACACGATCATCATCGGTGCGGGCATCTCCGGTCTGTACCAGCTCTACTGCTTGCGGAAGATCGGCCAGAAGGTACGGGTGTTCGAAGCCGGGACCGGTGTCGGCGGCACGTGGTACTGGAACCGCTATCCGGGCTGCCGCTTCGACTCCGAGAGCTATTCCTACGGCTACTCCTTCAGCCAGGAGCTTCTCGACGCATGGGACTGGACCGAGCATTTCGCGCCCCAGACGGAGACCGAGCGCTACCTCAACCACGTCGCCGACACGTTCGACTTGCGCCGGGACATCCAGCTCCGGAGTCGGGTCAGGGCGGCGGCCTTCGACGAGGCCCGCACCGCCTGGGAGATCGCGCTGGAGGATGGCCGCCGTTACCGCTCGCGCTCCCTCGTCACCGCGGTTGGCCCGCTCTCCGCCCCGACCATGCCACGGATCGCGGGCGTCGACGACTTCGAAGGCGAGGCCTATCACACCGGTCTCTGGCCCAAGCATCCCGTCACGTTCGCAGGGAAACGGGTGGCCGTGATCGGCACCGGCGCGACCGGCGTGCAGGCCATCCAGGAGATCGCCAAGACCGCCGGGCATCTCACCGTCTTCCAGCGCCGTCCGAACTGGTGCACGCCGCTGCACAACCGGCCCATCCCCAAGGAAGAGATGGACGAGATCCGGAAGGGCTATCCCGAACTGTTCGCGCGGTGCCAGGAGACGGCCGCCTGCTTCGTGCACACCACCGACCCGCGCAACACGTTCGAGGTCAGCGAGGAGGAGCGCCGCGCGTTCTGGGAGAAGCTCTACGCCTCACCGGGCTTCGAGATCTGGATGGGCAACTTCCGCGATATGCTGATCGACCCAGCGGCGAACGCGCTGTTCTCAGACTTCGTGGCGAGCAAGATCCGCCAACGGGTGAACGACCCGAAGGTCGCGGACATGCTGATCCCGAAAGACCACGGCTTCGGCACCCGCCGCGTGCCGCAGGAAACCCACTACTACGAGGTCTACAACCAGCCGAACGTCGAACTGGTCAGCATCCTCGACACCCCGATCGAGCGGATCACGCGGCACGGCCTGAAGACCAGCGACCGGGAGATCGAGTTCGACATCATCGTCTACGCGACCGGCTTCGACGCCATCACCGGCAGCTTCGATCGCATCGATATCCGGGGGCGAGGTGGGCAGGCACTGAAGGACAGGTGGAAGGGCGGTCCCTCCACCTTCATCGGCGTGATGGTCGACGGCTTCCCGAACATGTTCATGGTGATGGGCCCGCACACCGCGCTCGGCAACATTCCGCGCAGCATCGAGTACAACGTCGAATGGATCCGCGATCTCCTCGGCTACATGGACGAGCGTGGTCTGAGCGTCGCTGACGCCGGGCGAGAGGCGGTGGACGAGTGGACGGCCTTCGTCAAGAAAAAGGGCGAGGGTCTCCTCTCCAACGAGGTCGACTCCTGGATGACGGGCGTCAACATGAACGTCGAGGGCAAGCACGTCCGCATCATTGCCCGCTACAGCGGCACGGCGCCAGAATACCGCGAGTGGTGCGACCGGGTGGCCGCCAGTGGATACCGGGGTGTGGCGTTCGAGTAAGGCGAGCGCCGTCAGCACCAACGCCCGCC
>DATKEI010000334.1:0-13737 GCA_035544455.1 Binatia bacterium | reverse complement strand
ATGGCGCCAGAACCCCTCGCCGACGTGGGACTCGTCGGGCTGGCCGTGATGGGCCAGAACCTCGCCCTCAACCTCTGCGACCACGGCTATGCCGTCGCCGTCTACAATCGCACGACGGCCGTCGCCGAGGAGTTCGTGCGCGCCCACCCGGACACCCCGGGCCGACTCCTCTCGTGCACCACCCTGGCCGACCTCGTGCGAGCGCTGCGCCCCCCGCGCACGATCCTGCTCCTCGTCAAGGCGGGCGCGGCCGTCGACGACGTCGTCGAGCAGCTCGTCGCGGCCGGGATCGCGCCCGACGACCTCGTGGTGGACTGCGGCAACAGCCAGTGGACCGACACCATCCGCCGGGAGAAGCAGTACGCGGACCGATGCCGGTTCTTCGGCTCGGGAGTGAGCGGCGGCGAGGTCGGCGCCCGCTTCGGCCCCTCGCTCATGCCGGGCGGGCATCCCGAGGCGTGGAAGCACCTCCGGCCGTTCTGGGAGGCGATCGCGGCCAAGGTCGACGCGAAGACCGGCGTTCCCATCGAGACCTACGCCCCGGGCCGCCCGGTCACGGGGGGCGAGCCCTGCACCGCCTACATCGGGCCGAACGGCGCCGGTCACTACGTGAAGATGGTCCACAACGGCATCGAGTACATCGACATGCAGCTGATCGCCGAGGCCTACCACGCGCTCGCCGAGCTGGGCGGGCTCGGGCCGCCCGAGCTGGCCGATGTCTTCGCGCAGTGGAACGAGGGCGAGCTCGGGAGCTACCTCGTGGAGATCACCGCCGACATCCTGCGCCAGCGCGACCCCGTCCGCCCCCGGCGCTACCTCGTCGACGCGGTGCTGGACACCGCCGGGCAGAAGGGCACGGGCAAGTGGACGTCGGTGAACGCCCTCGACCTCGGCATCCCCGCCAACGCGATGGCCGAGGCCGTGTTCGCCCGCTTCCTCTCCGCGCTCAAGGACGAGCGCGTGGCCGCGGCGCGGCGGCTCCGCGGCCCCCGCCGGCCCTACCGAGGCGCGCGGTCGAGGCTGGTCGAGCACGTCCGGCAGGCGCTGTACTGCTCGAAGATCTGCGCCTACGCGCAGGGCTTCCAGCTCATGGCCCAGGCCCAGAAGGAATACGGCTGGCGGCTCGACTTCGGCACCATCGCCGCCATCTGGCGCGGCGGGTGCATCATCCGGGCTCGATTTCTGCAGAAGATCACCGACGCCTACCGCCGGGATGGCGGCCTCGTCAACCTCATGCTCGACCCCTACTTCCGCCGCGCGCTCCACGGCGGGCAGGATGCGTGGCGGGAGGCCGTGGGCGTGGCCGTCAGGCACGGCGTTCCCGTCCCGGCCTTCTCCGCGGCGCTCGCCTACTTCGACGGGTACCGCACCTCGCGCCTGCCCGCGAGCCTCATCCAGGCCCAGCGCGATTACTTCGGCGCCCACACCTTCGAGCGCGTGGACTCTCCGCGGGGCTCGTTCTTCCACGTCGACTGGCCGAACCCGGAGCGCCCTCAGCGCACGGTGTGACGCGGAGGCCGCCCGGGGCCTCGAGAACCCGGGTCCGGTCGAAGATGGCGAGCGGCCATCGCCGCCGGCCCCGCGGCCGGAGCGTCACCCCGCGCCGACCGGTCGCAGGGGGAGGGGCCACGGACGGCGGGCGAGGAACCGATCGATCCCGTCCCGCCCCTCGTCCGAGGCCACCAGCGCACCGAAGCGCCTCGCCTCCGCGGCCAGCCCCCGGTCGAGGCCCTCGGCGAGCCCGAGGCGGACCGTGTCGAGGATCGCCGCGGCCGGGAGGGAGCGCGGCACGGCGTCGTGATGAGCGAGGCAGCGCTTCACGTCGGGATCGGCGAGCGCCGCCTCCCACGCCCCGGGGTCGAGGGCCGCCTGGTCGCTCATCGGCGACCAGAGTGCCTTCGCCGGATCGCCGCCCGCGATGCGCCGCGCGATGCCGAGCGCGTGCGAGAGGGCATCGGCCGGCGCGACCTCGTCGACCAGGCCGAGGGCCTGGGCACTCGCCGCCGGGCGCCGGCGGCCGTCGAGCAGGACGGCCAGCGCCGCGGCGAGGGCGGCCCGGGGGTCCCGCCCTCGCGCCGCCGCATGCCGCAGCACGAGGCGAGGCAGCATCTGCGTGCCCCCGAAGCCCGGAATGACGTGCAGGTTGATCTCGGGCTGTCCGAGCTCCGCCCGCGCCCCGGCCACCCGGTACGCACACGCCATCTGGAGCTCGTTTCCCCCGCCCAGGGCATAGCCGTCCACGGCGGAGATCACCGGCGCGCGGAGCCGGCCGATGCGCGCGAGCAGGCGCTGGACCCGCGCCGCCAGCTCCTCCACGTCGCCCGGACGCGGGAGCGCGCGCAGCAGGCGGATGTCGGCGCCGGCCACGAACATGGTGCCCGCCCCCGTGACGACGGCGGCGCGGACGGAGGGATCGGCCTCGATGAGGTCCACGAAGCGCTCCAGGTCCTCGACGGTGGCCCGGCCGATGGCGTTGGCCGGCGGCGCGTCGACGGTGATGAGGGCGACGTGCTCGGTGGATCCGGGCCGCACGGGGTCGAAGCGGAGCCGCGCCGCGGCGCCGTCGGCGAAGCGCGATCCCCAGGCCTCGTAGACCTGGCGCGCGGTGCGGGCCGCGTCGAGGGCGGCGGTGGCGCCGACGCGCACGGTCATCGTGCCGCGGTGGCGGTTCTCGTGCATCGCCTGGTGGGACGCGGGCACCGCGCCCCAGTCCACGACGGCGGGCGGGTGGGGACGCAGCGCGCCGGCGTCGAGCAGGCGCACCACCTGCTCCGCCTGGTGGGCGTTCGACAGGTGCGAGCCCAGGATGGCAAAGCTCGGGAACAGGATGCGCTTCTCGTGCATCCACACGTTCGGCGCGTAGAAGGAGAAGCGCCGGCCGGCCGTCTCCTCCAGGTACACGACGCGGCCGGTGAACGGGCGGGTCAGGAAGGTGCTGACGCCGAGCGTGTCCTGACCGGCGCGCTCCACCACGAGATCGGGGTTGCCGCGGGGGTTATCGGGCGTGGCGAGCAAGCGCCCCACGGCCTGGCCGAAGGGCTTGAGGGTCGCGTCCTGGTAGCGGCGGTAGCCGTCGCGATCCGCATCGTAGTCCGGCATGGCGTCGGGCCACGCGAAGCCCGGAGCGCGGGCGAGCGCCTCCAGGCTGACCACGCCGAGGACCCGATGCGCGGCCTGGACCCGGGCCGCCTGCGCGTCCGTGCGCGTGGCCACCGCGACGCGGGCGCCGCCGGCAAGCGCGGCGGCGATGGCCTGGTCGCCGACCGGATCGAGCTCCTCGCCTCCGATCCCGTGGTACACGAGCACCCCCTCCCGGGGCCGCACGCGCGCGCGCCGGTACATCTCGGCCGCCGGCGAGGCCCCGGCCTTGCCGAGGAACGTCAGCGTGTACCCGCTGGTGGCGCCGTAGAAGACGAGGCGGCCCCCCGGTCCCAGGAGATCCACCATCCGGGCGAAGAGATCCCGGCCGACGGAGGAGACCACCACGTCCACGGAACCGCCATCGCTCGTCCCGCGAACCCGCCGGAGGAACGACTCGCCCGCGGCCCGCCACGCCGCCCGCGCCACGGGGTCCAGCGGCGCGGGCGTGAAGATGCCCGCCAGGCCGGGATCCGCGCGGTTCACGTAGGCGTGCCCGCCACCGGCCATGACCAGGCGTCCCTTGTCCTCGGTGGACACGAGGCCGGTGACGCTCGCCCCGCGCAGCACCCCGCACGCCACGGCGTAGATGCCGGTCCCACCCGCCGCGCCCTCCACGAAGACGCGCTCGCCGGCCTCGAGGCCGGCCACGTCGTAGAGCGCCTTGTACACGGTCTCCAGGTCGAGCATGAACGACGAGCCCTCGGCCAGGCCGAGGCGTTCGGAGTGGGCGAGGAGCTGCGGGGCTTGAGCCCGCACGAACTGCGCGAACGAGCCGTCCGGGGTCTCGTAGCCCTGGATCTTGAAGTCCGCGTGCATCGGGTCCTCGCCCGCGCGCGGGGAGAGCAGGTCGGAGACCCCCGGATAGAGCACCCGGAGCTCCCCGATCCGGAGCCGGCCTTCGCGCGCGACCTCGCTGCCCACCGCGGCCACCAGCACCACGGCGCCGCTGCCGGGCAGGTGATAGTCCTGGTCGTGCAGATCGAACACCGACACGGGCACGCCGCGAGCGGCGAAGATCGTGTTGTAGGTGAGGCCGGCGTGCAGCACATAGCCGAGCGCGTCGTTGGGGCCGATCGACGGGACCGGAACGACCACGCGCCGGAGCGCCTCGGCGGGTGGTCCGTGCGCCGGGCGCCCCTGGCCGTCCTTCACCACCGCCCACGCCTCCTGCATGGCCGGCAGGGCATCCAGTCCGGGCCGGAACGGAGCGCCCAGCGGCAGCATCGCCTCCGCGTCGGCTTCCGTCGGCCGGCGCCCGCTCGTCTCGATCGCCATGGGGTCTCTCACCTCTCTCCGGCGCTCCGGACTCGCCATGGTCACGTGCCCTCTGCGTGCGCCCCCGGCCAGGGTTCGAGGAACTGGTCCGGGAGGCGCTCCCCGGGAACGAGGGTCTCGGACAGGATGGGAAGCGCGGTGATGGAGACGCCGATGGGGCGCACGGCGTCGGCCACGGCGTTGGCGATGCACGCCGGCGCGCCCACCGTGCCGCCCTCGCCCATGCCCTTGTACCCGCCGGGCGTGATCGGCGACGGCGTCTCGAGGTGGCCGACTTCGAACGGCGGCAGCCCGGCCGCGGTGGGGATCGCATAGTCCATCAGGGTCCCCGTCAGAAGCTGGCCGCCCTCGTCGTAGACCAGCCGCTCGCCGAGCGCCTCCCCGATCCCCTGGGCCAGGGCGCCATGCACCTGACCCTCGACGATGACCGGGTTGATGAGAGGCCCGCAGTCCTCGACCACGGCGTAGCTCAGCACGCGCACGCGCCCCGTCTCCGCGTCGACCTCGACCGAGGCCATGTGCACCGCGCCCGCGTAGGCGGGGCCCGGCGGGTCGAAGTACGCCGTCGCCTCCAGGCCGGGCGTCGCCCCCGGAGGCAGCCCACCGGCCGGGGGCGCGTACGCCGCATGGGCCACCTCGGCGACGTCGAGAGCGCGCGCGGGCGCCCCCCGCACGCCGACGCGGCCGGCGGCCAGCACGAGGTCGGCCGGGCTCGCCTCGAGGAGCGCGGCGGCGACGTCGAGGAGCCTCTGCCGCACGAGATCGCCGGCCCGGGCCACGGCGCCGGCCTGCACGACGGCGCCGCGGCTCGCGAATGTGCCGCTGCCCGGCGGGGCCACTGCCGTGTCCGGCGCCACCACGGCGATGCGGGACAGCGCCACGCCCAGCGCGTCGGCGACGACCTGCGCGACCGTGGTGGCGTGCCCCTGCCCCTGCGACGGAAAGGACACGACGCACCGGACCGTGCCGTCGGGCTCCATCCGCACCGTCGCCGCCTCCGGTCCGGGCACCTCGGTCATGCCCCGGCGTCGATAGGTCCGGGATCCGCCGCCGGTTGACTCCGTGTAGCAGGAGAGGCCGATGCCGATCAGGCGCCCCGCGCCGCGCGCCGCCGCCTGCTCCCGGCGCCGTCGCTCGTACGCACCGAGGTCGAGGGCGCGGGCCAGCATCTCCGGGAAATCGCCGCTGTCGTAGACGAACCCCGCGGCCGACTCGAAGGGATATGCTCCCGGCGGGATGAGGTTGCGGCGCCGGACCTCGGCCGGATCGACGCCGAGGCGCTCGGCGAGGCAGTCCAGCAGGCGCTCGAGCGCGAACACGCTCATGGCCATGCCCACCCCCCGGTAGGCCCCGAGGGGCGGCTTGCAGGTGGCGACCGCCATCACCTCGTACGCGTAGGCGGCGATCGCGTACGGCCCGGGCAGGATCCCCGCGCTGCCGAGGGGCTCGAGGGCCGCCGTGACCGGGTACGCGTGGTAGGCGCCGGCGTCGGAGGCGATCGACGCCCGCAGAGCGAGCACGCGCCCGGCGGCGTCGGCGGCCAGCTCGACCTCCATGCGCTGCTCCCGGGCGTGGGAGGCGGCCGCGAGATTCTCCCGCCGCGTCTCCAGCCACTTGACGGGCCGGCCGGCGACACGCGCGAGCACGGCCATCGCAAGGTCCTCGGGCAGGACGTGCATCTTCTGGCCAAACCCGCCCCCGGTGTCGGGGACCACGACGCGTACCCGGTGCTGGCCGAGGCCAAGGGCGGCGGCCAGCGCCGCCCGCAGGATCTGCGGCACCTGGGTGCCGCTCCACACCGTGAGGGCGTCTCCGTCCCAGGCCGCGATCAGGCCGCGCGTCTCGATGGGCGCCGCCGAGCAGCGGCCGTGCCGGAACGTCTCGCGCAGCACCACCGCGGCTCGCGCGAACGCCCCGGCCACGTCCCCCTGCGCGTGGCGCGCGGTGAACAGGACGTTGCCCTCGCACGAGGCATGAAGGGCGGGCGCGCCGGCGGCGAGCGCGGCCTCGACGCTCGCCACGCCCGGCAGGGGCTCGTAGTCGACGTGCACGAGCTCGCCGGCGTCCACGGCCCGGTAGGGATCGGCGGCGGCCACCACCGCCACCGGCTCGCCGACGAACCGGACCCGGTCCGTAGCGAGCACGGGCCAGCATGTCGGGGCAAACTCCGGCGCCTCGAGCCGCGGCGTCAGGGCGCCCAGCCCCGGTGGCAGGTCCCGGGCGCTCAGGACGGCGGCGACTCCCGAGGCGCGGCGGGCGAGGGCGGTCTCCACCCCCCGCACCCGCGCGTGCGCGTGCAGGCTGCGGACGAAGGCGGCGTGGAGGAGGCCGGGCAGCTCGAGATCGTCCAGGTATCGCCCGCGCCCCCGGAGCAGGCGCGGATCTTCAACGCGCTTGACGGCGGCGCCGACCCACGTGGCTGGTCGGGTGGCGGGCGATGCGATCACCGGCGCGCGCTGCGGGGGATCACCTCGCCCGCGATCAGCTCGAGCTGGTCCGTGCCCCGGTTGAGCGGGTTCAGGACGATGTGCTCGCATCCACCGAGGGCCTCGATCTTGCCGCGGATCTTCTCGGCCAGCTCCTCGGCCTCGCCCAGCAGGTAGAACTCCTTCCAGTACGGCAGGTCCATGCCCGAGTACACCTTGGCGTCCCTGTAGTGCAGCGGCACGTCGATGGCCGTGCCCGGGCCGCCAGCTTCGCCGCCGACGGGATGATGGCCTTGCCCCCGCCCACGGCGGCGCGGAACGGCGTCCCGAGCGCCGGGTGCAGGATGGCGGCGGCGTGCTCGTACTCGCCGTCGGCGCCGACCACCGCCGCCTTGCCGAAGGAGTGCACCGGCGCCCCCAGCGCCGTCACCGCCCTCCGGCCGAGCAGGTCGCCCAGATCCTCGCCGGTCTCGACGAGCGGCGCGAGGTCGCCGACGAAGCGCCCGGCGAAGGGATTGTCGATGACGGCCACCGCCGCCACCTTGCGGATCGGCGTGGCGACGGGCCGGCCGCCGTCCTCCACGATCTCCTCGATCACCGTGAGCAGCTTGCGGATGCGCATGTCTCGCTCTCCTGGCCAGCGGGCGGGACCAGCCCGCTCGGCGCCGGGAAATACCCTATCAGAAGGCGCGGGGCGCCTCAGTGCCCACCCGCGGCCGGGCCGCCTCCCTTGAGGACCTCGGCGGCGCGGGCCGCCGGCGGCGTGTTGCGGCTCCGGCCGATGCGCACCTGGCCGTCGATCATCACCATGGAGATGCCGGGAAGGTCGCCCGCCCGCAGGGCACCGAGAGCGGTCGACGCCACTCCGCCGATGGGCGCGTCGGCGATGCAGAGGTCCGCGGAGCGCCCGGGGGCGATCACCCCGACCGGCAGCCCGTACACGCGCGCCGTGTTCCCGGTGGCCATGCCGATCGCCCGCGCGGGGTCCTCGCCGCCGAGGGAGGCGAGGTGGGCGATGACGCGGAGGATCCCGAGCGGCACCACGCCCGTGCCCGACGGCGCGTCGTTGCCGACGATGATGCGGGACAGCGCGTTTGCCTCCCGGGCGCGCTCGAGGGCGTGCAGGGCGGTCTTGCCGTTGCCGCAGTGGACGATCTCGAGGGCCATCGCGGTGGCGACGAGCCGGTCGATCTCGCCCTCGCTCATGGAGGTCGTCCCGCCGTTGATGTGCCCGACCACGTGGGGATCGGCCTCCAGCACGACCTCGGCGCCGATGGGGCTCGATCCCGCGATCGAAGGCCCGCCGGTGTGGATGGTCACGGTCATCCCGTGCTTCCTGGCCCAGCGGACCATGGGCGCGGCGTCCGCGCCCGTCCGGACCGAGCCGAGCCCGATCTCCCCGACGAGCCTGACGCCGGCGCGCGCCATCTCGGCGAAATCCTCCTCGACCATGCCGAGCTCCAGGATGGGCGCTCCCGCGTGCACCTTCACGCCGGCCGGCCGCAGGTTGTCGTAGGCCTTGGCCGCCACGATGGCGAGCGCCTTGAGCCCCACGATGTCCCGGGGCCGCCCGGGCAAGTGGACCTCGCCGGCGGAGATCATGGTGGTGACGCCCCCGTTGAGGGCGGAGTCGATGAAATCCACCGTGCGCTGGCGCGGCGTGAAGTCGCCGAAGACCGGATGGCAATGCGAGTCGATCAGCCCGGGCAGCACCGTGGTGCCCCGGGCGTCGACCACGGTGTCGGCGGGTCCGTCGAGCCCCTGGCCCACCGCGACGATGCGACCGTCGTCGATGGCGATGCTGTCCCCGTCCAGGAGAGGGGAGCCGACGTCGCCGGAGACGATCTGGCCGATGTTCCTGATCAGCGTCTTCATGCCCGGTGTCCTTTTCGCGTCACCGTGAGGGGGGCGCGCTGAAGAAACCGAAGACGGCGGCGCGGCCGCGGCCCAGCCGCGGCGCCGGGGCGAAGGCCAGGGGCATGGGAACGCCCCGCGAGCGTCACCAGGATGGCCGCCCCGCGAATGCGTATCGCATGCGACTTCGCGCTGTCAAGCGTTGGCCGTTCTGGTAGCGTGGAGGCCGTGAGCCGGCCGGAACGGAAGCCGTCATGAACGTGCTCGGCGTGATCCCGGCGCGGCTCGGCTCGACCCGGTTGCCGCGCAAGGTGCTGCGCGAGATCGGCGGCGTCCCACTCGTCGCCCACGTCTACCGGAGCGCCCGTCGCTCGCCGCTCCTCGCCGACCTGCTCGTCGCCACCGACTCCGACGAGGTCGGAGCCGCCTGCCGCGCGCACGGCATCCCGTGGATGATGACATCGCCCGACCATCCGTGCGGCACCGACCGGCTGTGGGAAGTGTCGCGCACACGAGGCGCCGACGTCTACGTCAACATCCAGGGCGACGAGCCGTTCGTGACGCCCGGGCACGTCGCCGGCCTTGTGCGTCCCTTCCTCGAGGAGGCGGCGGTGCAGGTCACCACGCTGAAGATCCGCGCCACGCCCGAAGAGGCGGCCAGCCCGAACGTCAACAAGGTCGTCACGAGCGCCCGCGGCGACGCGCTGTACTTCTCGCGGAACCCCATCCCCTACGATCGGGACGGCCGCGGCGAGGTCGTCCGATGGAAGCACGTCGGCCTCTACGCCTACCGCGGCGCCGTCCTCGAGGCCTTTCACGCGCTACCGCCGTCGTCCCTCGAACTGGCCGAGAAGCTCGAGCAGCTGCGCCTCCTGGAGAACGGCATCCCCATCCGCGTCGTCGAGACCGACGAGCGAACCATCGGGGTGGACACGGAGGATGACCTGCGCGTCGTCGAGAGCTTGCTCGCGGCGCGCTCCGCCTGAGCGCTGGCCAGAGTCGAACGTTCGTCGACTCGCGGCGCCGGGCGGGGTGGGGGCCCTCCCCGCGGACCGTGGTTTCTGCGGATCGCCAAAGCCACCCACCATCCTCTCGTGGCCCCATTGCGGGCCGGCGACGCTCCCGCGGCTCCGGTGTCCCTCGGGGATGGCCCCCGCCCCACCCGGCCCCTTGCCGCACACCTCCGACTCAGGACACCAGCTCTTCCTGGGTTCCATCGGCACGGGCGCCGCCATTCTGGCGCCGCGCTTCGGCCCCCGCGGCATCGCCGCTTCGGCCCGGAAGGGCTCGCGGGGATCCGCGCCCGCGACGAGGGATCCCCCGGGCGGCCGGTTGACGCGGTGCTCCCGGCGCGCTGCGGCCGCGTGCGCCACGAACCGTCGCTCCACGGCTCGGGCCGGTGTCCCGGCCGACCCGGAACGATTGAGCAGGGCCGCGGGATTTCGTTGACAGATCCCGTCGCCTCTGCTAAGAAGTCGTCAACATTTAGTGGTAGATAGTCAGCACACCGCGGCCTCCGAGAGCGTCTTCCTCTTGCCGGAGCGGGGCTCCTGCCCTCGACGCCTGTTTGCGGATTGCTGGAACGCTACCACGCCACCGCTGGTTTGATCGCCCGAGGAGGACGCATTCAATGACGAATCCCACGCACACCCCCGAGACCGGTTCAGTTGACCGCCGGTCGTTCCTGATGACCGCAGGGGCCGCCGCCGTCGTCGGCGCCGGCATCGAGGGCATCGTCGCCGCGCGCCGCGCGCCGGCCCTTGCCCAGGGCACCAAGCTCCACCTGGTGCGCTGGGTCGACTTCATCCCCGAGGCCGACAAGTGGCTCAAGGAGGTCGGCGCGCCGGCCGCCAGCAAGGCCCTCGGGGCCGAGATCCAGATCGAGACCATCAACGCCAACGACGTCCAGCCCCGCATCACCGCCGCCGTCCAGTCGGGCAGCGGCCCCGACATCTTCATGCTGTTCTACAACTGGCCGCAGCTCTACCAGAACGCCCTGGTGGACGTGAGCGACGTGGCGAACCCGATCGGCCAGGAGCAGGGGGGCTTCTACGAGGTCTTCAAGCCGTCCTTCCAGATCGGGGGCAAGTGGATGGGCGTGCCGCACTCGATCGTGGGCAACGCCATCGCGTACCGGAGGTCCTGGTTCAAGGAGGTCGGCTTCGAGGCCTTCCCCAAGACGTGGGACGACCTGCGCAAGGCCACCGCCGCCCTCAAGAAGAAGGGCCGACCCTACGGCCAGACCCTCGGCCACACGTTCGGCGACGCGCCGACATGGGCCTATCCCCTCCTGTGGTCGTTCGGAGGGGCGGAGACCGACCCGAGCGGCAAGAAGGTCGCGATCAACAGCAAGGGCGCCATCGATTCGGTCAAGTACATGCAGGCCCTCTGGAAGGAGGGCTGCGACGAGGGCGGCCTGGCGTGGGACGACACGAACAACAACCGCGCCTTCCACGCCGGGGAGGTGTGCGCCACCCTCAACGGCGCCTCGATCTACATCGTCGCCAAGCGGCAGCAGGAAAAGATCAAGGACGACAAGGGCGAGCCCCTCTGGCAGGACATCGACCACGGGCTGTTCCCGCTGGCGGGGGGGCCCGGCCAGTACCCGCTGTATTTCTCGAACGGCCACGGCGTCATGAAGTACTCGAAGAACCAGAAGCTGGCCAAGGACTGCCTCGCCTGGCTGTCGAAGAAGGAGAACTTCGAGCCCTGGTTCCAGGTCTGCGAGGGCTACAGCGTGGCCGCCACCACCTCGTGGGAGAACAACCCGATGTGGCAGAAGGTCGACAAGCCGCTCCAGGTCTTCCGGACCGCGGCTCGCAACACCCGGATCTTCGGCTATGCCGGCCCCTCCACCGGCAAGGCCACCGAGGCATTCTCGAAGTACATCGTCGTGGACATGTACGCCAAGGCCGTCCAGGGCATGAAGGCCGAGGATGCCGTCAAGTGGGCGGAGACCGAGCTCAAGAAGGTCTACGAAGCCTGATCCAGGGGACGCACCGCGACACAGGGTGGCGCTTCAGTGAAGGGACCGATCGCGGGAGGATCGGGGGGGGCGGCGCGAATCGAGGTCGCCCTCTCCCGCCCCGACGCCTCGAAGCCGGCGCGGATGACGCGCCTGCTCGAAAGCGAGCGGCTGCTTGCCGCCCTTCTCCTCGCGCCGACCGTCGTGCTTCTCGGGCTGTTCATCGCCTACCCCTTCGTCATGGGGGTGTGGCTGGCCCTCAGCAACACCAGCGTCGGCAACATCGGAACGTTCGTGGGAATCGCCAACTTCGTCAAGGCCTGGAACGACTCCATCTTCCGCATGGCCTTCTGGAACACGTGCTTCTACACGTTCTGGGCCACGCTGTTCAAGCTGGCGCTCGGCATGTGGCTGGCCCTGCTCCTGAACCGCCAGTTCCGGGGCAAGCGCATCGTGCGGGCGGGCATGCTCCTGCCCTTCATCATCCCCACCGTGCTGTCCACGTTCGCCTGGCGCTGGATGTTCGATCCCACCTTCAGCGTGCTGAACTGGGTCCTCTACCACGCGGGCGCCATCGAGACCAAGCTCCCGTTCCTGTCGGACGGGACGTGGGGCATGTGGTGCGCCATCGTGATCAACACGTGGCGCGGCATGCCGTTCTTCGCGATCACGCTCCTGGCCGGGCTGCAGACGATCAACCCGGACCTGCACGAAGCGGCCTCCCTCGACGGGGCCAACGCCTGGCGGCGCTTCTGGCACGTCACCTGGCCGCTCCTGAAGCCGGTGACCCTGGTGGTGGTGGTGTTCTCCATCATCCAGACGTTCTCCGACTTCCAGCTCGTCTACGTCCTCACCGGCGGCGGGCCGGCCAACTCCACCCACCTGCTCGCCACCTACGCCTACCAGATCGGCGTCGCCGCCGGTCTGCTCGGCGAGGGCGCGGCCATCTCCCTCTTCATGCTGCCGGTCCTGTTCATCGTGGTCTGGGCCCAGCTGCGCTATCTGCGCCGGCTCGAGGGCGTGTAGGCGTCCGATGGTGATCGAGCGGCGCTGGAAGAAGTGGGTTTTCTTCTACATCCCGCTCGCGGTGTTCGTGGTGGGGACTCTCTTCCCCTTCTACTGGATGTTCATCACCTCCATCCGCCCCGACGCCGAGCTCTACCGCTCCTGGCGCGCCGTCAACAACGCGCCGTTCTGGACGCTGCAGCCCACCCTCGAGCACTTCCGCGACCTGATGGCAAAGACCGCCTTCCCGCGATGGCTCTGGAACACGATGTACATCGCCCTCGCGTCGACCGCGATCTCCCTGTTCTGCGGGCTCCTCGCCGGCTACGCCCTGGCCCGGCTGAACTTCCCGATGGCGGGCGCGCTGGGCACGTCGATCTTCGTGACCTACCTCGTGCCCCCCACCCTGCTCTTCATTCCGCTGGCCGACATCATCCGGAACTTCTCCCTCGGCAACACGCCGTGGGCCCTCATCCTGACCTACCCGACCTTTCTCATCCCGTTCTGCACGTGGCTCCTCATGGGGTACTTCAAGACGATTCCGAAGGAGCTCGAGGAGTGCGCCCGCATCGACGGCGCCACCCGCTTCGGCGCCATGGTGCGCATCATCTTTCCGGTGGCGGTGCCCGGCATTCTCTCCGCCGGGATCTTCGCGTTCACGCTCTCGTGGAACGAGTTCATCTACGCCCTGATCTTCCTGTCGTCACCGGAGCGAAAGACGGTCCCCGTCGGAGTGGTCTCCGAGCTGATCCGGGGCGACATCTACTTCTGGGGCCAGTTGATGGCCGGCGCCCTCCTGGGATCGATCCCGGTGGCGCTGGTGTACTCGTTCTTTGTCGAGTACTACGTCACCGGGCTCACGGGGTCGGTCAAGGGCTGATGGCCGCCACGCGCGTGTCCGGCGCGCTCGTGGGACGCGCAGTTGTGCTAGTGTGCTGGGTCAGAAATGTGCCGGCAAAGCGCCGGGCGGGGTGGGGGTCCTCCCCGCGGGACACGCTGTGTCGCGGAGCGCTGCCGGCACTCAACGGGGCCACGAGATGGGTGGTGGGCGGCTTCGGCAATCCGCAGAAG
>DATKEI010000333.1:0-13543 GCA_035544455.1 Binatia bacterium | reverse complement strand
AGCACGAGATTGAAGAACTCCACGGTGTCGTCGAGCGTCAGGAGGCGCCCGTCGTGCAGGTACGGCGGCGTGTCCTTGATGCCGCGGAGCGGGAAGGTCTTGATGGGCCCGTCCGCCGAGGCCATGCGGCCGTTGACCATCACCGGCCGGAAGAACCGCTCCACCTGGAGGTTGTGCATGAGGTTGTCGGTGTAATAGGGCGGCACATGACAGGGCGCGCACTGCGCCTTGCCGAAGAAAAGCGCCTGACCCCTGAGCTCGGCCGGCGTCGCCTTCTTCGAATCGAGCTTGCCGAGCACGTCGAGCTTCGGCGCCGGGGGAAAATCGAGGATCTGCTGGAGCTCCGCCATGAAGTGCACCTGGCTCCCGCGCTCCAGCACGTTGACGCCCTTCTTGGTCGCGATCACGGGATCGCCGTCGAAGTAGGCGGCGCGCTGCTCGAACTCAGTGAAGTCCTCGACGGTCTTGAGGGCGCGCTGGGAGCCGAACAGGCGCTGCACGTTCAGCCCGCGCAGGGTCGGGGTGTCAATCCGATGACGGAACGGCTGGGGCCTGATGTCTCCGACCAGGTGCGTCGCTCCGTTGGTGCTGCCGTTCTGGTGACAGTCAAGGCAGGCCACCCCCAGGCTCGGCTGATGACTTCGCCGGTCGGCCGTGAGGTTGAACTGCTGCTGGGGGAACGGGAACAGGAGCAAGCGCAGCCCCTCGAGCTGCTTCGGATTGAGGATGCCGTTGAACAGCTCGTAGTAGTTGTGGGTCGTGACGAGCTGGCCCTGGGAGACGTCGCCGAGGTCGGGGCGCGTCGTGAGATAGATGGGCGCGGGGGACTCGGGCAGGAAGCGGTCCGGCAGGTCGAAGTCGAGGTCGAAGCGGCTCAGGTCACGGCCCGTCTGGCGCTTGACCTCGTCGATCTGGAACTGCGGGAACACCATGCCGCCCTCCGGGTGATTCGGGTGCGGCAGGGGCAGGAACCCCGGGGGAAAGACCCCGCCCTCCCGGATCTCGTCCGGGCTCATCCGGGCCAGGCTCTCCCACGTCTGGCCGCCGGGCAGCTTCACCCGGACGCCTCCCTGCACGGGCTTGCCCCGGCTCATGGCCGCGCCCGGGGCCGGGCGATCGGCGAGGTCGTAGCGCGCCGCGAGCAGGTCCATCTGGCGCTTCATCACCTCCGCCTTCGCCGCGCTCATCCGGCTGAACACCGTCGCAAACGGCTCCTCGATGACCGGCATGTAGCTCGACTTCGACGGATCGGGCGCCGCAGCTCCCTGGGCTCCGGCCCCGAGCACCCAGAGCCAGCCCATGACAATGCCCACCCCGACGACGCCCGTCCCGAGGACCACGGTCTTCCTGATTCCGCGCATGGCGTGCCCCCCCTTTTGGCTACATCCAGCAACCAGCGTCCCGCCGGTCGCGACCCTGCCCACACACCCGCCTGGGCCGGAGCAGACCGACGTGCTGCGGCGGTCGCGACGCGACGGAGCTTTCCGCTCCGTGGATTCTACCGGGAAACGGCGGCGGAGCGGCGGCGGAGCCCCCGCGGCACGAGCGCCCGATCCAGCACCTCGAAGCCGCCGTGCGCGGCGAGAGCCATGGCCGCTGCCGGGATCGCCCCGGCGAGGATGGTGGGGACGTCATTGAGGGCCAGGCCCGTGACGATGAGGGTGCCATATCCACCGCCCCCCACGAATGCCGCCAGGGTGGCGGTCCCCACGGTGACGACGGCCGCGGTCTTGATCCCGGCCAGAATCGTGATCGAGGCGAGCGGCAGCTCGACCCATGCCAGCTGCTGCCATCTCCGCAGGCCCATGACCGAGGCCATGGCGACGAGCTGCGGCTCCAGGGTGGACAGGGCAGCGTGCGTGTTCCGGACGACGGGCAGAAGGGCGTACAGGGACAGCGCCACCAGAGCCGGGACCCGCCCGATGCCGAACAGCGGGATCATGAACGACAGGAGCGCGAGCGCGGGGATCGTCTGGAGCACGCCCACGCCGAGCAGCTCGACCTGCGCGAGTCCGGGCCGCTGGGCGGCCAGGATCCCGAGGGGTACGCCAAGCGCCACCGCGACCGCCAGCGACACCCCCACCAGGAACAGGTGCTGCAGGGTCAGCCGCCCCAGCTCGCGGCCCGACCAGTGACCCGAGCTCGCCGGGCGGGGTCGCCCGAGGAAATCCGAGGCCACCTCGGCGAAGGACCGGCCCTCGATCTCCACCTGCGCGTTGAGCCGCGCCATGGCCGCGCTGTCGATCCGGCCGGCCAGGCCGCGGCCGAGCGCGGCCCAGGTGCGAGGCCACGTCTCCACCATGGACCGGCGCGCGAGCATCACCGCCGCGTAGTCCGGAAAGAAATGGCGGTCGTCGGCCAGCACGACCAGGTCCAGACGGGAGAGCTGCCCATCCGTCGAGAAGACGTCGATCACGTCGACGCGACCGCTCGTCAGCGCCCGGTAGGTGAGGGCGTGCTCCATCGCGCGCACGTTGGCGAGCGCGAGACCGTAGTGATGTCGGAGCCCGGGCCAGCCGTCCTCGCGCTCCATGAACCCGGGATCGAATGCCGCCGTGAGCTGGCGATACCGGGCGAGATCGCTGATCCCCCGCAGGCCGAGCCGGCTCGCCGTGTCCCGCCGTACCGCGAGCGCATAGGTGTTCTCGAAGCCGATCGGATCGCCGACGGCGAGACCGAGCGGGGCCAGCCGCTGGCGCAAGTCATCCAGGGCCGTGACGGACGGATCCTTGAGGATGAAGCGCCCGATCGTGCCCGTGTACTCCGGGTACACGTCGATCTCGCCGCTCGTCAGCGCCTCGTGCGCGATGCCCGTACCTCCGAGGCCGAACCGGCGCGCCACAGGGGCCTCGCCGATCTCCTCGGCAATCTGCGCGGCGATCTCGGCCAGGATGTAGCTCTCGGTGAACGACTTCGATCCCACCCGCACTCCCGGAGGCGCCGCCCATGCGGCGCACGACGCGAGGAGCCACGCCGCGGCCACGAGGGCGGCGAGCAGACGGCAGGCACCGCGGCGGCGGGCCGGGCGCGCCGATAAACCGTCCGCGCGCCGCGTTCCAGGGGCGCGGCGAGCCCCCGCCGGGCTCGTGTGCTGAGTCAGAAATGTGCCGATACAGCGACAGGCGGGGTGGGGGCCCTCCCCGCAAGACACGCGGAGTCGCGGAGCGTTGCCGGCACTCAATGGGGCCACGAAATGGGTGGGGGGTGGCTTCGGCAATCCGCGGACGATACGGTCCCGCGGGGAGGACCCCCACCCCACCTGGCGACGCGAGTCCACGAACGTCTGGCCCGGGACACTAGCCAGCATCATCCAGGTAGCGGGCCATGGCTGGTGGGGGGGCCTGGGCCCGGAGGAAATCGGCCACGAAGGGGTCTGCGGGGCGCCGGGCGAGGTCGGCGAACGTGCCCTGCTGGATCACGCGGCCGTCGCGCAGGAGCGTGATGCCGAGGCCGAAGAGAAAGGCCTCGCGCAGGTCGTGAGTCACGAGCAGCACCGTCTTGCCGAGCGTCCGGAACACGCCGGCGAGCTGCGCTTGCAGATCCGCGCGCGCGATGGGGTCAAGGGCGGCCAGCGGCTCATCCAGGAGGAGGGCGGCCGGGTCGAGCATGAGCGCGCGCATCAGGCCGACGCGCTGTCGCTGGCCCCCGCTGAGCTCGGACGGATACCGCGCGAGGAGGGCCGGGTCCAGGCCCGTCAGCGCGACCAGCGCGGAGAGGCGATCCGCGGTGCGGGACGGCGACCATCCCTGGGCCCGCGCCGGAAGCGTCGCGTTGTGCGCGGCGGTGAGATGCGGGTACAGCGCTCCCTCCTGTACGACGTAGCCGATGCGGCGCGCCAGATCCGCGCGGGCGAGCGCGGGCACGGCGACCCCGTCCACCAGCACCTCTCCGGCATCCGGGGCGAGCAGGCCGAGGGCGAGCCGCAGGAGGGTCGACTTGCCCGAGCCGCTCGCCCCGAGCAGCACGTGCGTGGTGCCCGGCGCGACGACCAGCGAGACGCTGTCCACGGCGGCGCGGCCGCCGAGGCGCTTCGTGACCCCGCGGAACTCGATCGTGGACACTCGCCCAGCTTACGCGAGACGATCGATCGCGCGGGCGACGGCGGCCGGGGCCGACGGCACCCCCGGGCCGGGCCCTCGCCCCCTGCTCAGGCCGCGCCGGGTCGGCGCGGTGGTGGGGTGGCGCGCGGCCCCGCCCCGAGCACGACACGGACACGGTGGAGCGCGCCGTCGTCGACAAGGGGCACGCCGACCGGCTCCGCCTCGACCGCCGCCCCGTCCAGCTCGACCAGCGCCACCCCGCGGGTGGCCGCGTGCGGGTTCTCCACGCTGATCTCGTAGCGCGAGGCGTGATACCGGAGCGTCACCGAGAACCCGGGCCACGCCCGCGGGATACAGGGGTCGATGTGCAGGACGGCCCCGCGGAGGCGGAACCCCAGGAGCCATTCGATGGCGGCCCGGTACATCCACCCCGCCGAGCCCGTGTACCAGGTCCATCCCGCCCGCCCCACGTGCGGCGGCTCCGAGTAGACATCGGCCGCCATCACGTACGGCTCGCCCCGGTAGCGGTATACACCGGCGCGCGTGCTCGTGTGGTTGATCGGGTTCAGGATCGAAAAGAGCTCTCCGGCCCGATCGCCATCGCCCAGCGAGGCGAACGCCATCACCGCCCAGATCGCGGCGTGCGTGCACTGCCCGCCGTTCTCCCGCACGCCGGGCGGATAGCCCTTGATGTAGCCGGGATCCCGGGCCGGGCGCGAGAAGGGCGGCGTGAAGAGCAGGACCAGGGCCTGGTCCCGCCGCACGAGATCCTCCTCGATCGCACTCATGACCCGCGCCGCGCGCCCCGGGTCGGCCGCGTCCGACAGCACCGCCCACGACTGGGCGATCGAGTCGATGCGGCACTCGGCATTCTCCGCCGAGCCGAGAGGCGATCCTCGGGGCCGCCGCCGCTACCGGGCTGCTGCTGGGGGCTTGCCTCGTGCCTGCAGCGCTCGAGACCGCGCGCTCTGTCGCTGGGCGCCCCGCCCGCTCCCGAGGCTCTCTCCCGACCGTCGCGCCGCGGCGGCCGTAGCGCCGCCTGCCGCGCGGCTGCCTTCGCGTGACGTGCGGGACGTCGGCTGCCTCGCCCGCGTCACGAACGGGCGCGGGCGGGGAACTCTCTCCCCGGCGCTATCCCGGCCGCGCCGCACGCGGGGGCCGGGCGAGAATGCCTGAGCGCTCATCGCCCGGGCCGCGTGCGGGCGCTCAACCTACGATAGCCGCTCGAACGTGACCTGATTCTGGCCGGCGCCGAGGACCGGGCCAGCAGCCATTGCTGCAGTCGGTGTGCGGAGCCGCATCGGATATCCCCTTGGGGAGGCGAGTCGTTCACTGCGCGGGATGGCTTCGTTCGCATCGCCAGACCTCGTCCGCGGCCCGCGCATCCGGCCCTGGCGCCGGCCAGCCCGCACGCGGCCATGGGACGGCTAGGCAATGCCCGTCCCGGGATGCGCCACGCCGGGCGTCAGCAAGGCGGCCGGCCCACGCATTCGCCTGCGGGTCACGGGTGCGGGGGATCTGGGCGGCTCCGTCATCGCCGGCGGCTCGCGGCACCGATCCCCGAGGCGCCGGAGTGGTCATGCTTACCGTGTCAGTCCTACCAGGCGCGCGCGCGCTCGTGTCGTCGGGAGCGGGCGGATCGAGCTTCACTGGCCGCCGGCGCCCGCGGCATGTGCTCCGCTCACCGCGCACGTCGCCCCTGCCCCGCCGCCCAGACGACGGCCGGCCGGCGGGGCCCATGTGCCTTCCCGCCCGCCGGTCAGCGGGCGACCGCCGACGCGGGTGGGAGCCGCTGGCGGACGCGGCTGTAGGCAGCCCAGGGGTCCGCGCGCAGAGTGGCGAGTCGGCGCGGCAAGGTGGCGACCGTGTACCGCACGGGCGTCAGCCGCGGCCCGAGCTCCTCCCAGGCAACGGGGGTCGACACGGGGGCCCCCGGACACGCCCGCGTCGGTCACCGACGTCGCGCCTCGCGCGTTCCGGAGATAGTCGATGAAGATCTTGCCCCGGCGAGCGGCTCGGGCCATGGTCGCCACAAATCGCGCGGGCTCGCGCGCGGCCAGGGTCTCGGCCAGCCGCCGCGCGAATCCCGCGCACTCCTCCCAACCAGCCCCTGGCACGAGCGGGACCACGACGTGGTAGCCCTTGCCGCCCGTGGTCTTGACGAAGCTCTCGAGGCCCGCTGCCGCGAGCGCGTCGCGCACCAGACGTGTCCCGGCAATGAGGTCGGCCCCCGACACCGCCGGATCGGATCGAGGTCGAGCACGATGCGGTTGGGCTGCTCGAGCTGATCGACGCGGCTGTTCCACGTATGGATCTCGACGATGCCCATCTGCACCAGCCCGATCAACCCGGGCAGATCGTCGACGCGCGCCAGGATGCGGTAGCCGTCGAACTTCACCTCGTGCAACCAGCCCTCGCCCGGGGGTGGACCGGTCACGAGCGTCGCGAGCTGGGGAATGGCACAGCGAGGCAGCGCTCCGGCGCGGGCGCCGGGCAGCGCCTCGATCGTCCGTCTCGATCCATCGGACGCGTTCCTTGGCAATCGCCGCTCCGATCCCGTGGGCCCGCCGCCCCCCCCTCTGTTGCTCCGTCATGATCCCGGACCTCCGGTACCGGCACGTCGTTTCGGACGCATCCCGGAGTCATGAGGCTATCGACGCATCAGCCATGCCATGACGCATCAGGCCAGGCGACACCGCGTCGCGCCACGCCAATCGTGTAGGATCGCGGCGGCAACACTTACCTCCCGCACGCGGTGGCTTGCCCGCCGCGGCATGCACGCCCGCGGCCGATGCGAAGAGGCCCGCGCTCTCCCCGCACCCGCCACCCCGGGGGGAATGGCGTCACTCGTGCAGTGCCTGCCGGGTGCCGAGGCTGCCCATCCAGCCGGGCGGCCCGCCATGCCCGAAGCGTCCAGGAGGCATACGATGACCGATCGAGGCCACACCGCGCTAGCCCGGATCCTCGCCTCAGCCGACCACGAGCTGCTGCGTACCTGGATCCGGTATCAGCTGGAGTCGCCCACCCTCCGCCGCGACCTCCTGAAGGACGACGAGCTCCACGAGCAGTCGCAGCGATGTCTCGACCTCCTGGTGAAGACACTGGACGGCGGCGGCGATGGCGAGGACGTTCGCGGCTCCGCGTGGGACGGGATGCGCGGGGCGCTGGCCGATATCGCCCGATCGCGGGCCCGGCAGGGCTTCACGGCGGCAGAGACGGCGACCTTCGTGTTGTCGCTCAAGCAGCCCGTCTTCGATCGGTTGCGGGCGGAACTGGCTGGGGACCCCGCGGCGCTTGCCTCCGAGCTGTGGAAGGCCACCACGCTGCTCGACTACTTCGGACTGTACGCGGCCGAGGTCCACCAGCAGGGGCGCGAGGACGTGATCCTCCGGCAGCAGCAGGAGATGCTGGAGCTGTCCACCCCCGTGGTCGCGCTCTGGGAGGGCATCCTGGCCCTGCCCCTGATCGGCACGCTCGACAGCGCGCGGACGCAGATCGTGATGGAGAGCCTCCTTCAGAAGATCGTGAACACGGGAGCCGGCATTGCCATCATCGACATCACTGGCGTGCCCACGGTGGATACCCTGGTCGCTCAGCACCTGCTCAAGACGGTCGCCGCGGCGCGCCTCATGGGGGCCGAGTGCATCATCAGCGGGATCCGCCCCCAGATCGCCCAGACCATCGTCCATCTCGGGGTCGACCTCGGCACCGTGACCACCAAGGCCACGCTCGCGGACGCCTTTGCGGTCGCGCTCACGCGCGTCGGCCTGGCCGTCACCCATCGTGGGCCGGCCTGAGGAGCAGCCCGCAACGGGTCCCCGAGCATGGAGCGCATTCCGATCCTCAAGATGGGCGATTGCCTGCTCGTCACCGTCCAGGTGGACATGCACGACCGCCTGGCCATGGCGCTGCAGGACGACCTGACAACCCGGATCGCGGCGACGCGGGCGCGCGGAGTGCTCATCGATATCTCGGCGCTCGAGATCGTGGACTCGTTCATCGGCCGCGTGCTCGCCAACATCGCCGCCATGGCGCGGGTGCTGGACGCCCGGACGGTGGTCGTGGGCATGCGGCCGGCGGTTGCGATCACCCTGGTCGAGCTGGGTCTGTCCCTGCCCGGGGTGGTCACCGCCCTCACCGTCGAGAAGGGCATGGAGCTGATCGGGCGCCCGCAGGCGGGCGCGCGTGACCCCGATGGCCGTCGTCAGGCATGAGATCCGGCCGGTGCGCACGGACGAGGATGTCGTCTCGGTGCGCCGGGCCGTGCGGGAATGGTCGATCGCGGCTGGCTTCAGCCTCGTCGACCAGACCAAGATGGTGACGGCGGCCAGCGAGCTGGCCCGCAACGCCGTGCTTCACGGCGGCGGCGGCACCCTCCGGCTGGAGGCCCTGAACGACGGACCGAAACGCGGCCTGCGGCTTGTCTTCGAGGACAAGGGGCCAGGCATCGCCGACGTCGACCTGGCGCTCCGCGACGGCTACACGACGGGGAGCGGCCTTGGCCTCGGGCTCGGGGGAGCCCGCCGGCTCGCCAGCGAATTCTCGATCGATTCGCGGCCCGGCGAGGGCACTCGCGTGAGCATCGTGCGATGGAAGTGACCGCCCAGCTCCGACTCCCGGTGGCCGACACCAGCCACGTGGGCGCCGCGCGCCGCTGCGCCGCCGACCTCGGCCGGAGCCTCGGCTTTGGGGAGACCGACACCGGGCGGGTCGCCCTCGTGGTCACCGAGGCGGCAACCAACCTCGTCCGCCACGCCGGCGGCGGCGAGCTCCTGCTCCAGGGGCTGGAGCACGACGGCGCGCGCGGCCTCCGCATTATGGCCCTGGATCGCGGCCCAGGGCTAACCAGCGTGGCGGAGGCCATGCGCGACGGTTTCTCGCAGGGGGGCACGCCGGGAACCGGACTGGGGGCGATTCGCCGCCTGTCGAGCGAGTTCGATCTCTACTCGTCTCCCGGGGGCGGCGTGGCGCTGGCGGCCGCCATCTGGCCGGCTCCCCGCGCGGATGACTCATGGGGGCTGCGGGTGGGCGGTGTCAACGTACCGTATCCGGGCGAGGACGTGTCTGGCGACGACTGGGATCTGAACGCGGGCCCCGGTCGGCTCGCGCTGCTCGTGTCCGACGGACTCGGCCACGGCGCGGCCGCGGCGGCGGCCTCGGCCCTGGCCCGGGAAACCTTCCGGCGGCACGCGGCCCAGGCTCCCGGCGCCGTGCTCCAGCGCATCCACGCGGCGCTGCGCGCGACCCGTGGCGCCGCCGCCGCCATCGCCGAGATCGACCGCGCCCGCGCGACGGTGCGGTTTGCCGGCGTCGGGAACATCGCCGCGTCCATCGTGGCCGGCGGCACGAGTCGCAGCCTCGTCTCGCACCATGGAACGCTCGGCCACGACGTACGCCGCATCCAGGAGTTCACCTACGAGTGGCCGGCCGGCGCTCTCCTCGTCCTCCACTCCGACGGCCTCGTCTCGCACTGGACGCTGGATCGGTACCCGGGGCTCGCGGCTCGCCACCCCTGGCTGGTGGCGGGCGTCCTGTACCGGGATTTCCGGCGCGGCCGGGACGACATCTCCGTCGTCGTGACCGGGGAAGCGCCATGACGCCCGTCATCATCTCCATGGTCCTCGACGACGAGCGCGACGTCGTCCTCGCCCGCCAGCGCGCGCGTCAGGTCGCGGCCCGCGTCGGGTTCGAGCTGCAGGACCAGACACGCATCGCCACGGCGGTGTCGGAGATCGCGCGGAACGCCGTCGCCTATGGCGGCGGCGGGCGCGTGGAGTTCCGCCTGGAGGGGGCGACCGCGCCCCAGCTGCTCGTGGTACGGGTGGCCGACCAGGGGCCCGGGATCGCCGACCTGCCCGCCCTCATGGACGGGAGCTACGGGGCTCTCCCCGGCGGCCCGGAGGTCGGGGTGGCAGGGGCGCGGCGCCTCGTGGATCAGTGCGAGATCGACTCCGAACTCGGCCGCGGCACCACGGTGCTGCTCAAGCGCCTCTTGCCTCCGCGGTCGACCGTGCTCGGCGCCGCCGCCATCGCCCGGATCGGCCGCGAGCTCGTGGCCCAGGTGCCAGGCGGTGCCTTCGAGGAGCTCCAGCGCCAGAACCAGGAGCTCCTGCGGGCTCTCGCCGAGATCGAGCGGCGCCAGGAGGAGCTGGGCGCGCTCAACCGCGAACTCGAGGACACGAACCGCGGCGTGGTTGCGCTGTACGCCGAGCTCGACGAGAAGGCGGACCATCTCCGGCGCGCCGACGAGCTGAAGTCGCGGTTCCTCTCCAACATGAGCCACGAGTTCCGCACGCCCGTCAACTCGATCCAGGCCCTCGCCCGCATCCTGCTCGACCGCACCGATGGCGACCTGACCCCGGAGCAGGAGCGCCAGGTGACGTTCATCCGGAAGACGGCCGACGCCCTTGGCGACCTCGTCAACGACCTCCTCGACCTCGCCAAGGTCGAGGCGGGCAAGACGCTGGTGCGCCCGGTCGAGTTCGACGCCATGCACCTGTTCGGAGTGCTGCGAGGCATGCTGCGTCCGCTGCTCGCCAGCCAGTCCGTCGCCCTCGTCTTCGACGAGCCGAGGGACCTGCCCCCTCTCTACACGGACGAGGGCAAGGTCTCCCAGATCCTCCGCAACTTCATCTCCAACGCGCTGAAGTTCACCGAGCGCGGCGAGGTCCGGGTGACCGCGCGCCAGGTCGGGGGGCGCGCGGTCGCGTTCGCGGTGTCGGACACCGGCATCGGGATCGCACCCGAGGATCACGAGCGCATCTTCCAGGAGTTCACGCAGATCGACAGCCCGCTCCAGCGCCACGTGCAGGGTACGGGCCTGGGCCTGCCCCTCTGCCGGAAGCTGGCCGAGCTCCTCGGCGGACAGGTGACCGTCGAGAGCGCCCCCGGCAGGGGCTCGACATTCACCGCGACGATCCCCGCCATCCACGAGCTGCCCGCTCCCGTCCGGCCGGACTGGACGGTCGACCCTGATCGCTTGCCCGTCCTGATCCTCGAGGACAGCGCGGAGACGATACTGCTCTACGAGAAGATGCTCGACCCGGCGGGATTCCAGGTGCTGCCTGCCCGCAATCTGCGCGAGGCGCGGGAGGCTCTGACCGCGTTCCGCCCGCGCGCGATCATCCTCGACATCATCCTCAGGGGCGAGGAGTCATGGGCGTTTCTCACCGAGCTCAAGCGCCGGCCGGACTGGCGCGGCGTGCCCGTGGCCGTGGTGTCCACCGTGGACGACCAGGCCAAGGCGCTCGCCCTCGGCGCCGACGCCTATCGCCTGAAGCCCCTGGACCGCCAGGACCTTCTCCAGATGATCACGCGGCTCGCCGCCCCGGAGCGGCTGCGGCGGGTGCTCCTGGTTGACGACGAGGAGGTCTTCCGCTACGTGCTGCGGCAACACCTCGTGACCGCGCACTACCTCATCTCGGAGGCCAGCAGTGGCGCCGAGGCCCTCCGGCGGGCGCGCGCGGAGCACTTCGACGTGATCTGTCTCGACCTGACCATGCCCGACCTCGACGGAATGGAAATCCTGCGGCGCCTGAAGGCGGATCCCGCGACGGGCGCCATCCCCGTCGTGGTCGTCTCGTCCCGGATCCTGTCCACGGCGGAGCGGCAGGCGCTCGCGGCGCTCGCCACCGACGTCGTGGCCAAGGACACCGTCGCCCGGGAAGGGGCCCTGGCCGCGGTGGAGGCGGCGCTGCGCGCCACCGGAGGGGCGGCGTGAGCGGCGCGCGCGAAGGGGGCGCGAGCCTCGTGCTCGTCGTGGACGACAACGAGCCGGGGCGCTACGGCAAGAGCCGGACCCTGCGCACGGCCGGCTTCCAGGTCGCGGAGGCCGCGACGGGGGCGGAGGCCCTGCGCCTCATCGCGGAGCGGCATCCGCGCCTGGTGCTGCTCGACATCAACCTGCCCGACATGGACGGCTGGGAGATCTGTCGCCGCGTCAAGAGCAACCCCGCCACCGCCTCCGTGGTCATTCTGCAGATGTCCGCCACGTACGTGCGCGAGGAAGACACGGTGCGCGCCCTCGAGGGCGGAGCCGACGCGTGCCTCACCGAGCCGGTGGAACGGCTCGTCCTGGTGGCCACCGTCAGGGCCCTGCTGCGCGCGCGGGAGGCGGAGGACGCGGTGCGGGCTGCCCTCGCGCGGGAGCAGGCGGCGCGCGCGTCGGCGGAGATGGCCAACCGGACCAAGGACGAGTTCCTCGCCACCCTGTCCCACGAGCTCCGATCGCCGCTCGGAACGATCCTCACATGGGTCACACTCCTCCGCGCCGGCCGGGTGGAAGGCGAGCAGATCGCGCGCGCCTTCGAGGTCATCGAGCGCAACACCCGCCTGCAGGTGAAGCTGATCGAAGACTTGCTCGACGTCTCCCGCATCATCTCCGGCAAGATGCGGCTCGAGCTCGGGCTGGTCGAGCTCGCGGTCGTCGTGGAAGCCGCGCTCGACAGCGTGCGGCCAGCGGCGCTGGCCAAGGGCATCCGGCTCGAGACGGTGGTCGATCCCAGGGTCGGACCGGTCTCGGGGGACGCGGCGCGGCTGCAGCAGGTCGTGTGGAACCTCCTGTCGAACGCGGTGAAGTTCACGCCGAGGAACGGTCGCGTCGGCGTGCGCGTGAAGAGCGAGGACTCGCAGGCCCACATCCAGATCACCGACACCGGCCGCGGCATCGAGTCGGTGTTCCTGCCCCACATCTTCGAGCGGTTCCGGCAGGCCGACGCCTCGACCACGCGCACCGAGGGCGGGCTCGGCCTGGGCCTCGCCATCGTGCGCCATCTCGTGGAACTGCACGGGGGCACGGTCGAGGCGTACAGCCCCGGGTCGGGGCAGGGTGCCACGTTCACGGTGAAGCTGCCCTTGCCCGCGGTACGCACGATGCTCGCCGCGGACGCGCCCGGGCCGCCAGGGCAGTGGCGCATCGCGCCAGCGCCCATGGCGAACCTGGCCGGGCTGCGGGTGCTCGTGCTCGACGACGAGCCGGACGCGCGCGAGGCGATCAGCGCGGTGCTCACGGGGTGCGGGGCCCGGGTGACGGCAGCGGCCACCGTGCAAGAGGCGCTGCGGGCGCTCCTCGCTGACACCGATGTGGTGGTGAGCGATGTCGCCATGCCCGAGGAGGACGGTTACCGCTTCATCCAGGAGGTCCGCGGGCGTCCGGCGACCGAGGGCGGGCGCATCCCCGCCCTTGCCCTCACCGCGCACGCCAGCGGCCCCGAGCAGCAGCGTATCCTGGTCGCGGGGTTCGACGCCTACATGTCAAAGCCGGTCGAGGCGACGGAGCTCGCCTGCGCGGTGGCCCGGCTCGCGGGCCGCCCCGCTCGCTGAGCGCGGCTCACGCGCCGGTCGAGGCGGCGCCCCGCCACCCCGGGGCCGTCGAGCGGCCCGCGCGGGCGATTGACGGCTCGCGTCCCCGGGGCGTACCCTTCCGCAGGCGGCCGGTCCCGCGCGGGCAAGAGTGTGGAGCATGACCGCTCCCGCTCCGCAGCTTCGCCGGGACGCGCCGCCGA
>DATKEI010000332.1:0-13354 GCA_035544455.1 Binatia bacterium | reverse complement strand
CCTCTCGACGTCGATCGAGGGGCGCGACGTAATCATCGTCGAGGACATCATCGACAGCGGCCGGACCCTGGACTATCTCCAGCGCAACCTGGCCACCCGCCACCCCCGGCGGCTGGAGATCTGCACCCTGCTGGACAAGATGGAGCGCCGGGAGGTCGACGTGCCCCTCGACTACGTGGGATTCGCCATCCCCAACCGGTTCGTCGTCGGCTACGGGTTCGACTGGGCGGGCCACTTCCGCGGTCTCCGCGACATCCACGTGCTCGAGGGGGCTCCGGACGGGTAGTGCAGGTGGCCGCCGGGCCAAACCCCTCTCCTTGGCCCCTGGTATCCCGGGTCCGAGATGTGCCGAGCCCCAGATGTGCCGACAGAGCGCCGGGCGGGGTGGGGGCCCTCCCCGCGGGACACGCCTGTAACGCGGGATCGTCGCCGGCGCTCTATGGGGCCACGAGATGGGTGGTGGATGGCTTCGGCCATCCGCAGAAGATACGGTCCCGCGGGGAGGGCCCCCACCCCGCCCGGCGCCGTGCGTTGACGAACTTGCGACTCAGGACAGTAGCGGGGAGAGGGTGGGCGTGCAGGGCGGCCGCGGGAGGGCTGGAGCGGAACGGACCCCGCGACGTTAGGCAGCGTGATGGTATACTGACCCGGCGATGAATCCCTTCTACAAGAACCTCGCCCTGTGGATGGTGATCGGCCTCATCGTCATCCTGCTCTTCAATCTGTTCCAGGCGAACCAGCCGTCCCGCGAGGAGATCGTCTTTTCCGATTTCCTCAAGAAAGTCGACGCGGGCGAGGTGCGCGAGGTCACGCTCCGCGGCAACGCGGTGAGTGGCCGGCTCTCCGACGGCTCGGCGTTCCGCACGTTCACGCCCGACTATCCCGAGATGGTCCAGTCGCTGAAGGACAAGGGCGTCCGGATCATCGTCAAGCCGCCGGACAACAACCCCTGGTATGCGATCCTCCTGCAGTGGGTTCCCATGCTCCTGTTCATCGGGGTGTGGATCTTCTTCATGCGCCAGATGCAGGGAGGTGGGGCCAAGGCGCTGTCGTTCGGCAAGGCGCGGGCGCGGCTCATCTCGGAGAAGCAGAACAAGATCACGTTCCAGGACGTGGCGGGCGTGGACGAGGCCAAGGAGGAGCTCCGCGAGATCATCGAGTTCCTCAAGGACCCGCCCAAGTTCCAGAAGCTCGGAGGCAAGATCCCGAAGGGCGTGCTGCTCGTCGGCCCGCCCGGCACCGGCAAGACGCTCCTGGCCAAGGCCATTGCGGGCGAGGCCAACGTGCCGTTCTTCTCCATCTCCGGCTCCGACTTCGTCGAGATGTTCGTGGGCGTGGGGGCCTCGCGGGTCCGCGACCTCTTCGAGCAGGGCAAGAAGCACGCGCCGTGCATCATCTTCATGGACGAGATCGACGCCGTCGGCCGACATCGCGGGGCGGGCCTCGGGGGCGGGCACGACGAGCGCGAGCAGACCCTCAACCAGCTCCTGGTCGAGATGGACGGGTTCGAGACGAACGAGGGCGTGATCCTGATCGCCGCCACCAACCGGCCCGACGTGCTCGACCCGGCGCTCCTCCGACCCGGCCGGTTCGACCGGCAGGTGGTGGTGGCCCGACCGGACGTGAAGGGGCGGGAGGAGATCCTCCGCGTGCATTCCCGGCGCATTCCGCTCGCGCCCAACGTGGACCTGCGCGTCCTCTCGCGCGGGACTCCCGGCTTCTCCGGCGCCGATCTCGCCAACCTCGTCAACGAGGCGGCACTCCTGGCCGCTCGCCAGGACAAGAAGATCGTCGAGATGATGGACTTCGAGAACGCGAAGGACAAGGTGCTCATGGGCGTGGAGCGGCGCTCCATGATCATCTCCGAGTCCGAGAAGCGGACCATCGCCTATCACGAGGCCGGGCATGCCCTGGTGGCCGACCTCCTGCCCGGGGCCGACCCCCTGCACAAGGTGACCATCATCCCCCGCGGGCGGGCTCTCGGGCTCACCCAGCAGCTCCCCACCGACGACAAGTACAACTACTCGCGGGAGTACCTGACCAACCGGATCACCATCCTCATGGGCGGTCGCGCCGCCGAGGAGATCGTGCTCCAGCAGCAGACCACGGGGGCGGGAGACGATCTCGAGAAGGCGACCGAGATGGCCCGCAAGATGGTCTGCGAGTGGGGGATGTCGGACAAGATGGGGCCGCTGACCTTCGGCAAGGGAGAGGAGCACATCTTCCTGGGACGCGAGATGTCGCGGCCGAAGGACTACAGCGAGGACACCGCCATCGTGATCGACGGGGAGATCAAGCGCATCGTGACGGAGTCCGCCTCCCGGGCCCGACAGCTCATCGAGGACAACATCGAGAAGCTGCATGCCCTGGCGCGAGCCCTGCTCGAGCGCGAGTCGCTGGACGGGGAGGATATCGCCCGCATCCTCCGCGCCCGGCCCTTCCAAGAGGCGGCTCCCTCGCCGGCCTGATCGCTTCCCGCTCGGGTCCATCCCGCGCCCGCCCTGGGGTGGATCCGGTCGTCAGATATGCGTCTAGTGTGGTGGTGGTCTCGGTGAGATCGCATGCGCTCGAGGCCTGTCTCGGCGGGGTCTGGATCGGCGACGGCGTCGAGCCGCGCATCATGGGGGCGATCAACGTGAGCCCGGAGTCCTTCTACGGCCGCTCCGTGGCCGTCGGAGATGACGACCTGCTCGCCGCCGCCGAACGCATGGTCGCCGCGGGGGCCAGCCTGATCGATGTCGGAGCGATGTCGACGGCTCCGTACCTCCGCGGCGAGATCTCGCCGATCGAGGAGGCGGACCGCCTGCAGCGAGCGGTCGGGCTCCTCGCGAGGAGGATGGGTGTCCCCGTATCAGCCGACACCAGCCGTGCCGAGCCCGCCCGGGCCGCGCTTGCCGCCGGGGCCGAGGTGATCAACGACGCCACTGGCCTGCGCGCCGACCCCGGGCTGGCCGACGTGGTCGCGCAGGCGGGCGCAGGCCTGATCGTCACGGCCTCCCCGCCCCGGGATGTGTCTCCGGCGGGGCCGCCCCTGGCCACGGTGTCGGAGCTGCTCGCCACGGGCGTGCAGGCGGCCACGCGGGCTGGTGTCCCCGCGGGGGCGATTGCCGTGGATCCGGGGATCGGCTTCTTCCGCGGCCAGGACGTCGCCTGGCCGGAGTGGGACTGCCGCATCCTCGCCGGGCTCGGCGCCGTCCGGGCGATCGGCCGGCCCCTCTGCGTGGGAGTGTCGCGCAAGTCCTTCATCGGGGCGCTCGCCGGATGTCCCGATCCGGCCGACCGTCTCCCGGGCTCGCTGGCCGCGACGGCCGCCGCCGTGCTCGCCGGGGCCCATCTCATCCGCACCCACGACGTGGCGGAGACCCTCCAGGCCGTGCGGGTGGCGTGGGCCATCCGGCGCGCCGGCGCGGACGGCGTGTGCCGCTGAGTCGTCCTGGGCGGTGGTCCGGGGCCGGGTGAGCGGGCGATGTGGGCCGTCGTCCAGTCCTTCCGGTTCCGCGACGCCATCGACATCCTGGTGGTGGCGGCCGTGCTCTATCGCGTGTTCGTCATGTTCCGGGGCACGCGCGCGGTGCCCATGTTCGTCGGGCTGGCGGGTCTGCTCGTCGTTTCCATCCTCTCCCGTCGCTTCGAGCTGTTCAGCACGAGCTGGATCCTGGACAGCTTCTGGTCGTTCTGGGCCCTCGGTCTCGTCGTCCTCTTCCAGCCGGAGCTGCGCCGCGCGCTGACGCAGATCGGCCAGAGTCCTGTCTTCCAGGGCCTCGGGCGCAGGCGCCGGGAGGAGCAGACGCACGTCCTCGATCACGTCGTCCGGGCTGCGGACCAGCTGGCCTTCAAGCGGATCGGCGCGCTCATCGTGCTCGAGCGCTCGACCGGCCTCCGGAATTACGCGGAGCTGGGCGTCCTGCTCGACGCGCTGGTGTCGGTCGACCTGCTCGTCAGCCTGTTCCTGCCCCAGTCGCCGCTGCATGACGGCGCGGTGTTCATCCGGGACGACCGCGTGGTGGCGGCCGGGGGGTTCCTGCCCCTGTCGCGGAGCCCGGAGCTCGCCCGGGCGCTCGGCACGCGCCACCGGGCGGCCCTCGGGCTGGCCGAGGAGACCGATGCCGTGGTCCTCGTGGTCTCGGAGGAGTCCGGCCACACGTCGCTCGCCGTGGAGAACCGCATCGAGACCCATCTCGACCGGGACTCGCTGCGCCAGCGGCTCGACGAGCTGTTCGCCATCGAGGAGGTCCCGGGAAGGCGCGCGGCCTGGTGGGCTCCCGCGCGCGGATGGCTGCGCAAGTGATGGTCCTCATCCGCAACTGGGAGCTCAAGCTCCTCGCCCTTGGCCTCGCCGTGGCCCTGTGGCTGTTCGTCGTGACGGCCGAGAAGAGCGAGGTCGTGGTCTCGATGCCGCTCGAGCTGCACTCGCTACCCGCCGACGTGGAGGTGGTGGGCGAGCGCCCCGAGAGCGTCGAGGTCCAGCTGATCGGCCTCCGGACCAGCCTGGCGCGGGTCAGCGGCGACCACGCGCGCGCCCGGCTGAGCCTGGCCGGGGTGAAGTCAGGCGAGGTCGTGCTCCAGGTCCTGCCGGAACACCTGAACGTGCCCCGCGGCGTCACGGTGCTGCGGATCAACCCCGCGACGGTGCGGGTCACCGTCGACACCTCGCGCTCCTCCCGCGTCAAGGTGCTGCCCCGGCTGTCCGGGGCTCCGGCGCCCGGCCACCGGGTGGCTTCGGTCTCCGTGCACCCGGACGAGGTCGAGATCAGCGGGCCCGCCTCCCAGGTGGACCGGGTGGGCCAGGTCTTCACGGAGCCGGTCGACATCAGCGGCCAGAGCGGTCGCGTGGAGCGGAGCGTCGGGATCGCTCCGACGGGCGGCGCCGTGCGGGTCGGCGGGGCGCGGACGGTGCGCGTGGTGGTGGACGTGGTCGGCAGCACCGAGGCCCCCGCCGGCGGAGGAGCGCCGGAGGGGAGTCCCGCGAGGCCGGAAAGGAGAAGCCCGTGAGCCGGCTGTTCGGAACGGATGGCATCCGCGGCCTCGCCAACGAGGAGCCGCTGACGACGGAGCTCGCGTTCCGGCTGGGACGCCAGCTCGTGGCGACGCTGCTCGAGCACCACGGCTTGCCCAGGGTCCGGCTCGTCGTCGGTCGGGACACGCGGCTGTCGGGGCCCATGCTGGAAGGCGCGCTGGTCGCCGGCGCCCTGTCGGCCGGCGCCGATGTCTACGCGGTCGGGGTCCTGCCCACCCCGGGCATCGCCGCGCTCACGCGCCGGCTGGAGGCGCAGGGGGGCATCGTGCTCTCCGCCTCCCACAATTCGTTCGAGGACAATGGCATCAAGATCTTCTCGGCGGAGGGCTCCAAGCTCCCCGACACCTGGGAGGACGAGATCGAGACGTGCCTCCAGCGCCCCGACGTGGCTCCTCGGCCAACGGGAGCGCACGTCGGGCGCCTGGTCAGCTACGACCGGGCGGAGGCCGAATACGCCGAGGGGCTCCGGGCCGCGATGCCCGTGGACCTCGCGGGACTGCGCATCGTCCTGGACTGCGCCCACGGCGCGACCTACCGGGTCGCGCCGCGGGTCTTCAGGAGCCTGGGGGCGCGGGTGAGCGTCCTCGGCGTCCACCCGGACGGCACGAACATCAACCGGGGAGTCGGAGCGCTCCACCCGGAGGGCCTGCGCGTCCGCGTGCGGGCCTCTCGCGCCGACATCGGGCTCGCGTTCGACGGCGATGGCGACCGTCTGATCTGCGTGGACGAGACCGGCGAGACTCGCGACGGCGACTACGCCCTGGCCATCTGCGGCCGGGACCTGATGGCCCGCGGCCGGCTCAAGCGAGGTGTCGTCGTCACCACGGTGATGGCGAACCTCGGGCTCGACAAGGCCCTGCGCGACGGGGGCGTCACCGTGGTCAAGACGCAGGTCGGGGACCGCTACGTGCTGGAGGAGATGCTGCGCCTCGGAGCCGTCCTCGGCGGCGAGCAGTCCGGACATCTCATCTTCCTCGAGCATGCCAGCAGCGGGGACGGCATCTCGTCGGCCCTGCAGCTGCTCGCCGTCATGCGCCAGTCCGGGCAACCGCTGTCCGTTCTCGCCCGCTGCCTGACGAAGTTTCCTCAGATCCTCGTCAACGTCCTCGTGCGGGCCAAGCCGCCCCTCGACACGATCCCGGGGCTCCCGGAACGAGCGGCCGCCATCGAGCGCGAGATGAACGGGGCGGGCCGCATCGTCCTGCGCTACTCCGGCACCGAGCCCCTCGCCCGGGTGATGGTGGAGGGCGAGGAGCAGTTCCGGGTCGAGGCCATCGCCGCCGAGCTGGCGCTCTTGATCCGGCAGGCCGTCGGCGCGTGATGAGCGCGCCGGGGATCCGCGGCATCGGGGTCGACCTCGCCCAGATCCCGCGCATGCGCCGCGTGCTCGAGCGCTGGGAGGAGCGGTTCCTCCAGCGGGTGTTCACCGAGCGGGAGATCGCGTACTGCCGGCGGCGCCGCGATCCCGTTCCCCATCTGGCCGCCAGGTTCGCGGCCAAGGAGGCGGTGCTGAAGGCGCTCGGGACTGGACTCCAGATGGGCGTCAACTGGCGGGAGATCGAGGTGTGTCGCGAGCGCGGCCAGGCGCCGACGGTTGTGCTGTCCGGCCGGTGCCGGGCGCTCGCCGAGGCTCTCGGGGCGGAGCGGGTGCTCGTCTCGCTCACCCACGACGGCGACTACGCCCTGGCGGAGGTGATCCTGGTCGGAAGCGACGCGGCATGACCGGCCGGGCGCTCCCTGGCGCGGCCGGGGTGCCGGCGGCCCGATCCGGCGCGCCCGGGTCCTCCGCCATCCTCGCGCGGACCACGCCGGACCGACCTTCCGACGGATCGTTCGCGGTGCGGGCCGGTCGGCCAGGCCTCGGTCGGCACGCCGGCTGATCCCCGCCATGCTCCCCGTGTTCACCGCGGCCGAGATGCGCGCCCTGGATGCGCGGGCCATCGCGAGCCTCGGCATCCCCGGGCCTCGCCTCATGGAGGCGGCCGGATCCGGGGCGGCGGCTGTGCTCGCGCGGCGCCTCGCGCCCCTCCGCGGCCGGCGCGTGGTCGTGGTGTGCGGCAAGGGCAACAACGGCGGGGACGGCTTCGTGGTGGCGCGGCGGCTGGCCGCCCGGGGGGGGCGGGTGCGCGTGTACCTGGTCGGCCGGCGCGGCGAGGTGCGGGGCGACGCGGCCGAGGCGCTCGGCCGGTGGCGAGGACCGGTGGCGGAGATCGGGGATGCGCCCGCCCTGGCGCGCCTGGAGAGCGACCTCTCCGTTGCCGACCTCATCGTCGATGCGTTGCTCGGAACCGGGCTCACCGGTCCGGCCCGGGGCCCGATCGCCGAGGTGATCGAGGCCGTCAACCGGGCGTCGGCCCGGGCGGCGGCGCGGCCGAGCGGCGTCGCGCCCGAGCGAACGGCGAGGGGAAGTGCCGAGGTCGGCGGCCGCGTCTCGGCGTCCGGCGCGGAGCGGCCGGCCGAAGCGTGGGGGCCGAGTCCGGTCGTGGCCGCCCTGGACGTGCCGTCGGGAGTCGACGCCGACCGGGGTGCGATCGACGGGCCCGCCATCCGGGCGCACGTCACCGTCACCTTCGCCGGCTACAAGCGGGCGCTGCTCCTTCACCCGGCCTGCGCGCTGGCCGGCGAGGTCGTGGTGGTCCCGATCGGGATCCCGGACGCCGAGGTGCGAGCCGGTATCGGGACGCATCTCCTGGAGGAGGGCGATGCCCGGGCACACCTCGTGCGGCGCGAAACCGACACGCACAAGGGGACCTACGGTCACCTCCTCGTCGTGGCCGGATCGCGCGGCAAGGCCGGCGCCGCGGCCCTGGCCGGCCGCGCCGGCCTGCGCAGCGGCGCCGGGCTCGTGACGGTCGCCACCGCGGCGTCGCAGCAGCCGGTCGTGGCCGGGTTCGGCATGGAGATCATGACCGAGGCGTGTCCCGAGACCGCGCACGGCAGCATCGCCGCGGCGGCGCGGGCGGCCATCGCCGAGCTGGCCGCCCGGAGCGACGCCGTTGCCGTCGGGCCCGGCGTCTCCCTCGCCGAGGAGACGCAGGCGCTGGTGCGGGCCCTGGTCGGTGAGCTGGCGCGGCCGATGGTGGTCGACGCCGACGGCCTCGGGGCCCTCGTGGGCCACCTGGACGTGCTCGACGGCGCCGCCGCGCCGAGGCTGCTGACGCCGCACCCCGGGGAGATGGCGCGCCTGGCCGGGACGAGCGTGGCGGCGATCCAGGCCGATCGGCTGGGCGCGGTTCGCGACTTCTGCATGCGCCATCGCGTCTGGCTGGTCCTCAAGGGCGCGCACAGCGTCATCGGCGGCCCGGACGGCGCCCTCGTCATCAATCCGACCGGAAACCCCGGCATGGCCACGGCCGGCGCAGGAGACGTGCTCACGGGAATGGCGGGCGCCTTCCTCGCGCGCGGCCTTGCGCCCCGGGGCGCGCTCGAGGCCGCGGTGTACCTGCACGGGATGGCCGGAGATCTCGCCGCCCGCGCGCGCGGCGAGGAGGGGCTGATCGCCGGCGACATTCTCGACCACATCCCGGCCGCGCTCAGGGGGCCCTCTTGAGCACCCGCCCGCGCCGGACCTGCGCGAGCCGGACCCGCGCGAGCCGGACGGTGTCGACGAGCCCGGAGGCCACCCGCCTGGCCGGCGCGCGGCTCGGGGCGCGGCTGTGCCCCGGTGACGTGGTGGCCATGATCGGCGAGCTTGGCGCGGGCAAGACGTGCTTCGTCCAGGGACTCGTCCAGGGGCTGGGCGCGAGCATCGAGGCCACGAGCCCGACCTTCGTCATGGTCAACCAGTACCGCGGCCGCCACGTGGTGTACCACGTGGACGCGTACCGCGCGGGGAGCATGACCGAGCTGCTCGATCTCGGGCTGGACGAGATGCTGGGCGGGGACGGCGTCACCGTCATCGAGTGGGCGGACAGGCTCCTGCCTCTCCTGCCTTCTCAGACCATCACCGTGCGCATCTCGGGCCTCGGCGACGAGCCGCGCGAGATCGTGGTGGAGGAGCCGGTGGACAGGTCGGGTCCCGGCGACCCTGTATCGCACGCTGGACATTGACGGCCGCCGCGGCTGCCGCGATGCTCCGGGAATGGCGAGAGCGTCGCGCATCCGGGAGTGGCCCCTCGAGGAGCGCCCGCGAGAGCGCCTGTACCACAAGGGCGCGGAGGCGCTGGCCGACGCCGAGCTCCTGGCCATCCAGCTTGGCACGGGCGAGCGGGGGCGCAGCGCGGTGGATGTCGCCCGGGACCTCCTGGTGCAGTACGGATCGCTATCGGATCTGGCCGCGCGAGGCGTGGCCGAGATCGCCGCGGTGGCGGGGGTGGGGCGCGCCAAGGCGGTGAGGCTTGCCGCCGCGTTCGAGCTGACGCGCCGCCTCCGCTCCCGCACGGCCAGGGCGCCCGTGGTCCTGGCCAGCCCCGCGCAGGTCTACGCGCGCTACGGCCCGCTCATGGAGGATCTGCGCAAGGAGGTGTTCCGCGTCGCCCTGCTGGACGCGCAGAACGGCCTCCTGAAGGACGTGACCATCTCGGAGGGGACGCTATCGGCAAGCCTCGTGCATCCGCGCGAGGTCTTCAAGCCGGCCATCGTGGAATCGGCGGCGTCGATCATCCTGCTTCACAACCATCCAAGTGGCGATCCGACCCCGAGCCGCGAGGACCTCCGCCTCACGCGCCAGCTGGTGGAGTGTGCCGCCCTGCTCGACCTGCGCATTCACGACCACGTCGTGATCGGGCACAGCCGGTTCGCCAGCCTGGCCGAGCGCGGCGAGATCTGAGGGCCGCCGCGCGGCTCCTTCCGCCAGGGATGGCGAGGGGGGCCGTCACCGGGCCGCACGTCGCGACAGGGCCTTGTGGAGCAGGTGGCGCGCGAGCAATCGTGCGGGCATGCGTTGCCACTGGTAGCGGACGTGCAGGGCCCATCGCGACAGGGTCACGCCCCGGGGCGTAGCGTCCGGAAGCCGGGGGACCATGGCCCGGCTGACGAGGTAGTCCATGAGGGCCCGGACGGGCCGCGGCGGAATGTCGACGCGGCGCTCCAGACCCTCGGGCGTCGGCGTGCCGAGCAGCCGGCGCGTGTTGCGAAGAGCGTAGAAGAGCGGGCGGGCCAGCCCGAGCGCGTGCGCACGGGCGACCAGCGCGTCGAAGAAGCCCGGGTCGCGCGCGAAGTGCCGCAGGAGCGCGTCGAGGTCGGTGAGGTCGCGCAGCGCCGAGTGCAGCTCGCCGGACTGGAACATGTGCACCGCGCTGTGCAGGATCATGTCCGGCGGCGCTAGCACGGCGAGCCGCGAACCCGGGAGCGGTCGGGCCGCCTCGAGGAGCAGGCGTGCATCGGCGAGCAGGCGCCCGACGGGAGGCAGGATGTTGTGGTGGACGTCCACGACGATTCCCCGGTGGCGATGCCGCATGGGCATCAGCTCGTGTGACCAGCTCCGGTAGTACCGTTCGTCGTACCGATCCAAGGTAACGAACTCCCATCCCGCTTGCAGCAACCGCTCCTCGACCTGGACGAGCTGCTCGGCCGGCACCATGATGTCCACGTCGGCGAACAGGCGCCCGCGCCCGGCGGGCAGCTCGGCCAGGAGGTAGGCGGCCCCCTTCAGGAGCACGATCGGGAAGTCGGATCCCGCCAGGGCATGCAGGATCCGGGTGATCTCCCATCGGATCAGTCGCTGCTGCTGCTCCACGATGAGCCGGGCGGCCTCGAGCGGGTCGCGCGCCGGGGTGGGAATTCGGTCGAGTGCCCCGAGGCCGGCCACCAGCGCCGCGATGCGCCCGAGCATCTCGGCGCGGCGCGCCTCGCGGAGCAGCCGGTCCCAGCCCGCAGCGGAGAGCGAAGGCAGGCGCTCGGGCTCGGCGAGCGCCTGGAGCAGCAGCGGGCGCGCCCGGCCGCTACGATCCCGCGACACGCCGCGAGGAGGGCGCCACGAGGGCTTGGAAGAGTGGGAGCGCATCGTCCAGCTTGCTGTAGGTGAAGTCATAGGTGTCACAGCCGTCGATCGCGCGCGACAGGGTCTCGAAGCCCGGCGGTCCGAGCAGCTCGTAGTTGAAGGAGAACTGGGCGAGGCGGTAGAAGGCTCGCGCCCGCGACAGTGGGGTCAGGCGTGCGGGCTCGCCGGCCCGATATGTGGGAAACACCACCCAGGCCGGCTCGGCGCGGTCGCGCGCCCGCTGCACGCTGGCGGACGGCGGCCGAAGGTGAGCGACGGGACCCTTGGGCGTGCCCGGGATGGTCCGTCCCAGCCGGGCATCCGGCGCGAAGGCGCGAATCAGGTCGATGGACGGGCCCTTGAGGCTGATCGGCCGCGGCCAGGACACGAGTTGCGAGTCGGCCGGCCGGAGCAGGGCGAACTCGTCGGAGAGCAGACGCCATCCCCGATGCGCCAGCGCTGCGCAGAGCGTGCTCTTGCCCGCCCCCGGAGTCCCGGGCAGGAGGAGGGCGCGGCCGTCTCGCTCGAGCACGGCCGAGTGGACCATGACGTGGTGATGGGCGTTCGCGGCGACGCACCAGTTGAGGCTCCATTCGAGCGTGGGGATCGCGAGGGCGAGCGGCATGGGCTCGAAGCGGCGCTCGCCGTCGAAGAGCGAGAACACCTGCGGGCGCCACCACCTGCGGAGCCCGGCCGGGCGTCTCAGCTCCAGCCGGAAGTGGGTGATCCCGCCGTCGGGCAAGACCGGAAACTCGCCGTAAAGGAACCGGACCTCGTCGGCCAGCTCGCCGATCGCGGTCTTGATGCGGATGAGGAACGGGCCGGTATCGAGACTGATCCCGGGATGCTCGAGTCGGGCGAGGAACTCGTCCCGGGCAAGTTCCCCGACGGTCACGTCAGCGCCGGCTCAATCAGCCCCCCGTCGTGAAAGCGGTCGAGGGTCTCCTGGATTCTCAGCTCGAGCGCCGTGTCCGGCTCCACCCCGATGCTCACAGCGATCGACCGGACGAGACTGGACAGGTTAGCGGGTGACCCGGCGAGGGCCTGGAGCGCCTCGCCCGCTATCGCATCGAGAAGGTGGGTGCTCCCGGCGGCGTAATCGAATACCACATGTTCATCATCCCACGACTTCCAGGCCAGCTGGGACCCCTCGGTGACTCGCCATACGGTCCCCGTGGGGACGGACATCAAGGCACGGAGAGTGCCCCCGGTGTCTTCCTAGGCATTCGCAGACATGTTCCCGGACAGGGCACTGCTGGTTTGTGCATGCGCCGGCCGGGCCCGAAGGGTCATCACGACGGGGGGGATCGACAGGGCCACCTTGAGAACGGCTCGGCGCTCGGCGCTCTTCTTCATTCGATCCAGCAGGCGTCGCTCGGGCGAACCCAGAGGCAGCTCAGACTGTACATCGTCGGGCCGCTGATCGCTCATTTCGGAAGCTCCTCTCAGACGTCAACTCAAGTTAAGCTCTGCGCCCCGGAACTGTCAAGTACGGAGCAGACCATCCCGCGCCGCGCAGTGGCGACCAGTAGATCCATGCTCCGCGTGTACCGCAGCCCAAGCGCCATTCCTCTGCATGAGTTGTGCCTAGCTTGCTCTTTCTACTACTTACGGGCTCTGGAGTCCCTGTCCTTTCTGAACTAGTAAAGGATTGCGACGGTCTGACACCTCTGGGGCCCGGCGCAGGCCGACATACGGCGGATGATGCCAGCCCCTCCCGTAAGCACGCGGGATGCATTCACGGTCCACCGGGATGTCGTCCATGCATCGTCCGCCCAAGACGCCGAGCCCCGCCTGGTAGGCCTCGCGCGCCGGGCGCGCAGAGTCGGTTGCCGCGAGCGTTGTCACGCCACCCGAACGCGCCCTTCACCCGTGTCGGGACGCCTCGTGTGAGACGCGGCGGGCGCGTCTTTTCGAGGAAGAGCGCGATCTCGCGGACGAAGACTCGCCGCGGGCGCGCGCCTCGTGACGTTGGAGGTACGAGCGCGCCAGCGCCGCGGTGTTTGACGCGTCGGCCACGGCTCGGAGGTGCTGATAGGTGTGCAACTGCGGCTGGCCCCGTGGCCAGATCCTCCCACTGCACGAACTCGCTGTGACTCTGGCCGTGCCACCCAGCTAACCCTTGGCGAGTTGCTCGACCTCCTTCTTCGTCATGGTCGAGACCCGCGTGATGAGCGTCTTCACGCGTCGCTCCGAGGCGTGATCGGCGAGGATCAGCCTTCTCGATTTCGTGCCGTTGACGATGTACGCGACCCAGTCGTCGAGGTTTGGCGTGCCTCGCCACGCCACGGTGAGCCCGCTGATGCGCATGTGTCTCTTGCCCTCGATCTTCGCCAGGGGCTTCCGGGGTGCGTCCATGCTGCGCCGTCCTCTCTCTCCAGGTGTGCGTCGCCCAGTGCGTTCCGCGCGCCGATGCT
>DATKEI010000331.1:0-6335 GCA_035544455.1 Binatia bacterium | reverse complement strand
TCCGTCCAGCTCCTCGACCGGATAGGCCGTGTCCGCTCCGTAGACCGCGATCGCGCCCTCCACCCCGGCCCGGCGGCCGTTCCACGTCTCCATCTCCCGGTCGCGCGGGCGCACGAAGAGGACGTAGCGCTCCTTGGCGTGGCCCGGGCTCAGCAGGGCCACCGCGTCGGGTTCGTCGAAGCCGGTGAAATAGAAGAAATCCGAGTCCTGGCGGAACTCGTGATGGGTGTCGGCGTTCCGTATCACCTCGCGGGCGGCGGGGATCATGACGACGGCGTCGCCCACGGCCTCGGCGAGGCGCCGGCGCCGCTCGGCGAAGGGTTCGAGGTCGATCGGGCTGGTCATGAAGGGCCTCCCATGAGGATGTCGACCTTCGCCACGTCCCGCAGGGCGGCCAGGGCCGCGGCCGCGACCTCGCGATGCGTCTCGGCGGCGGCGCGGCGGCTTCGCGACAGGTCGTGCCCGGCCCCGTCGACCACGATCAGCGCAGTCCGCGCTGGGATGAGGGCGAGGGCCTGCCGCATTTCCTCGGGCGAGCCGAACGGGTCGCGGGCGCCGTGGACGAAGACGCCGGGGGCGCGGAGCTGCGGCCAGTGCGCGGTGCGGAGGTCGGCCGGGCGCCCCGGCGGATGAAGCGGGTACGACAGGAGGAGAAGCCCCTCGGCCACGCCGGGCTCCTCCGCGGCGAGCAGCGTCGCCTGGCGTCCGCCGTACGAGAGACCACCCAGGACGAGCCGCACGGCTCCCATCCGGCGCAGGGCGGCCGCGGCCGCGTCGAGACCGGCGCGGTCGCGCGGCGCGCCCGAGGGGGAGGGAGGGCCGCTCGCGCGCGCCTGGCGGTAGGGCAGGTCGCACCGGAGCACGTGAATTCCCGCGGCGGCGGCGGCCCGGGCGACGGCCACCAGCAGGGGCGTGCGGCTGTCGCCCCCGGCGCCATGGGTCAGGACGAGCCCCACGCCGGTGGGCGAATCGGCACGATGCAGGTGCCCTCGCACCGCGGGTCGCCCCGGCTCGTCCATCGCAAACGGTGTCCAGTCGGCAGGGGTGGCGTCGCGCGCGGTGTCGGCCATGGTTTCCCGGCGGGCGAGGGTCAGAGTACCATGCCGGGTCATGGAGAGTGAGTCCGTGTCCCGGGAGCGCCACTCGACGCTGATGCAGATCGCGCCGCGGCCCGCCCCGCTCGCGCCGGAGGACGTCGCCCGACGGGTCCTGGCCGGGATGAGCCGGGCCATGGGCCGCTTCGCCATGCTGCGCCCGGGCGATCGGGTCGCGGTGGGAGTCTCGGGAGGCAAGGACAGCCTGTGCCTTCTGCACGCGCTGGTGACCCTCCGGCGGCGGCTGCCGTTCTCGTGTGAGCTCGTGGCCGTCACGCTCGAGCAGGGCAAGTTCAAGGCGCCGATCGGCCGGCTCGAGCGGCAGGTGCGAGACCTCGGCGTGGACTGGGTCCTGCGCGAGGACCAACCCACGCTCCGGCTCGTCGCCCGCGGGGTGGACCACGGGTGCGACGTGTGCAGCCGCCATCGTCGCAGCGCCCTGTACCGGCTGGCGAGCGAGCTCGGCTGTTCCGTGCTCGCCCTCGGGCACACCGCCGACGACTGCGCGGAGTCCCTGCTGCGGGGCATCCTCTTCAACGGCCGCATCGCTCCTCTGCCGCCGGTCGCCCGCTCGCGCAAGGGCGGCATGCGCGTCATCCGCCCACTGGTGCTCGTGGGCGAGGACCTGACGGAGGCGTACACCGCGTCGCACGGTCTGGAGGTCGTCAAGTGCGTCTGCAGCGACAAGGATGGCGTGCGCCGGGAGCTCCGGGACATGCTCGCCGTGTTGCGGCAACGCCACCCCGGGGTGCCCGCCTCCATCGCTGCCGCCCTCGGCGCCGTGCACGCCGCCGTCCCGTCCGGGCGCGGCACGCCGGGCGCCGGCTCCGCGCCCGCGTAAGCCGCCCGCGTTTTCCGTCCTGATCCCGGGCCTGGGCTCGACCCGGGCATGCCGCACCCCCTCGTCCCGCGGATCCCGGCGGGGAGCGCGAGCATCGCCGCGGGAGTGTAGCGGATCCTGGGACTGCTCGCGGGCCGAGATCGCCGCACGTGCGCCGCGCTCGAGCGCGCCGGCGGTCCGATCGCGAAGCCGGGACCCCGCCGCGGTGGCCGAACTCGGGGTTGGCTTGCCCATCTCCGGGGACTCGGGCACGATACTGCCATTCCGCACGGGCCCGGGGTTCTCGCCCGGGCCCGAGACGACCACCGGCTCCCGGGCCGACAAGGAGACCCAGCATGGCCGACGCCGTCATCGTGTCCACCGCGCGCACTCCGATCGGCAGGGCGTACCGCGGCGCGTTCAACAACACCCACGGAGCGACCCTGACCGGCCACGCCATCTCCCACGCCATCCAGCGCGCGGGCCTCGAGCCCGGCGACGTCGAGGACGTCATCATCGGGTGCGCCATGCCCGAGGGCGCCACCGGGCAAAACATCGCGCGCCAGGCCGCCCTCCGGGCCGGGTGCCCCGTGACCACGGCCGGGGTGACGGTCAACCGCTTCTGCTCCTCGGGCATGCAGGCGATCAGCATGGCCGCCCAGCGCGTGATCGTGGATCGCGTGCCGGTGGTGGTGGCTGGGGGCGTGGAGTCGATCAGCCTCGTGCAGAACGAGCACCAGAACCGGCACCGGGTGCGGGAAGCCTGGGTCGATCAGCACAAGCCCGAGGTCTACATGAGCATGATCGACACCGCCGAGGTGGTGGCCCGGCGCTACTACATCACCCGCGAGACGCAGGACGAGTACGCGCTGGCGAGCCAGCAGCGCACGGCGGCGGGGCAGAAGGCCGGGCGTTTCGACGCCGAGATCGTGCCCCTCAGGACCACCAAGCTGGTCGAGGACAGGGCGACCAAGGAGGTGCGCGAGGAGGAGGTCACCCTCACCCGGGACGAGGGCAACCGCGCCGATACCACGGCGGAGGGACTGGCCGGGCTGAAGCCCGTCACGGGCGAGAAGGGGGTCATCACCGCGGGCAACGCGAGCCAGCTCTCCGACGGCGCCTCCGCCTGCGTGGTGATGGATGCCCGGGTGGCCGAGCGCCGGGGACTCCAGCCCCTCGGCATCTACCGCGGCCTCGCGGTCGCCGCCTGCGAGCCGGACGAGATGGGGATCGGGCCCGTCTTCGCGGTGCCGCGGCTGCTCGATCGCTTTGGCCTCGCCATGGACGACATCGACCTCTGGGAGCTCAACGAGGCTTTTGCGGTGCAGGTCGTCTACTGTCGCGATCGCCTGGGGATCCCCATGGAGAAGCTCAACGTCGACGGCGGGGCGATCTCGATCGGCCACCCCTATGGCATGAGCGGGGCGCGGATGGTCGGCCACGCGCTCATCGAGGGGAGACGGCGGGGGGCGCGGTACGTCGTGTGCACGATGTGCATCGGGGGCGGCATGGGCGCCGCCGGCCTGTTCGAGGTCGCCGGCGGCCGCTAGCCTGCCTCCGGGTGAACAGCCGCCCCACCCTGCTGGGTGGGCGGCGGGGACGGAGGATGAGTTCCGGGGCCGCGGCCTGCGTGGCGAGGCAGCGGTCGGCGTCGTACGCGGAGGGATCCGGGGCTGGGCGGCGGGCACCTCCCGACGTCGAAGGGGGCGGACGATGGACGGACTGCACGACCCGCTGGTTTCAACCTCCTGGCTGGAGGCGCAGCTGGGCCAGCCCGGCCTGCGCGTCGTGGACGCGCGATGGTACACGCCGGATCTCGATCGCGACGCGCGCCGGGAGTTCTACGATGCGCACATCCCCGGCGCGGTGTTCTTCGACATCGACGACATCGCCGACCACGACACCACGCTGCCCCACATGCTGCCCACGGGCGAGCGCTTCGCGCGGCAGGTCGGAGCGCTCGGGATCGCGGCCGGCGACCGCATCGCCGTCTACGGTGCGCGCAATCTGATCGCCTCGGCGCGGGCCTGGTGGATGTTCCGGGCCTTCGGACACGAGGCCGTGTTCGTGCTGGAGGGTGGCTTCCCGCGATGGAAGGCCGAGCGCCGGCCGGTCGAGCCCGGAGCACGCAGCCCGCGCCCGGCCGAGTTCCGCGCCTCGCTGCGGCCCGACCTGGTGGCGGATCTGGAGCGAATGCGCGTGAACCTTCAGACCTCGGCGCACCAGGTGGTGGACGCCCGGAGCGTGGGTCGCTTCGTCGGCACGGCAGCGGAGCCGCGGGCCGGCCTCCGCTCCGGGCACATCCCGGGAAGCCACAACCTCCCGTACGATCGCCTCTTCACGGACGCCGGCGCCCTGCTGCCCGTCGCCGGGCTCCGCGACGTGTTCCGGCGCGCGGGGGTCGACCTCGATCGCCCGGTGGTCACAACGTGCGGGTCGGGGGTGAGCGCCTGCGTGCTGGCCCTCGGCCTGTACATGCTGGGCCGGAAGGACGCTTCCGTCTACGACGGCTCGTGGACGGAGTGGGGCGGGCGGACCGATACCCCGGTGGAGTCCTGATCGCGCATCGATTTGCCTCGAACCCCGAAAGGAGCGCGGATGATGTCCTGGAGAGCCACCCCACCGGTGTACGCAAGACTCGGAGTCTGCCCGGTCATCCATGGCTCGGGCACGACCACGCGCTACGGCGGGTCGCTGATGCGGCCGGAGACGATCGAGGCCATGCGCGAAGCCTCCCAGGTGCTCGTGAACATCGACGAGCTGAACGAGGCGGCGGGCGCGGCCATCGCGCGCATCCTCGGCGCCGAAGCCGCGCTGGTGACGGCGGGCTCGGCGGCCGGGCTGGTGCTGCAGGCGGCGGCGTGCATCGCCGGAGACGATCCGGCCCGGATCGCCCGGCTGCCCGACACCACGGGGATGCGGAACGAGTTTGTCATCCAGCGGGCGCACCGCTTCAGCTACGACCAGTCGTACCGGGTGCCCGGCGGGGTCCTGGTGGAGATCGGCCTGGGCCGGCGCACGGCCGCCCACGAGCTGGAGAGCGCCATCGGCGAGCGCACCGCGGGCGTGGTGCACCTGGTATCCCCGTTCACGAGCCCGCCCGGCGTCCTCTCCTTCGAGGAGGTGTGTCGCATCGCCCATGCGCGCGGGGTGCCGGTGCTGGTGGATGCGGCGTCCATGGTGCCACCCCGCGACAACCTGTTCGCCTACCTGCGCGGGGGCGCGGACCTCGTCGTCTACAGCGGAGGCAAGGGGATTCGCGGACCCCAGAGCACGGGGATCCTCGCCGGCCGCCGCGATCTGATCCGCGCCGCCGCCCTCAACGCGAGCCCCAACCAGGCCATCGCGCGCGCCGCCAAGACGTCGAAAGAGGAGATCGTCGGTCTCGTGACCGCCCTCGAGCTATTCCTGGCCGAGGACGAGAAGGCCGAGATGGAGCGCTACCGCGAGGTGTGCGCGGCCATCGTGGACGTCGTCCGAGACATCCCGGGGGTGCGCGCCGTCGTGGAGCAAGATCCCGTGAACCGCGTGCTCCCGCACGCCGTCGTCTACTTCGAGCCCTCGTGGACGGGCCGCTCGGGCCGCGCCATACAGCTCGCCCTGGCCGCGGGCGAGCCCCACATCTACGTCCAGCAGGGGCCGCACCAGGGCGGGTACTTCGACGAGATCGCCGTCGACCCCATCAACCTCCAGCCCGGGGACGAGGCCGTCCTGGCCGCGCGCCTGCGCGAGGAGCTCACCCGGCGATGAGCGCCAAGAGCGACTTGCTGGCCGACGCCGCGCGCGAGTTCATCGCCCTGCACGCGGCGGTGGAGGGACTGAACGAGGACGAGATGAACGAGGTGTGGCTCGGCCACTGGAGCGTCAAGGACATCGCTGCCCACCTGTCCGGGTGGCATCGCGAGATGACGCCCGCCCTCGAGCGGCTGGCGCGGGGCGAGAAACCGATCCCTCCGGGGACGAGCTACGACGACGTGGACGGCTGGAACGCGCGCTTCGTCGAGGCCCAGCGCGAGGTCGAGGTGACCGACGTGCTCCTCGACCTCGACCGCACGCACGAGGCCTTCCTGCGTGCCGCCGATCGCGTGCCGGAGGAGCGCTTCCAGGCGGGGCGCACCGCGTGGACCCTGGTGAACGGCAGCAGCGCTCACCACTACCGGGAGCACGCGGAGCAGATCCGGGCCTGGCGGGCCTCGCGCGGTCTCTGAAGCCTACCCGCGCACGACGCCGCACGCGATGCGGTCGCCCGCCTCGCCGGCCGGATCGCTGCGGTGGTCATCGGGCTTGGCGTGGATGACGATGGCCGCCCCGTCGGCGTCGAGGATGGCCCGCCGGCCGGAGAGGGTCACCCCGGGGATGAAGAACTCGACGGCGAGCCGCCCGGACTCCGGCAGGTAGAGGTTGGGAAGGTCCCCGGCGTG
>DATKEI010000330.1:0-12565 GCA_035544455.1 Binatia bacterium | reverse complement strand
CGCGGTGCCGCAGGCGGCCTGCCCGCCATGAACGCGGGCAAAGAAGTCCAGAAAGGCCTGATCGAACCCGTGCTGCGCCTTGATCGCCAATACGCCCGAGGATTCGTCGAGCAACTGGATGTTCCCCATATCGGCGCCCGTTATGGCCATGGCCGCATCCAGGATCTCGCTCAGCAGCTGCGTCATCTCCTTCTGCTGAACCAGCCGCGTGCTCATCTCCTGCAGGCGCGTCATCGTCGCCACGTCCGCGGCCAGCTGGTTCTTCAGCTCCGCCAGTTCCGCCTCGATTCGCTTCTGCTCGGTAATGTCCCGAACGATGATCAGGGCGCCCGCGATCCTGCCGGCCTCATAGAGAGGAGAAATGCCCAGCGAGACATCGATCCGCCGGCCATCCTTCGCGATACCGACTGTGTCGTATGCGGCTACGCGCTCACCACGCTGGATGCGCGCCATGATCGCAGACGGCTCGCCTGCGTGATCCGGAGGGACGAGCACGTCCACCGGCCGGCCGACGATTTCCTCAGCAGAATACTCATACAGTCGTTCGGCCCCTTGATTCCACGACGTGACCAGGCCGGTCACGTCCGTGGTGAGAATTGCATCTGTGGCTGATGCGAGACTCTCGGCAAGCTGCAGCGGGCGGACTCTCGGAACTCTGAAGGGGGCGCGCGCCAAGCCGAGCGACTCTCGTTCGGACCCGCGGCGCGTATGGGGAGGCACAGCTCCTCGATCGTCCTGTGACATCCTGGCAACTCCCGTCTCTGCGGCTACGCTGCGAAGCGCCTCTCGATCTGAGCACGCCGCGGGGTAGCAGGGTTCAGGTCATCGCTCGGTTCGCACTCTTGATTATCCTACGTAGCTTCCCGTCCCCCCTGGTCTGTCAAGCGACCCAAGAGCCTTCAAAGCTCTCGCTGATCCAGCAGCGTCAACGCGAGCCACTGCAGCGCGGAACGCTGGTGTTCCCAGTGAGGTAGCACGGCCGTTCACGGCCCATCAGACTGCTATCCATCAACGCTAGCCTCGATTTCCACGCCCGCGCCAACGACTAACGGCTGAGGGTAGCTCTACATCATCCTGAACCATGTTGCACCATGCACGACACCGGGCCGGACGCCCGATAGCGATGCGCCTTTGCCTCGGGTCGAGTCTTCGAGCAGTCGACGAGGTTTCCGGAAGTCCCGGCCTGACGATTCCGCTGGTCCTGGGCAGGACGGACCGGGCGATCGAATCGCCTCCGGCGTCGGGCGTTGAGTCGAAGCCAATTCCTGGGTGAAGTCTGGGTAAACGGATAAACGAAAGGGGCTAGCGGCTGCTGCGTCCGCTAACCCCTCGTCGTTCATGGTTGCGGGGGCTGGATTTGAACCAGCGACCTTTGGGTTATGAGCCCAACGAGCTACCGGGCTGCTCCACCCCGCGGTGTCCGAGTTCGAAATGTACCCGGCGAGCGGGACCTTGTCAAGGCCGCCGAGGCCACGGCAAGCCGTGGACCCCGCCCGACGCCTCGCCAAGATCAACGCCCTCCCCCGGAGCCGGGGGCATCAGGCCCGGGCGCGCGCCGGGGCCAGGCCTCTGATGGCCGCCATCACCTGATCGCGCTTGCGCGCGGGGTCGGGCTCCGTGATCTGGAACGCGAGGAAGGCAGTGTCGATCCCGGCCGCGAGATAGCGCTCCACCCCGGCCCGGATCTCGGGCAGCGACCCGCCCAGGATCAGGTCAGCCATCAGCGCCGGCGGCACCGCGGCCACCGCGGCCTTGCGGTCGCCCTGCTCCCAGGCATGCCACATCGGACCGAGGGCGTCGGCGTGGCCCAGCCACTCGTGGAAGGCGCGGTACACGGGCACGTTGAGGTAGGCGGTGATGTGGCGGCGGACCATCAGGTCCGACTGCGGGCCGGGCGGGTCGAGGTTGACGAAGACTCGCGCCGAGACCTCGATGGCGGCGGGGTCGCGGCCGGCGCGCGCCGCCGCCTCGCGCACGATCGCGACCGACCGCGGCACGTCTTCGGCGGCGAGCCAGTTGAGAATCACGCCATCCCCCACCTCGCCGGCCACGCGCAGCATGCCCGGCCTGAGGGCGGCGACGTGGATCGGCACGGGCCTCGGAGGGAGCCGGCTCATCCGGAACCCATCGACCACGACGGTCTGGCCCGGGAACCCCACCCGCTCTCCTGCAAGTGCCGCGCGCAGCACCAGCGCGTACTCGCGCACGCGCGTGGCCGGGCGCTGAAAGGGCACGCCGTTCCACGTCTCCACGATGACGTGGGAGCCCGAGCCGATGCCGAGGCAGAACCCGCCCGGAGCAATCTCCGCGATGCCGAGCGCCGACGAGGCCAGGGTGGCCGGCCCGCGCGTGTACACGTTGGCGATGGCGGTTCCCACCCGCATCCCGGTGGCGAGGCCCACCACGGCCAGGGGGGAGAAGCAGTCCACACCGTCGACCTCGAAGGACCAGGCGTCGGCAAAGCCCAGCCGCTCGGCCTCGCGCGCGACGCCGGCGAGGTCGGGCAGGGTGAACCCGTCGAGGGGCACGGTGAGTCCCCACCGCTTCTCGGTCACGGATGCGCTCCTCCCGCCTGACCTCCCCACCAGGCCGCCATCAGCCGCACCAGGCGCCCTCGCGAGGGTGCCCGCGACGCCCTGCGGTGGACGGTGCCGCGGCCGGGGACGGCCACACCGCCCCCTGGCGCGACCGGCAAGTGTCCTGAGTCGAGGCACATCCCTGACTCGGGACACCGTCGGTGCGTCACCGCCTGGGGAACACGGGTGCCCCCGAGGACAGCGAGGCCGCGCGGGGGCGTCCTCGGCGGGCCGACACCTCCCCGCTGCGCGCGCTGTGGAACATGACCGGCAACGGCCGCCGCAGGCCCACCCGGTCGGTCTTGGCCGCCTCGTAGCGTCCCGTCCGCGAGAGCGACCAGAGCACGCGCCACGCCCCGCGCGTGGCCAGGAGCCAGTAGGTCTGGCAGCGGAAGATGCCCACGAACTTCTCGACAAGCCGCGTGCGCCGCACGTCCACCGGGCGCGGCAAGTATGGGTGGAGGCGCTCGACCAGGGCCTGGGTGACGATGCCGCCGACCCAGATGGTCAGGAGCAGCGAGCACGTCGGCGCGGCCACGCCCACGTAGAAGAAGGCGGGGTGCTCGTGCCGGTAGGCGTAGGCGAGGTACCAGCCGAGCCACCCGGTGAACGGGTAGATGATGGCGGCCACCGGCCATTCCACCACCTTGTTGCCGAGGTGTCGCACCAATTGGGCGAAGTTGAAGGCGGTGGGCGCCAGACGCCACGTCCGCCACAGGAAGCTGATGTCGTCCAGCACGCCGAGATACCACCGGGCGTTCTGGCGGATCACCTTCTCCTTGGTCTCGGGCAGGTCTGTCAGCTCCAGCATCGGGATGGCCTGGATCAGGACACCGCGGCTGCCCAGGGCGTAGCCGAGTGTGGAGTCCTCCGTCGCCCCCGATGTCGGAAAGCCCCCGATCGCCTGTAGCACGTCGAGGCGCACAAACTGGTTGTGGCCAAGGCAGATCTGCGAACGCCGGAAGAACAGGGCGAAGGCGGGCTCGATCAGCCACGCCAGGCGGGGGGCGCGCACGGCCAGGGCCTGCATGAAGCGGACGCGCTTGACCTCGTTGATGAGGCGGGCGATGGAGACGCGGATGAAGATCGAGGATTGCTGGATGGCACTGATCTTCCCCCGCGTGTCCTGGCGCTCGTAGTTGCCGAGCGAGAGCGTGATGCCCTGGTAGGCCTGCGCCCCCGGCCCCGTCATCTCCTGCTGGGCGATCCACCGGTACGTGTCGCGATCGGGCAGCGAATCTGCGTCGCTCACCCCCACGAAGACGCGGTGCGGGTCCACGTCCTCGCCGAGGACGTCGCGGACCGCCTCCGGCCTGAGCGCCCAGTTGAGCTGATGCGCCTTTCGCCCCCGCCCGGGCATGGCCATGTGGGTGAGGCGCTTCTGCTGGTAGGGCGGCAGCGTCTCGCGCAGGCGCCGGACCAGATCGCCTGTGCTTTCGCCCATGCCCGGGTGCGGATTGCGCTCCTCGTCTTCCCGGGTCACCACCACGACGTGAAGATGACCGTGCGGATACCGGGAGGCGACGAGGGTCGTGATGGTGTTCGCGATGTCCGGCTCCTGGAAGGCGGGAACCAGGTGCAGGAAGACCGGGGCCGCCGAGTCCCGCTCGAGAGCCTCCTCGCTGGGAAGCTGGGAGATCCGGGCATATGCCTGGCGCACGAAGCCGACGGTGGTCCGCATGCCCTTCCAGTCCAGCAGCAGCTTGAAGCAGGCCCTGGCGTTGACCAGCAGGGCGATGCCGAAGCAGACGAGGACGAGGGAATCGACGGACATGCGTTGAGCTAGCCTCCTCCGGGCCGGGTGAGCGCCCTGGACGCCGGCACCGGCGGGAGCTTGAGGACCTTGTCGCCGGGCTTCACCAGACCCAGCAGCTCGCGGGCGGCTTGCTCGATCGCGTCGGGGTCGCTGCGCAGCCGCTCGATGTCGCGCCCCAGCTCCTGCCGCCGGGCCCGCAGCCGGTCGATCTCCTGCTCGATCCCCTCCACGTCGCGATGCATCTGCCAGACCCGCATCAGGCTCGATCCGCCGTAGACGACGAGCCCGACCGCGACCATCGCGACTGCGATCACCCGCAGCGAGCGCCTCACCGCTGGCCCCTGAAGATGGCGCGCCCCGGCCAGACCGCGGCCGGGCCCAGCTCCTCCTCGATGCGCAGAAGCTGGTTGTACTTGGCGGTGCGCTCGCCGCGCGCGAGCGACCCCGTCTTGATCTGCCCGGCGTTGACGCCCACGGCGAGGTCGGCCACGAAGGTGTCCTCGGTCTCCCCCGAGCGGTGGGAGATGATGGTCCCGTACCCCGCGCGCTTGGCGAGCTCGACGGCCTCGAGCGTCTCGGTCAGGGTGCCGATCTGGTTGACCTTGATGAGGATGGCATTGGCCAGCCCGAGCCGGATGCCCTCCTGAAGGATGGCCGGGTTGGTGACGAACAGATCGTCGCCCACGAGCTGGACGCGCCCGCCCGTGCGCCGGGTGAGGGCGGCCCAGCCGTCGCGGTCGTCCTCGCCCAGGCCATCCTCGATGGAGCAGATCGGGTAGCGCTGCACGAGGTCCTCGTACAGGCGCGTCATCTCCTCCGAGGTCTTCTCGGTGCGGTCGGCCCGCAGGTGGTAGCGGCCCTGCTCGCCGAACTCGCTGGCGGCCACGTCGAGGGCGAGGAGCACGTCGTCGCCCGCGCGGTAGCCCGCACGCTCGATCGCGCCCATCAGGCAGTCCAGGGCCTCGACGTTGCCGGGCAGGCGCGGGGCGAACCCGCCCTCGTCCCCGACACCCGTGGACAAGCCCTGATCGTGCAGCAGGCGCTTGAGGGTGTGAAAGATCTCCACCCCCATCCGGAGGGCCTCGGTGAAGCTCGTCGCCCCCGCGGGCACGATCATGAACTCCTGGATGTCGAGCCCGTTGTCGGCGTGGGCGCCCCCGTTCAGGACGTTCATCAACGGCACCGGCATCAGGCGGGCGCCCGGGCCGCCGAGGTACTGGAACAGGGGCAGAGCGCACTCGTCGGCCGCCGCGCGCGCCACCGCCAGGGACACGCCGAGGATGGCGTTGGCGCCCAGGCCCGACTTGTCCGGCGTGCCGTCCAGCTCGAGGAGAGCCCGATCCACCGCGGCCTGCTCGGTCGCCTCGAGCCCCTCGATCTCGGGCGCGATGACCTCGGTCACGTTCTGCACCGCGCGGCGGACCCCCTTGCCGAGGTAGCGCGCGGGCTCTCCGTCGCGCAGCTCCACCGCCTCTCGCTTTCCGGTGGAGGCTCCGGAGGGCACCATCGCCCGCCCGAATGCGCCGGATTCGAGCCAGGCCTCCACCTCGACGGTGGGGTTCCCTCGCGAGTCCAGGACCTCCCGCGCGTGGAGGGTGCGAATCTCGGACATCAGGCCTTGCGCTCGACGATGAAGCGGGCGAGGGCGCGGATGGGCGCCGCCGGCTCGCCCAGCCCGGCAAGGATCTCCTCGGCCTCCGCCGTCAGGCAGCGCGCGCGCACCCGCGAGGCGTCGATGCCGTGGATGCTCGGGTAGGTCGCCTTGTGCTGGGCGTCGTCCTTCCCGGCCGTCTTGCCGAGCTGCTCGGTGGTGCCGGTGACGTCGAGGATGTCGTCCACGATCTGGAAGGCGAGGCCGAGGTTCTGCCCGGCCACGCTCAGGGCGTGAAGCGCGGCCGGCGACGCCCCGCAGATGCGCGCCCCGATCAGGAGCGAGGTCCGGATGAGGGCGGCCGTCTTGTGAGTGTGGATGAAGTCCAGGGTGTCGGCGCTGACGCGCTTGCCCTCGGACTCGATGTCGACGACTTGCCCTCCGACCATGCCGGCTGTTCCGGCGGCGTCGGCCACGTCGATCAGCACGTCGCGCAGCGCCTCCGGCGAGGCGGCGGTGCCGCAGGTATCCGCGATCAGGCGGAAGGCCAGGGTGAGCAAGGCATCCCCGGCCAGGATGGCCATGGCCTCGCCGAAGACCTTGTGGTTCGTGGGCTGCCCGCGCCGGAAGTCGTCGTTGTCCATCGCGGGCAGGTCGTCGTGAATGAGCGAGTAGGTGTGGATCAGCTCCACGGCGCAGGCCGCGGGCATGACCTGGTTCATGTGTCCACCCACCGCCTCCGCCCCCGCGATCACCAGCACCGGCCGGAGCCTCTTGCCCCCGGCGAACACGCTGTAACGCATGGCGCGGTGGAGGGTCTCGGGCCGCTCGTTCTCGCCGGGCAGGGCCTGCTCGAGGGCCTGATCGACGGCCACGCCGCGCTCCTTCAGGTAGGCCGGGACGTCGATCATGGACGCGGGGCCGCGGTCACTGGCCGGGCACCTCGCTCCACTCGAGCGGCTCGGTCCGGAGACCGCCCGCCTCGTCCCGGGTCAGGAGCTCGATTCGCCGCTCGGCCTCCTCCAGGTACTTGGAGCAGCGGCGCGCGATCAGCACACCCTCCTCGAAGACCTTGAGGGACTCCTCCAGCGGCAGATTGCCGGCCTCGAGCGTGTCCACGATCTGCTCGAGGCGCCCCAGCGCGTCCTCAAACTTGATGTCGCTCATCTATGTCCTTCACGGCGGTCACGCGCGCTCCGATCACGCCCCGGTGCAGCAGGACCTCGATTTCGTCCCCCGGCCGGGTCTGGCCGGCACTCCGCACGATCTCGCCCGAGACGAGCCGGGTCAGGCTGTACCCGCGCCCGAGCACCGCGAGCGGCGAGAGGCTGTCGAGCCGGCCCACGCATGCCGCGAACCGGTGGCGCGAGACCTTGAGAGCGCTTCCCGCGGCCGAGGTCAACCGGTTCTCGAGCTGGGCCAGGACCGCCGTGTTCCTGGAGATCCTAGCCAACGGGTGCAGAGAGCGCAAGGAATTCCCGGCCAGGGCCAGGCGATGACGCAGATCGCGACGACGCTCACCCATGGCGGCGTGGAGCCGTCCCGTCAGGTCGTCGAGGCGGCGCTGGTGGTCGCGCAGCCCGCGCGCGGGCTCGGTGAGCACCCGGCGCCGCGCGAGTTCGGTGGCGCGGCGCCGGCGCTCGGCGACCTGCGCGCGCATCGCCTTGACCAGCCGCTCGTGCAGCGCGACCAGGCTCTGCGCCACCGCCACCTTCTCGCGCACCACCAGCTCGGCCGCCGCGGACGGCGTGGGAGCGCGCAGATCGGCCACGAAATCGGCGATGGTGAAGTCGGTCTCGTGCCCGACCGCGGAGACGACCGGCACCGGACACGCCGCGATGGCCCGGGCTACCCGCTCGTCATTGAACGCCCACAGGTCCTCGATCGATCCGCCGCCCCGCCCGACGATCACCACGTCGAGGCCCGGCACGATCCGGAGCGACAGCAGAGCGGCCACGATGTCGCCCGGGGCCTCGTCACCCTGGACCCTGACGGGGAACACGAGGATGCGCAGGCCTCCGAACCGGCGACCAATGACGTTCAGCATATCGCGGATGGCCGCCCCCGTACGCGAGGTGACGAGAGCGATGGTGCGGGGAAAGGCGGGCAGCGGCCGCTTGCGCGCGGCATCGAAGAGGCCCTCGGCCTCGAGCCGGCGCTTGAGCTGGTCGAAGGCGACCTGGAGCGCCCCCAGCCCCTGCGGCTCCATCAGGTCGACGACCAGCTGGTACTCACCGCGGGCCGCGTAGACGTCGATGCCGCCGAAGGCGAGCACCTGCATCCCGTCTTCCAGCTCGAAGCGGACGCGGCGTCCGCGGCCCCGGAAGAGCACGGCCCGGACCTGCGCGGTCTCGTCCTTCAGCGTGAAGTACGCGTGGCCGGACCCGGGCACGCGCAGGTTCGAGATCTCGCCCTGCACCCACACCGCCGGCACCGCCTCCTCCAGCGCCGTCTTGATGCGCTCTGTGAGCGCGGTCACCGTATACACCACCCGCTCACTCATCCCCCACCCCGACCTCCCCCTCCCTCCCGGGGCCTCCCGGGGCGAGGGCCGCGGCACGTGGACGTCGGGTCATCGAGGACGGAGCTGGCGCTCCGCGGCCAGGAGGGTGTTGCGCATGAGCATGGCGACCGTCATGGGGCCGATGCCGCCGGGCACGGGCGTGATCGCCCCTGCCACCTGGCTCGCGGAGGCGAAGTCGACGTCGCCCACCAGCTTGCCGGAGTCGAGTCGCGTGATGCCGACGTCGATCACCGCCGCCCCTGGCTTGATCATGTCGCCGGTGACGATGCCGGCGCGGCCGGCGGCGACACACAGCACGTCGGCGCGCCGGCAGTGCGCGGCGAGGTCGCGCGTGCGCGTGTGACACATGGTCACGGTGGCGTGGCGGGCGAGGAGGAGCTGCGCGAGTGGCTTGCCGACCAGCCGCGAGCGACCGACCACGACCGCCTCGGCGCCCGCCAGCCCGATCCCGTGCTGGTCGAGCACCTCCAGGCAACCGGCCGGTGTGCACGGCACGAGCAGGGGCGATCCTGCGAGGAGCCGGCCGAGGCTCGTCGGCGTGAGCCCATCCACGTCCTTGGCCGGCGCGATCGCGGCCACCGCCTCGTCCTCGTCCAGGCCCTTGGGGAGGGGAAGCTGGAGCAGGATCCCGTGGATCGCCGCGTCGGCGTTGATGCCGGCGAGGGTCTCCAGGAGCTCGGCCTGCGACCACCCGCCCGGAAACAGGAAATCGCGCGAGCCGATGCCGACGCCGTCGGCGGCGCGCTTCTTGTTGCGCACGTAGATCCGGGAGGGCGGATCCTCCCCGACCAGCACCACGGCCAGGGTCGGCGCCGTCCCGGTCGAGGCGCGCAGGCCCTCCACACCCGCCCGCACGTCCGCCAGGACCCTTGCCGCGGCGGCCTTGCCGTCCAGAATGGCGGCGGGCATCGCTCAGCCGGAGTCAGGGGTGAGCGCCCGCCGCTCCGCCCCCATCGGCGCTCCGCCGGTCGTCCCGTGTCCCCAGCGCCTCCCGCGCTCTCGACCGGAGCCGGCGGCCGGCACTCTCCGGTCCGTGCCCGGCAGCGCCTCTCCGGCCGTGTCCGGCGCCCTGCGGCTTCCGGGCTCTGACCGTTCGCGCTGCACGAGGGGGGCGCGCTCGAGCCGCTCCGCCTGCGCCATGCGCCAATCGGCCAGGGGATGACCGCCGGTCGCCGGAGAGGCGGCCCCGGCCCACGTGCGCGAGGGGTTCACGATGGCTCAGGTGGTGTGCGGAACGCGGACGCGCTCGATGCCGAGCCCCCGGCCGGTCTCGGGGTCGATGCGGATCACGGCGCCGTGAAGCGCGGCCGGACCCTTCGCCGGCTCGAAGCGGTTGGGCATCTGGGTCAGGAACCGGCCGAGGGCCAGGGCGGGATCCACGCCGATCACGGAGTCGGTCGGCCCGGTCATCCCGAGGTCGGTGATGTAGGCCGTCCCCTTGGGGAGCAGGCGCTCGTCGGCGGTCTGCACATGCCGGTGCGTGCCGACCACCGCGCTGACACGGCCGTCGAGGTACCACCCCATGGCCTGGGACTCCGACGTGGCCTCGCAGTGAAAGTCCACCACCACGATCGGCGTGTCGCGCCGGAGGCGGGCGATCTCCTCGTCGGCGGTGCGGAACGGGCAGTCGAGATTCGGCATGAACACCCGGCCCATCACGTTGAGCACGCCCACCCGGTGCGGCCCGGCCTTGATCACGATGGACCCGACACCCGGCGTCCCCGGCGGGAAGTTCGCCGGGCGCAGGAGAAGGTTCTCCTTGCCGATGTACTCGATGATCTCCTTCTTGTCCCAGATGTGGTTGCCGGACGTCATGACGTCCACGCCCAGATCCAGGGTGTCGCGCGCGATCTGGGGCGTCACCCCCGCCCCGGCCGCGGCGTTCTCGATGTTGACGATGGTGAAGTCCACATCATGCTGCTTCCGCAGACGCGGCAGCAGCGCGGCGAGGGCCCGCCGGCCGGGCTCGCCGAAGATGTCTCCCACGCAGAGCACGGTCAGCGGGGTCGCCATGGCCTAGCGTGCGACCTCGACGGCGCGCGTCTCGCGGATCACCACGACCTTGATGTGCCCGGGGTATTGCATCTCGGCCTCGATGCGCTTGGAGATGTCCTTGGCGAGCTGGTGGGCGTCGAGGTCGGAGATCTGCTCCGCCTTGGTCATGACGCGCAGCTCGCGCCCGGCCTGGATCGCGTAGCACATCTCGACCGCCTTGTAGGAGAGGGCGATCTCCTCGAGCTTGGCGAGCCGCCGGATGTAGCTCTCGAGGACATCGCGGCGGGCGCCGGGCCGGGCCGCGGAGATGCCGTCCGCGGCTTCCGTCAGCACGGCCTCGATGGTCTCGGGCTCGACGTTCTCGTGACCGCACAGGGCCGCGTTGATCACCTGGCCCGATTCCCCCCACTTCGTCAACACCTGGAGCGACAGCTCCGGGTGGCTCCCTTCCTGCTCGTGGGTGAGGGCCTTGCCGATGTCGTGGAGCAACCCCATCCGCTTGGCGAGCTTGACATCGGCCCGGATCTCGGCCGCCATCATGCCGGCGAGCCAGGCGACTTCCTTCGAGTGCTGGAGACAGTTCTGGCCATAGGACGTCCGGTACTTCAGCCGGCCCACCAGCTTGACGAGCTCCGGGTGCAGCCCGTGCACGCCCACCTCGAAGCAGACCTTGTCCCCCTCCTCCTTGATGTGCTGCTCCATGTCCTTCTTGACCTTCTCGACCACTTCCTCGATCCGGGCGGGGTGGATGCGGCCGTCGGCGATGAGCTTCTGCAGCGCGAGCCGGGCGATCTCCCGCCGGTAGGGGTCGTAGGCGGAGATGAGCACCGCCTCGGGGGTGTCGTCGACGATGAGGTCCACCCCCGTCATCTGCTCGAGGGCGCGGATGTTCCGGCCCTCACGCCCGATGATGCGGCCCTTCATGTCGTCGGAGGGCAGGTCGACGATCGACACCGCGGTCTCCACCGTGTAGTCGGGAGCGAGGCGCTGGATCGTGCTGGCCAGGACCTCGCGGGCCTTGACCTGCGCGGTCTCGCGGGCCTCCTCCTCGAGCCGCATGGCGACGAGCTGCGCCTCGCGCCGGGCCTCGAGCTCCATCTGGGCCAGGAGCTGCCGGCGCGCCTCGTCCGCGGTCAGCCCGGCGATGGCCTCCAGCTTCCGGCGGTGCTCCTCCAGGGCGTTGGCGAGCCGGGCCTCGGTCGCCGCCATGGACTGCTCGCGCTCCCCGAGCTGCCGGTCGCGGGACTGGTGGTCCCCTTCCCGGCGCTCGAGCTGGTCGAGCTTTCGGCTGATCTGCTCCTCCTTCTGGGAGGTCCGGCGCTCGATCTCCTGGATCTCCCGCTGGCGGTTCCGGCTCTCCTGGTCGAGATCGGCTCGCACCCGGAGGCTCAGCTCCTTGGCCTCAAGCTCGGCAGCGCGGATCCGGCCATCGGCCTCGCGAGCCTTGCTGTCGGCCTCGCGGGATGCCTGCTCGACAAGACGCTTCGCGTCATCAACAATCCGCCGCGCCTGCCCCTCGGCCTCCCCGATGCTGCGGGCGGTGTTCGCCTTCTGCAGGAGGAACCCGATGACAAAGGCCGCCACGGCGGCGGCAACAGAAATGAAGACCAGCTTGAGGTCCATGGCCTCTCCACTCCGGGGGAGCCCCCGGACGGATCGTGGTTCTCGGCTAGGGGGTGGGGTAGCGTGCGGCAAGTTCCCGCTGAATTTGGCGAAGTATAGGCTTTGCACGAGCGTAATGTCAAACAACCTGACACGCGCCAGGTGGGAGATCTGCCGGTGCGCGCCGTCCGGGAAGTGCCGGGGAGAGCCCAGGGGGGAGCCGGTACCTGCCCATGGGCCGAGAGCCGAACGGCGGACCCGGAGGCCCGCCGTCATGCTACTGATCGACCCCGCCTCTGCCGTGTGCCGGCGGTGTTTCGAACCTGGATGTAACCAGGTGGGTGCCGAGAATTGAGGGCTTCAGGCTTCCCCTCGACGAGGGGCGTGCGCACCACCCTCCAGAACGGCCCCCGTTGCGTGAATGAGGTTGAAACTTCCCCCCGACATCACGTGCAGCGCAGGGTGATCCTGTGTACCCCCGGCCGGGGCCGGGCGTCAAGTCGATTGTGCGCTCTGGCCCC
>DATKEI010000329.1:0-6316 GCA_035544455.1 Binatia bacterium | reverse complement strand
ATGCCGGGCAACCCCCCGACGTACCCGGACACGACGCGGTCCATCGCGAACAGGATCGTGGGGGGGGCCACGCCCGCCTCGAGCCAGTGGGGGTTGCGGTCGCCGATCCCGTGGGCCCAGTGGCGAATGGCGTCGCGGTTCGCCTCCTCGATGTAGGGCTCCGGCCGCCGCACCGCCTTGCCGATGCGCCCGCGAAGCTCGGCCAGCGCCTCGGCGGTGATGACGGGAAATGCGGTCCGCGTGGCGCTCATGGGCGCGGATCGGGCAGCCTGGGCACGTAGATCTCGCTCCCGCCGCGCCGGAACTCCTCCGCCTTTTCGCGCAGCCCTTCGCTCACCGCGGCCGGCGCCGCGACCAGGCCCCGGCTCGCCGCGTACTCGCGCACCTCCTGGGTGATCTTCATCGAGCAGAACCGCGGGCCGCACATGGAGCAGAAGTGGGCCACCTTCGCCCCCTCCGCGGGCAGCGTCTCGTCGTGGAACTCCCGGGCCGTCTCCGGGTCGAGGGACAGGTTGAACTGGTCCTCCCAGCGGAAGTCGAAGCGGGCGCGGCTCAGGGCGTCGTCCCACGCCCGGGCGCCAGGGTGGCCCTTGGCGAGGTCGGCGGCGTGAGCGGCGATCTTGTAGGCGATGACCCCGTCCTTGACGTCCTTGCGGTTCGGGAGCCCGAGGTGCTCCTTGGGCGTGACGTAGCAGAGCATCGCCGTGCCGAACCAGCCGATCATCGCCGCTCCGATGGCCGAGGTGATGTGATCGTAGCCCGGGGCCACGTCGGTGGTCAGCGGACCCAGCGTGTAGAACGGCGCCTCGTGGCAGACGGTGAGCTGCCGGTCCATGTTCTCCTTGATGAGGTGCATGGGAACGTGCCCCGGGCCCTCGATCATCACCTGGCAGTCGTGCTCCCAGGCGGCGGTGGTCAGCTCGCCGAGCGTCGCCAGCTCCGCGAACTGCGCCTCGTCGTTGGCGTCGGCGATCGAGCCCGGGCGGAGGCCGTCCCCCAGCGAGAAGGCCACATCGTAGGCGGCCATGATCTCGCAGATCTCCCGGAAGTGGGTGTAGAGAAAGCTCTCCTGGTGGTGAGCCAGGCACCACTTGGCCATGATCGAGCCCCCGCGGGACACAATGCCGGTCAGGCGGCCCGCGGTGAGCGGGACGTAGCGGAGGAGCACGCCGGCGTGGATGGTGAAGTAGTCCACCCCCTGCTCCGCCTGCTCGACCAGGGTGTCGCGATAGATCTCCCACGTCAGGTCCTCGGCCTTGCCGCCTGCCTTCTCCAGGGCCTGGTAGATCGGCACGGTGCCGATGGGCACGGGCGAGTTGCGCAGGATCCACTCCCGCGTCTCGTGGATGTTCTTCCCGGTCGATAGGTCCATGACGGTGTCGCCGCCCCACCGGATGGCCCACGTCATCTTGTCGACCTCCTCCTCGATGGACGAGGCCACCGCGGAGTTGCCGATGTTCGCGTTGATCTTCACCAGGAAGCGGCGGCCGATGATCATCGGCTCGGACTCCGGGTGGTTCACGTTGGCCGGGATGATCGCGCGACCCCGGGCGACCTCGTCGCGCACCAGCTCCGCGGCGACGCCCTCGCGGATCGCCACGAATTCCATCTCCGGCGTCACCTCGCCGCGGCGGGCATAGTGCATCTGGGTGACGCGCCGCCCGGGACGGGCGCGCCGGGGCCGCCGGATACTGGCGAACCGCACCCCGCCCAGCGCCACGTCCGTCTCTCGCTCGCGCCGGTAGCGCGAGGACGGCTCCGCGAGCTCGGCGACATCGCCGCGCTCGAGAATCCAGGCCGCGCGCAGCGGGGCGAGACCCTGCTTGACGTCCGGATGCGCGGCGGGGTCGGTGTACGGCCCGCTTGTGTCGTAGAGGCGAAGCGGCGGCTGGCCGCCGGCCAGCCGCACCTCGCGCATGGGGACGCGGATGTCGGCGCGCGAGCCGGGGATGTAGATCTTGTGAGAAGCGGGCATCGGGTGGGTCGACGTGGTCATGCTGGCCTCCCTTCGCTGGTATTACCCAGGTCAGGTTCTGCGGTCGACGGCAGTAGCCGCCCTCTCAGCCCGGTCCCCCGAGCTCCCGCGCGTGGAGATCCTCGCGACGATGACCCGAGACTACCCCTGCCCCCCGGCCGAAGCAAGCCAATCGCTTCCCGCCCCGAGCCCTGGCCACCACCGGCGGAAGCCGGGGTCGCCGGTGGAGACGAGGCGAGGCGAAGGCGCCCCGAGCGAGCCGAGTGTGCTGAGTCAGAACTGTGCCGACACAGCGCCAGGGGGGCCCTCCCCGCCCCCCCCCGGCTACCCCTTCAGGCCACCCGCACCCCAGCCGGCGACGAGGTACCGCTGCACGGCCACGAAGAACACGAGGGCGGGAATCGTCACCATCACCCCTGCGGCCATGATCAGCCCCCAGTCCACCACGGCCATGTGGAAGAACTCGTTGATCCCGATGGCGAGTGTCTTCAGCTCGTCCTTGCCGATCAGCACCAGGGCAAAGAGGAAATCGTTCCAGGCGACGATGAAGGTGAAGATCGCGGTGGCGATGATGCCGGGCAGCGCCAGCGGCATCACCACGTACAGGAGGGCCTGCGCCCGGTTGGCCCCGTCGATCAGGGCGGCGTGCTCCAGCTCGACGGGGATGGACTGAAAGAAGGCGCGGAGGATCCACAGCGCGTAGGGCAGGGAGAAGGAGATGTAGGTCAGGGCCAGTCCCGGCAGCGAGTTGACCAGCCCGAGCTCGCGGGCGAGCAGGAACAGGGGCACCAGCATGATGATGGGCGGGAACATGTAGGCCAGGAGCGTGAGGCGCGCGACGAACGTGCGCCCGGGAAAGGCATAGCGGGTCAAACTGTAGGCGCCGATGACCCCGGCGACGAGGACGATCGCGGTGGTCATGGCCGCCACCACCACCGTGTTCTGGAAGTACACCCAGAAGTTCGTCTCCAGGAAGAGCTTGCGGTAGGCCCGGAGCTCCCATTCCTGCGGGAAGAGCGTCGGCGGCGACGCCAGCAGCTCGTGGCTCGCCTTGAGGGACGACACCAGCATCCAGTAGAGGGGGAAGGCGCAGAAGGCAAAGAGGCCGATGCGGACGCTCCACGCGGCGCCCGCCGAGATGCGCCGTCCCGGGCGGCGCCGCCGGGCCGGCATCCGCGACCGCGGGTCAGGCATCGTTGTCGTCCCCTTCCGGGGGAAACGCCACGAGGTAGATCGTCACCACCATCAGGAGGAGTGCGAGCATCATGTTCGAGAGCGTCGCGCCCATGCCCGCCTGGTAGTACGTGAACGAGCGCTGGTAGGTGAAGACCGGGAGGGTCCGGATCGCCTCGCCCGCCCCGCCGCCGAAGCCGAGGAGCCAGGGCACGTCGAACTTGGTGAACATCCAGATCCCGCGCAGCAGGAGCACGATCAGCAGGACGTTCTTGAGCTGCGGCAGCGTCACGTGCACGAACTGGCGGACGGCCGACGCGCCGTCCACCCGCGCTGCATCGTACAGCTCGGGCGGGATCGTCTGCAGGCGCGCCAGCACGTTGACGAGCACGAACGGGAAGAAGGTCCACACCGAGAGCACGATGAGCACCCACATGATGGTCCCGTGGGTCAGCCACGCCGCGGGGAGCGGGATTGGCAAGGCGCTCAGGAGATACGGGATCACGCCGTAGAGGTCGTTCATGAGCCAGCGCCACACGAAGACGGCGATGACCGTCGGGATCATGTAGGGGAACAGCGCCACCCCGCGCAGGAAGTCGCACCCCGCGAACCGCTGGTGGAGGATCAGGGCGCCGGCCACCCCGGCCACGATCTGCAGCCCGGTGCTCCCCACCGCGTACACGGTGGCCAGGTACACGCTCCGCCAGAAGTCCGGGTCGCCCAGCATCTGCGTGTAGTTGCCGAGGCCGACCCACGTGCTGGTGGCCCGGAGCGAGTGCTTCGCGTGAAAGCCGAGCCAGACGTTGTAGACGACGGGGAAGATGGTGAAGGTGAGGACCAGCGCCGCCGAGGGCAGCAGCAGGCCGAGCCCGATCAGGGCCTGGTTCCGCCGCCGGGCGGGACGGCCGGGGACGAGGACGAGAGTATCGGCGCGCAGGGTGGTCATGGCCGGGCCGGCGGACGCCGCCGTCGGGGCCGCGGCGCCGGCTTCGCGGCGTCGGCGGCGCCCGGTCTCACGCGCCTGGCCCTCGCCTGGCCCGCATGCTTCGCGAGCGCATGTGCCGCGTCGTATCGTCGACCCCCTCACCCTGGCCCGCTCCCCGTCCGGGGGCGAGGGGATCGAAACCGGGTCCCTCTCGCTCCCTGAGAGAGAGGGTCAGGACGAGGGTCGCCCCGTCACGCACTGTCCGGGCTAGCCCTTGGCCTTGCCGATGATGTCGCGCGAGATCTTGTCGCTGGCCTCCTTGGCCGCCGCGCGCGGATCCCTGCCCCGCTCGACCACCGCCATGGCCATGTCGGCCAGGATGGGCGCCGCGGCCACGTCGCCGATCCAGGGAATCAGGCGGTCCTCGGGATTGCACACGAGCAGCGGATGGGCCCGCCCGGACTCGACCCACTTGAGCTGAGCGTCCAGCCAGGGCTTCCACCGCTTGCGCTCGGGGTTGCCGAGGTAGGCGGGGTCCTGGAAGTCGGCCGTGAAGATCGAGTTGAGGTGCAGGGGCACGGAGTCGCAGTACCTGCGGTAATTCTCGGCCTTGAAGAAGAACTTGAGGAACTCCCGCCCCGCCGCCTTCTCGTCGGCGGGCGCGTCGGCGTAGATCACCCACGGCTCGTTGTCGAACTGGGTGAGCGGCGCCTTGCCCATGGGGCCCGTCGTCTTCGGCCACACCTGGAAGGTCTCGGGGTTCCGCTTGTCCGGCGGCGCGTACTGGTCGATGTACCCGGTGGTGCGGCCCCACATGAGGACCTGGGCGGTCTTGCCCGTGGCCCACGCCGAGAGCGTCTCCAGGTAGTCGTGGGACGCCCAGCCGGGGGGCAGGCTCGGCTTGAGCTTTCGCCAGAACTCGAGCATCCCGATGACCTGGGGGCTCTCCAGGGCGGGGTTGCCCTTGGCGTCGAACAGGCTGCCGCCGTTCGACCCCGTCCACATGTACACGTCCTCGTTGACGAAGAACGGGATGCCGGCGAGGGCCACGCCATAGTGCTGGGGGGCCTTCGTGAGCCTGGGCAGGTCGCGAAGCCAGTCGTCCCAGGTCTTCCAGGACTGCGGGTCGACCCCCGCCGCCCGGGCGTAGTCCCCGCGGCCTCCGAGGACCTCCGCCCCCCAGGCGTGGGTGATGCCCCAGTACTTGCCGTCCGGGTACTTGAGCCACTTCAGCACGGACGGAAAGACCTTGTCCTCGCCGATGGCCTTGACGACGTCGTCGACCGGCTCGATGAGGCCCTTGGCCTTGAACGAGGTGACCACGTAGGTCTGGGTATGCGAAGCAGTGGGCGGGCTCTTGGCCGCCATGGCGGCCTGGAGCTTCCTGTCCATGTCGCCCCACCCCATGCCCTCGGCGCGGACCTCGATGTCCTTGTGGAGCTTCTGGAAATCCTCGACGATCGCCTTCATCGCCGCCCGCGTGGTCGGATTGGGCTCCGTATCCCACATGGTGACGGTGACCTTCTTCTGCGCCCGGGCGGGACGAGCGCTTCCGGCCAGCGAGCCGGCGACCCCCCCGGCCGCCACGCCGCCGAGCCGCGCCAGGAACTCGCGCCGGCTCACGGTGCCCTCCCTGCGCTCGGCGGCAAGCCGCCGGAGACCCCGATCGCTCTGCCACTGGCTCATGGTCGTCCCCTTTCAGGTCCCCCGGAGCGGGGGCATCGAAGCCGCCTGGAGATCGCGAGCGGCGCAGACGGGCCCCGCCTGGCCGCCCCGCAGGCTCGCGAAGATTGCCGAGACTATAGACAAGCGCCGGCGGGTGGACAAGCCCTTCCGGGCCCCGGGGGACGAGGCGGCCGGGCCGCCGGAAGAGGGGCCGGTGTCGGCGCCGGATCTTACTCGGCGCGGTAGCGCTCGACCGCCTTCATGTCGAGATCGACGCCGAGGCCGGGTCCATCCGGCACCACCAGGCAGCCGTTCTCGAAGCGCATGGGCTCGCGCAGGAGGTCGTCCCGGAGGGCGTTGTCGCCCCGGTCGTACTCGACCAGACAGGGGTACGGCACGTGGTCGGTGTGGGGGCTGGCCGGGAGCGAGGCCGCGAAGTGCACGGCGGCGGCCAGGCCCAGCGCCCCGCCCCACACGTGAGGTGACACGCGCAGGTTGTTCTGCCGCGCGAGGGCCGCCACCTGGCGAGCCTGGCCGAGTCCGCCGCAGGTGGGAATCGAGGGCTGCACCACGTCCAC
>DATKEI010000328.1:0-17095 GCA_035544455.1 Binatia bacterium | reverse complement strand
GCCGACATGCTGCCGGGGTGCGACCTTCGGGGTGGTGAAGGTCTCGTTCCAGAAGTACGCTCTGGCGCCGCCCGATCGCTGAACCTCGCACCGGCGCCGTTGGCCCCTATCAATCCTGTCTGATGCCGACGGCGGTAATGGCGGTGTTGGCGTTGGTGATGACGTTGTGAATGATCCGGCCCCGCTCCATGATGACCATGCTCCCGGTGAGCAAGAGGGGGGGTCGATGACGAAGGTGGCCGTACAATCTGCGTTCACGCTATAGGTTCCCGTGTTTTCATCGGAGAACGGAGCCGATGGAAACAGGAAACCGTTATAGAGTGTGTGGTCTACCAGTCTGAGCCCGCCACGACCATCATAGGTAAACTTGGCGACCCCAGCGACTGGGCCGGCCTGAGTGAAAGGACCGGTTGGGGCGACGAGAACCTGACCGGAGTAGCTGAATCCGTACTCGCCCTTGATGGTCTTGTTGGAGCACGGCCCAGACTCGCGATCGGCCGATGCCACGGTGGGACCGAGCGTCCCGATGAGCAGCAGGGCCAATGCGGGCAGAGCGCCATGCGTCAGTCGGAATGTCATGAGCATCCTATCCTCCTATCGAATGTCAAGGCCGCAGAGAAGGCTGCGTCGGCAGGTCGGCGCTGACGAAGACCTCGTCGTCCTCGGCCAGAGGCTTGGCCGCCGCCGAGGTACGATGAGCGTCCGACCGTCCCAATCCACGTGGTACTGGGTGAAGTCGCCCTGGAACACGCGCTGCCGGATCCGAGCCGGCCACGCGTTGATGGCCGTCAGTCCTCGAACAAGATCGGGCGCGATGTCACTTCGTTGCACCCTGGGATCACATTGATCACCGTGCCGTCGGCAGGGTTCAGATTGGTGGTTGTGTTGGTGCCCGGCCCACTGAGGTAGTACGGCTCGACGACGTCCGGAGTCTCGGGATTGTCGCCCCTGAAGAGCCCCGGAATGCTGGTGACTTCGATGATCCGGACGAGGCGGCCGAGACTGTCGAGGGAGTGTGAGCGAAAGAACACGCGGAAGGTGTGACGACCCTCGCGCTCCCAGATACCGTGACCGGCGCTGCGCGAGACCGCTGGAGGCGGCGTGGCCGGGCCGCCACCTTCGACAAGTGTGCCGCCGCGCATATACGTCGTCATGCTCTGGAACCTTGCGATGACGGCCGGCTGGTCGGGCGGGCACGTCACGATCTTCACGTCATTCAGCCAGGTGCCCTCGAGCCTTCCGTCGTTTGCGTGCGCCACCGCCCCGGAGCCCTGGCCCCCTGGACCCATCACCGTGAAGAGACAGGCCAGCGTCATACCGACGATCCGTGTTACCAGTCTCACGTTCATGCGTGTTCTCCTGGTCTGAGAGTCTGTGACACGACGACGGTAGTTGACGCACGCTGCGCGGAGAAGCCAGACCACCACAAGTCTCGGACGGGGCGGTGGGATGGCGGGGACCGACAGGGCGCGGACACTACGCGCGCGCGAAGTCGGCACGTAAGCCCGGATCGTCCGGGCCGGTTCGTGAGGGGTCGGTGGCGCGCCACGATTGTCCACGCGAAGGAACGACGCGTCGAACGGACAGCCAATGCGGGGCGGGAAGCGACGAGCCAGAACAACTCCAGCGCTTCTTCGCGGTGCTCCGAACCGAAATCACCCCTTTGCCCAGCGCATGGCGGAAACGAGGGTGGGGGAACGCAATGCCCCGGATGAGTCGATCGTGACAGGTGCGAGGTGGCGGGTTGAGCGTAGGGGCGGTAGCTCACCAGCAGCGTCGTCCCCGCTGCCGCCGCGCTAAAAAACAGCCGGTGCTTCATCAGAGCCTCCTGTGACGTGCACGGGTGCGCAGGCCGATGCAGGTGCCCTACGTGCGACCACGATCGCTGCCGCTTCGCCCGGTGCCGCGAGATCAGGCCACCGACGCTGCCTCGATGCCATGTGTCCCTGGGGGGCATGGTAGCGACGGCGCTCGCGAAGGCAATGGAGAGCGCCTGTAGGTTTGCTGTCGGCCCGGTGGCGGCGAAAGGCGTGCTAGGATCGTGCGCGCCATTCAGGCGGCGGGAGGGATCACGGTGCCCGTGAGTGTTCTGCGATTTGGCGGATTTGAGCTCGATCCCGCCAACTTCCAGCTCCGGAGGTTCGGACGGGCGGTCCGGCTGGAAAGGATCCCGCTGGAAGTGCTCTTGCTCCTCGTCGAGCGGCGCGGGCAGCTCGTGCTCCGCCAGGAGATCGCCGAACGCATCTGGGGCAGGGATGTCGTCCTGGACATCGACAACGCCCTGAACACCGCGATCCGCAAGGTTCGCCGGGCGCTGCGTGACGACCCCGCGCACGCGCGCTACATCGACACGGTATCGGCCAAGGGGTATCGGTTCATCGGGGCTGTCACCTCGGGATGGCCAGAAGTTGGAAGGGGCCGGGCGATTGGTCCCCGGCGTTCCGGCTCCCCGCCGATCATGCCCCCGGTCGCGTGGCCCGCCCCCTCCCCCGAGCGTCTCGGCGACGAGATGGCCGCCCCCAAGAGCGCGTTCGAGGGCGCGCGAAAGCACGTCACTGTTCTCGCTGCCCACCTCGAGGGTCCAACGGAGCTGCTCGCGGGCCGCGACCCCGAGGATGCGCGCACGCTACTGGATCCCGTCCTCCAGTGCATGCTCGACGCCGTCCGCTTCTTCGAGGGCACCGTGAGCCAGGTGACTGGCGACGGCATCACGGTCCTCTTCGGCGCCCCGCTCGCCCACGAGGACCACGCCGTTCGAGCGTGCTTTGCGGCGCTACGGATGCAGGAGATGGTGAAGCAGCACGCGGACAGCGTGGGCCGGGGAGCGGACGTGCTCGTCCAGGCCCGGATCGGCCTCGACTCCGGCCAGGTGGTTGTCCGCGACATCGGCTCGGACCCGCATACGCCCTACATGGCGGTCGGTCGGACGACCCACCTCGCGTCGCGCCTGGCCGAGCTCGCTGCTCCTGGATCGGTCCTGGCAACTGCCGACACGCTGCGGCTCGCCGTGGGGTATGTCCGCGTCAAGCCGCTCGGACCAATGGCCGTGAAGGGGTTCGGCGAGCCCGTGGACGCGTACGAGGTGACGGGGAGAGGCGAGATCCACTCGCCGCTCCAGGCGGCTGCCGCGCGCGGCTTCTCTCGCTTCGTGGGCCGCGACGCCGAACTCGCTCAACTCCGGCGCGCGGTGGCGGACGCGGGGAAGGGTCGGGGGCAGGTGGCGGCGATCGTGGGCGAGCCGGGCGTGGGCAAGTCGCGTCTCGTCTTCGAGCTGATGTGTTCCCAGCGGGGGGAAGGCTGGCTCGTGCTGGAAGCACGCCCGGCGTCGTACGGCAAGGCGACCAGCTACCTGCCCGTGATCGATCTCCTGCGGGGCTATTTCGGGGTCGGCGACCGCGACACCCACCGAGACATCCTGGAACGGGTCACGGCAAGGATCCTCGCCCTGGATCGGGCGCTGGAGTCGACACTTCCCGCGCTGCTCGCCCTCCTGGACGTGCCGTTCGAGGATCCCGCGTGGCGGGGGCTCGAGCCATCTCAGCGGCGGCACCGGACACTGGATGCTGTCACGCGCCTCGTCCTGCGCGAGACGCAGGTGCAGCCACTCCTCGTCGTCATCGAGGATCTCCAGTGGATCGACACCGAGACCCAGGCGTTCCTGGACGGCCTCGTCGAGCGCCTGCCCACGGCGCCGCTGCTCCTCCTCGTCGACTACCGGCCCGAGTACCGACACGCCTGGGGGAGCAAGATGTATTACTCGCAGCTTCGTCTCGATCCCTTGTCGCCGGAAAGCGCGGGGGAACTGCTCGACGCGCTGCTGGGCCCTGGCGCGTCCCTCACGCCGTTCAAGGCCCTCCTCGCGGCAAGGACTGAGGGGAACCCGCTGTTCCTCGAGGAGAGTGTGCGGGCCCTGGTCGAGACCCAGGTGCTGCTCGGCGATCCGGGCGCCTACCGCCTGGCCCAACCGGTCGACACGATCCAGGTGCCGGCCACGGTGCAGACCACGCTGGCCTGGCGCATCGACCGCCTGCCGCCCGACGCGAAGCGGCTCCTGGAGACCGCGGCCGTCATTGGCAAGGATGTGCCGTTTGCGCTCCTCCGTGCCATAGCCGAGGAGACCGAGGAGACCCTCCATCGGCAGCTGAGCCACCTGCGGACTGCGGAGCTCCTGTACGAGACGCGCCTGTCCTCCGACATCGGGTTCACCTTCAAGCACGCGCTCACGCACGAGGTCACGTACGGCAGTCTGCTCCAGGACCGTCGCCGGGCGCTTCACGCGCGGATCGTGGACGCGATCGAGACACTTCACCGGGATCGGCTCGGGGAGCAGATCGAGCGGCTCGCCCATCACGCCGTCCGGGCCGAGTTGCGGGAGAAGGCGGTGTCCTATCTCCGGCAGGCCGGAGTCAGGGCGCTCGCGCGGTCGGCGCCCCACGAAGCCCGGGCCTGGTGCGAGCAGGCGCTCGGCGTCCTCGATGCGCTGCCGGAGAGCCCGTCCACGCTGGAGCAGGGCTTCGAGATCCGCCTCGAGCTGCGGCCGGCGCTGGTCGGGCTCGGTGAGCTCCGGGGGGCGCTGAAGCGCCTGCGCGAGGCCGAGGCGCTTGCCGAGAAGCTGGACGACGACCGACGCCGAGGCCGGGTCTTCGCTGTCCTCACGAACGCCCACTCACACCTCGGCGAGCTGGACGAGGCGCTTGCCACCGGCACGCGGGCCCTGGAGATTGCCGGGCGCCTCGGGGACTTGCGCCTGCGCCTCGTGACCACGACCTATCTCGAGCAGGCGCACGTCTTCCGAGGCGACTACGAGCGGGTGGTCGAACTGGCCACCGATAACCTCGCCGCGTTGCCCGCGGACTCGGTCTACGAGGCCTTCGGAGCCGCCCTCCCGATATCGATCTACGATCGCTTCCGGCTGATTCAGAGCCTGGCCTGGCTCGGCCGATTCGCCGAGGCGGCCCGGCACGAGGCCGAGGCGCTCCGACTCGCCGAGGCGACCCACCGGGCATACACCCTGGGAATGGTCCGGGAGGCGGCATGCTGGTGTCGCCTCGTCAAGGGTGACTGGGCGAAGGCCCGCTCGCTGAACGAGCAATGGCTCGCGCTGGTCCGGACCGCGAACTTCGTCCTGGATCTCCCCAGCGCGGTGGCCTCCTCCGCCTGGGCCCTCGCGCAAGTCGGCGAGGCGGGCGAGGCGCTGACCCGGCTCCACGAGGGCGAGCAGCTCCTCGAGCGTCACGTGGCGAGGGGATACCGCGGCGTCCTCGGGTGGGACTACTGCTCGCTGGGTCGTGCCGGCCTGCTGCTGGGCCGGCTCGACGAAGCACAGAGGCTCGGCGACCGCGCGGTCGACTTCTCGCCGTCTCACCCGGGGTTCGCGGCCCATGCCCTGGATCTGCTCGGGGACATCGCGACTCATCCCTCCCGGTTCGATGCCGAGAGGGGCGAGGCCCATTACCGCAAGGCCCTGGCCCTCGCCACGCCGCGCGGCATGCGGCCACTCGTCGCCCACTGCCATTTCGGCCTCGGCAAGCTTTACCGCCGGACGGACAAGCGCGAAAGCGCCCACGCGCATCTCACCACCGCGAGGGCGATGTTCCGCGAAATGGACATGCCGTTCTGGCTGGAGAAAGCGGCGGCTGAGCTGAACGCAGGCGACCCGAGCTGAGGGACCAACTCAGTCGTGGCAACCATGCCCGTCTCCCGAGCCGGTCGGTGCGCCGCGGGATAGGCCCTGGCTATCGCACCCAGGTCCCGCCCAGTTCGTCTTCGATGTGGATGCGGATGATCTCCTCGAAGCGCTGCTCGGCCCGGAAGCCGAGGGCGAGGGCCCGGTCTGGCGCAAAGGTGCGCGGCCAGCCCTCGACGATCTTCATGACCGCCGGGTCGGGCTCGCGGCGGATGCGTGCCGCGACCGCGTCGCCGGCCACCGCGCGGAGCGCGGCGATCTGCTCGCCCACGGTGACGGACAGGCCCGGCATGGTGAGGGCCCGCCGTGTCCCGACCGCGGCCCCGTCGAGCGCCGCCGCGTGGAGGAGGAAGCTCACGGCGGCGCGCGGGCTGGCGTGCCAGTGGCGCACGGTCTCCGGCACCGGCAGCGACGCCTCGTGGCCGGCGAGCGGTTCCCGGATGATGCCCGAGAAGAAGCCCGAGGCGGCCCGGTTGGGCCGCCCCGGCCGGACGCAGATCGTCGGCAGCCGGATGGCGATCCCGTCCATGAAGCCGCGTCGCGTGTAGTCGGCGAGCAACAGCTCGCCGATCGCCTTCTGCGTGCCGTAGGACGTGAGCGGGGCGGTGAGGAACTCGTCGCCGATCGTCGCGGGAAACGGCGCCCCGAACGCCACGATCGACGAGGTGAAGACCACGCGCGGCGCGTAGCCGCCCCCCGCGGTGCGGATCGCCTCGAAGAGGAGGCGGGTCCCTTCGAGATTGACGCGATAGCCCTTCTCGAGATCGGCCTCGGCCTCGCCCGACACCACGGCGGCCAGGTGGAAGATCACGTCCGGCCGGGCCGCGACCAGCCGCTCGGCCACACCAGGGCTGGTCACATCGGCGGCGTGGCTCGCCACCGGGAACGGTGCTCCCTCCGGCGCTGCTGGCGCCACCACGTCGACAAGCGTCGCGGCGTGAATCGGCCGGCCGCGGAGCAGGCCATCCTGGACGAGCCGCCTCGTGAGCTTGGCGCCGATCATGCCTGCCGCGCCGATGATCAGGACCTCCATGCTCTCCTCCCCGGATCTCGTGGTTGCCCCGGCAGCCGCCGGGGGTCGTCGGCCGGCGCGGCAACGAGCCAGGCCCGGTGGCCGCGCATCATGGCCTGGAACCGCCGATCGCCGCGTACCGAGCCGGGCTGGCCCTGACCGGCGTGAACGCCCGCATGTCCGTCACGGGGCGAGGAGGAGGCGCGCGGCTCGGCCGAGCGACCCGCGGCCGGTGACGGCGCGCTGCCCCAGCACGATCTCGACGAGCGCGGCGCGCACGGCGGCCCGCCGCCGGGCGGTGCCCACGAGCGCGTCGAGGGGCACCCGGTGGACGAGCCAGCGGCGGACGCTGTGGCAGAAGACGAAGAGGCTCTGAAAACGCGCGCGGAGCTCCGCATCGTAGCGGGCGAGCGCCCGCGCGGAGAGATCGCCCGCGGCCAGCAGGTCGGCGAGGTGCTCGCCGGCCAGGCGGCCGGACTCGAGCGCGTAGTCGATGCCCTCGCCGGTGAGCGGGTTCACGAGGCCGGCCGCCTCCCCGACGAGGAGCACGCGCTCGCCGACCGTGCGCGCGGTGGCGAAGTCCACCCGCAGTGGATATCCCCGCACCGGGGCGGTCATGTGCGCTCCCGCCAGCAGCGCGCGCATGGCCGGCGTGCCGGTGAAGGCGTCGAACGCCGATCGCGCGGTCGTCCGGCGGCGCCGCCACCACCGGCTTGCCGCGAAGGAGCCCGCGCCCACGTTCGCCGCGGTCGGCGACACCGGGAAGACCCAGCCGTAGCCGGGGAGCTGGACCCCGTCGAAGCGGAGCTGGAGGCGGTTGACCAGCCCATCGATCCCGTCGAAGTACGTGCGGGCGGCGGTCAGCATGGCTGGCGGCCGCTCGAGCAGGCCGATGCGGCGGAGCAGGCCGGTGCTGGCGCCGGTGGCGATCACGGCGATCCGTGCACCGAAGGACACGGCGCCGTCGCGATCCCGCCCTGCGACGACAACCCCGTCGCCGTCCGGCGCCACGCCGAGCACCTCGAGACCACCGCGCCACGCTGCCCCGCTCGCCACGGCGCGCGCGCGGAGCGTCTCGTCGAGGAGGAGGCGCGGCACCACCAGCGCGTGCCCGGGGGCGCCGCCGCCCGACGGGATGGCGGAGCGGGTGGCGCCGCCGCCGGGCGCCACGATCTCGACCTCCTCGATCTGGCGGCCGGCGGCCTGGAGGGTGGGAAGGAGCCCCATGTCGGCGAGAACGGCCACCGCCCGGGGTGTGAGCCCGTCCCCGCACGCCTTGTCCCGCGGGAAGTGCGCGCGGTCCACGAGGAGCACGTCGGCGCCCCGGCAGGCAAGGTAGTGCGCGGCGGCAGCGCCGCCGGGCCCCGCGCCAACGACCACGACGTCGCGCCGGCTCATCGACGCCACACCACCGGGATCACGTGGCCTCCTCGTCGGCGCGCCGCATCTCCTTCGACTCGATGAGGCAACCCCGGCATCTCGTCGGGGGCCGTCAGGCGCTGGACGGTGGCGAGGAGGAGGTTCGGCCGGGGTACGGGCATGGCCGCGATGAACCCCATCACGTCGTCGTCCGTCGCGGCGGCCAGGGCCAAGCGGTACCAGGTCTGCGCGCAGCCCTGGCACTCGCGCTCCGCGAACCGGCGATAGAGCCGCCTGACCTGCGCGGGGTCGTGCCCGGACGTGCGGACGCCCGCGCCAGCGTGTGCTCGGACTGCGTCGTCGTGGGTCACCCCGGCGCTCAGGGGGTCGGGGTCTCGGCTGTCTCCGTGTCGCATCCTTCGGCCGCCTCACTATGCGGCCGCCTCATTATGCTACGTCCGTGGCCTTCCTCGAGCTCTCGCCCAGCGCCCGGAGGCGCCGGCGGCGCCACCGCGCGCTCCCGCCACGGCGGTCTGCCATCGCCGGGTGAGCGTTCCCGCCGGCGAGTGCTACGCTCGCGTTGCGACGCGCGCGCTCCCCGACGACACCTCGGGAGCGGTCGATACGCTCGACGCCGAGCTCCGGGTCGCGTCTTTCACCCTGCTCGGCCGATCGCATGTTGGAAGGAGGCGGCGCGTCCCCTGCGATCGGTGCCGGGAGCTGGGCGGGCGGCCCGGCGATGCCGGGGGCCGTGCCGGTCCCCCCGGGCCTCGAGGGCGCCCCGCCGGATCCTTGACGGTCTGTCCGATCGCTCCCAGGATGGTCGCGGCCGGGGGCGATCGGGGCGTTGCGCGGCGAGCGAGGCCGGTGCTAGGGTGGGCCGCCACGAGCGGCGCGAGCGCCCAGCTCGCCCGGGCCCCCAAGGAGGTCGTCATGCACGTCGCGTTCGGAACTCGCGTCGTCGACAGCAGGGGAAAGGGAGTGGGGACGGTGAGCCGCCTGGTCCTGCACGGCCAGTCGCGGGAGGTCGCCGGCCTCGTCGTGCACCAGGGTGTCCTCGACCGGCGGGAGGTCGTGGTGCCCGTGCAGAAGATCGCCGCCTTCGGCGACGAGGTGCGCCTGGCGCTCGAAGCCCCCGCGCTCGACGGCCTCGACCTGTTCCACTCCGCGCGCTTCTCGCCCATGCCCGACCACTGGGAGATGCCGGTGGGCTTCGATCAGCGCGAGTTCTTCCTCGTCGGGGGCGACGGGTGGACAGAGGCGGTCCTGCCCTTCGCCGCGACCTCGCCCGCCGTCTCCGCGACGCCGGGGTACGTGCGCGACCAGGACACGGCGGCCGACCCGGAGGAGCCGGACATCGCGGCGGGCGCCCACGTCGTCGACAAGGACGGCCACCGCGTCGGCGACGTCGAGTCGGTGGAGCTCGACGAGGCGTCCGGGCGCATCACCCGCATCGTCGTGCGCCGGGGGTTCGTCTTTGGCACGGAGACGGTCATCCCCGCGAGTCTGATCGCGAGCATCGCGGATCGCATCACCCTCAACGTCGGCGCCGAGGTCGTCAAGAGGCTCGAGCGGACCTGAGCGGGCGGGTGCGCTCGCTCGCGATGTAGCGCTTGTTGTACGTGCAGGGACGCCCCTCGGGCTTGCACCGGCCGACGTCGGACTGGTCGGTCCAGGTGGGCGACATTGGCAAGTCGGCGCGCTCGACCTCGTCCGCCGCGAATGTAGCCTCGTGGTCGTGCTCCACGTCCGGTAGCCGGTGCGGCGCCCGGCACCCCGGGGGCGCGCGAGCCACTGTCGCAGACCCGCCGCCACCCGTCAAACGCAACGAGGAGCCGCAGCGCCGAGATCGCGGAAGCCAGGCGCCCTGCTTGCCGGGCGCGTGTACGAACCTCTGGGTGGGGGCCGGCCAGTTGACGTAGGATGTCCGTCGAGTCAGAAGTCCCGGTCCAGGCCGGCGTCGCATCTCGCGGCGGGCCCGATCCCGGGAGATCGGTGTGCGCCTCCAGCGCGAGGAGACGAGCCATGCCACCAGGAACTCCGCCCGCGGCGACTTCTCCCCACCGGCTGTTCGGCGACGTGACCCGGAACTGGGGGTGGATGCTGGCCCTTGGGGTCCTGTCGGTGGTCCTCGGGGTGATAGGTCTGGGCATGGCCGCGGCGCTGACGATCGTCAGCGTCCTGTACTTCGGCGTTCTCATGATCATCGGCGGCGCCGTCCAGATCTTCCAGGCGTTCAAGTGCTCGGGCTGGAAGAGCGCGATGCTCCACGGCGTCATCGGGCTCCTGTACGTGATCGCCGGCATCATGATCGTGATGCGCCCGCTCGAGGCCTCGATCGTCCTCACCTGGACGCTTGCGGTCATCCTGGTTGCCGTCGGGGTCCTGCGGCTCATCATGGCCTTCCAGAACCGCGAGATGGCCGGCGCGGGCTGGGCCATCTTCGGCGGTATCGTGACCGTCATTCTCGGCATCATGATCCTGGCCCGGTGGCCGTTCGACGCGCTCTGGGTGATCGGGATGCTCCTCGCCATCGAGCTGATCGTCAATGGCTGGACCCTGATCGCGGTGGCTCTGGCGGCCCGCGCCTTCGGGGGGGCGCGGCCCGCGCCCGGAGCGGCCCGGGCGTAGTCCGCGGGAGGCCAGGCGCTCCGCCCGGCGCGCTTGCTCCCGGTCGCTCCATCCCCGGGCGCGGGGGGCCGCCGCCGCTCCGGGCGCCCGATGGCGCGGGCGGGGCGGCGATGCGCGCTACGGCAGGGCGCGGCGGTGCGAGAAGGCCGTCTCCTGGGCGGTAATGAACTCGAGGAGCGCGGCCTGGCCGTTCTCGGTGGCCTTGCGAGCTCGGGCGAAGGCGCCGGCGATATCCTCGGGCCGCTCGACGCGCTCGGTCCAGCCGCCCATGGCCGCGCCAAGGTCGGCGTAGCGGCCGCCGATGTCGCGCGTCCGGTAGGCCTCGTGCGACGCGACGAGGTGCGGGATCTCGATGGCCATGCCGGCGTTGTTCAGCACCACGGTGAGGATGGGGATCCCGCACCGCACCGCGGTCTCGAAGTCGAGCCCGGTCATGCCGAAGGCGGCGTCGCCCATGAAGTTGACGCAGAACTTGTCGGGGGCGGCGAGCTTGGCGCCGATGATGTGGCCGAGGCCGGTGCCCAGAGCATGTGATTTGCCCCAGCCGAGGTATCCGCGGGGGGGCGCGGCGCGATAGAAGGGCAGGATCTGGTCGCGCGGGCTGCCGGAATCGTGGGTGACGATGGCCTCGCGCGGATCGACGGCGCGCATGAACTCGCCGAGGACGCGATACGGGTTGATGGGCACCTCGGCCGAGGTGAGCCGGGGCGTCCACTCCGCGAGCCACGCCGCCCGGACCCGCTCGATCTCGGCGCGCACGCCCTCGCGGCCGCCGGGTCGGCCCCCCGCGTGCTTCACGGCCTCGGTGAACTGGCGCAGGATCAGCCGGGCGTCGCCGAGGAGCGGGTAGTCGGCGGCGTAGCTCTTGTTGAGGTCGCGCTCGTCGTTGGTCGCGTGGATGAGGACCTTGCCGGCGGGAATGCCGGTGGCCATCGGGTGACGGGTGAAGCTACAGCCGATGCCGAGGACCACGTCCGCCTCCCGCAGGTAGTGGAGAATGGGCCCGGTCACCACCACGCCGCCCGTCCCGAGGGCCAGGGGGTGGTCCTCCGGGAAGACGCTCTTGGCCTCGAGCGTGGCCATGACCGGCGCCTCCAGCAGCTCGGCCAGCTCGAGCAGCTCGTCCCACGCCTGGGCGTAGAGCACGCCCTGGCCCGCGTGGATGACCGGGCATCTTGCCTGCCGCAGGACGCGGGCGGCGGCCTCGACGTCCTGGGTGTTGGCCCCCGCCACCGTCCGCGTCACCGGGCGGTAGGCGGCCACGAGAGCGTCCGGCACTTCCTCGGCGGCCACGTCGGCGGGGATCTCCACCATGACCGGCCCTGGCCGGCCCATGCGCATCCGGCTGAGGGCGCGGCGCATCACATCGGCGACGTGGCCCGCCGCCCCGATGGTCTCGACCGACTTCGTCACCGATTCGTAGGTCCGGGCCGAGCTGAACATGGGGAATACCTGCGCGCGGTCGCGCTGGTGGCCGAGGGGAAGGAGCAGCATCGGCGTCGAGTCGGCGAAGGCGGTGGCGATGCCGGGGAACGCGTTCTCGGCGCCCGGGCCGTACTGCATTCCGAACACGGCGAGCTTGTCGCCGTTGCTGGCCCGCGCGTAGCCGTCGGCGATGCCGACGCCCACGCGCTCCTGGCGGCAGAGCACCGGCCGGATGCCGACGCGGGCCGCGGCGTCGATGAGCGGAGTGGTGGGATAGGCGCTCAGCACGTCGGCGCCCTCGGCCTTGAGGATGCGGGCGATAGCATCGATCACTTTCACGGTGGCTCTCCTCGAAGGTGGCGTCTCGGGGGGTGCGGTCAGGCCGAGAGGAAGGCCTGGACGAGCGACGCGGCGGCCGCGGGCTGCTCGAGATGGGGCGCGTGGCCCGCCCCCTTGACGATCTCGAGCCGCGTGCCCGGCAGCCGGCGGGCGAACTCCTCGGCGTACGCGAGCGGCACCAGGCGGTCGTCCTCGCCCCACATCAGGAGCGTGGGGGCGGCGATGCGGTGGATGCGCTTCCTGAGACCCTTGTCGGGGAGCGGCCAGATGAACTTGCCAGTGGCGCCCATGGCCCAGATCAGGCGGGTCCGGGCCAGCGCGGCGTCCTCCGGATCCTCGGGAATGGAGAAGAGCGCCTTCGCCGCTTCGCCGTCGGGGGCCCGGAACACGTGCTGCGCCAGGTCCTGGGGGGCGAGCAGCATCCAGTTGGTCACCGGCGCGTCGTCCCGCCAGAAGCCGATGGGATCGATCAGCACGAGGCGCCGCGCCCGCTCCGGGCGCAGCGCCGCGACCTCGCACGCCATCATGGCCCCGAAGGAGTGGCCGATCAGGACCGCTTCTGCCAGCCCCAGGCGATCGAGCAGCTCGTCATAGCAGAGCACCAGGTCCCACAGGCCGTCGACGTGCTGGATCGCATCCGGCTGGCCCGGCGTCGTTCCCGGGTGCTCTGGCGCGTACACCGAGAACCTCGCGGCCAGCGCGTCCAGGAATGGTCCCCACGTGAGGCCGAACGGTCCGTGGAAGAACACCGCTGGCGGGCCGCTGCCGCCTTCGTGGACCCGGAGGGGCACCCGGCCCTGCCAGACCGTCTCTGTCCGTTGCCGCGTCGCCATCCTCGGAGGACCTCCTCCCTTCCGCGGCGGGCGCGCCCGCCGGGTCTATCGCGCCGTGCCCGCCGGCTGGCGGGCGTCTCGCAGCCGCTCGGGCCACCAGTGGTTTTCCCAGCCCTCGTCGTCCCAGACCTCCCGGAGGGCGGGCAGGACCTCGCGGGCGAAGAGGTCGATGTTCTTGAGCGTCAGTTCGTGCGGCATCGAGCCGATCTGGACAAGCACCATCAGGTTCCCGATCCGCAGGCCCTTGACGACCTCCTCGATCAGCCGGTCGCGGACGGTGGCCGGGCTCCCGGCGATGACGTAGCCCTTGTCGACGAAGTCCCGGTAGCGGAGGTCCTTGGGGTTCTCCGCGCGCCGCACCGGGTTCCGGTTGCTGGCGAGGAGGCTGCGGTAGTCCTGGTTGCCGGGCGGCGCGAACCACTGCGCCGGCACGTGCAGGCACTTGTGGTAGAAGTACTCGACGTGGCGCGCGTACTCCGCCTCGGCCCGCGCGTCGGTCTCGGAGACGGCCACGAGCTGGAGGAAGCCCGCGCGATAGGGATTCTTCTCGAGCCCCTTCCGCTCCACCACGTCCCAGTAGCCGTCCATCATGGTCCGCGCCGCCCGCGCCCCCGCGTAGCTCAGGAAGCAGTAGCAGGCGTTGTGGTCCACGGCGAAGTCGAAGGTGCTGATGCTCCCCGACCCCGGCACCCAGATCGGCGGGTGGGGTTCCTGCACGGGCCGGGGCCAGAGGTTCACCATGCCGAGCTGGAAGTACTTGCCGTTCCAGGGGAAGATCTCGCGAGACTGCCAGGCCTTGAGCACGAGGTCGAACGCCTCGCGATAGCGCTCCCGGTGCTCCATGGGCGTGATGCCGTAGGCGAGGTTCACATCCATCGGGCTGCCGAGCGGCAGGCCGGCCACCAGGCGGCCGTCGCTGATGCAGTCGAGCATCGCGTATTCCTCGGCGATGCGGATGGGCGGCGAGGTCGTCGGCAGCGTCATGCCCATCTGCACGATGGCCACGTCCAGGCCGTTGGTCTGCTTCGCGAGCACGCTCCCCATGAGGTTCGGGCTCGGCATGAACCCGTAGGCGTTCTGGTGGTGCTCGTTGGTGCAGACGCCGTCGAAGCCGGCGCGCGCCGCGTGGAGGAGCTCGTCGAGGGTCCAGTTGTAGTACTGCCCGACGCGGCGGGCGTCGGCGAGCTCCCACCATGGCGGGGTGACCCACACGCTGTCGTAGCGGCGCTCGAAGTCCGCGGGCAATTCGCGGTGGGGCATCAGGTGGAACGCGCTGACTTTCATGGCTGCTCCTCCATCGCTCGCTGGATCTCGGGCTGGCGTGACCGGCCGGCCTCCGGCAGATGCGCGACGCGGCCCCCCGAGCGCCCCGGGACAATGATCCGCGCCGCGGATGCGACCCGAGACTGGCGTTCCGTCTCCGAAGTCAGGGCCACGTGCGCCCTCTTCCCGGAACGTCCCGGAAGGGAGAGGGCCTCCCCCTTTGACTTCTGAAGCGGCTCACCCGTCCTGGCCGAGGCCGAGTGCTTCCCGGTAGCGGCGGTAGGGCTCCAGGGTGTCGCCGTACTTCTGGTGCCCCGCCGTGTGCTGGGCGCAGGCCAGGAGCAGGCGCTCGCGATCGCCCTCGGGGTTCCGGCGGTAGTCCTCGAGCAGGCAGAGGGCGATCTCCTGGTTGTGCGTGTCGTTGCCGTGCTTGAGGGCGTCGAGGGCCAGGGTGCGGACGAGCGGGGCGCGATCATGCCCCGCCTCGAGATACGCGTGCGTCCACGCCACGCTCTCCGAGGGCTTCATGGCGACCTGGGCCTCGTCGATCCGCCTGAGGATCTCGGCCGCGGAGAGGGTGCCGGCGCCCTGCGGCGCGCGCAGCGGCACGCGCCCGTTGCCGGGCGTGGACCGGAGCCAGTGCGCGGCCTGGCAGATGAACGACCCCGCAACGTACAGGAGCTTGAGCCGGTGCGGGTGCTCGAAGGTGTCGAGGAACCACCGCAGCGTGTTCGTGTACTGGTAACAGTGCTGCGGCATCGAGAAGTTGCGGCCGTCGTTCGTCTGCAGGAGAAGCCCGGCGGCGGCCACCTGCATGGTGTCGAGGATCTGCCGCGGGTCCTTGCCGGCGAGGAGGAGCGCGGTGATGGCGTCGATGTAGGCGGGCTCCGGCGCCTCGGTCAGCGCCTCGATGAGCTCCTGGGCCTCGCGAGGGGTCAGGGGCGTCCGGTTCGCCAGCAGCCGCGACTCGCAGACCACGGACGGGCTGAGATCAAGAGACGACTGGTTGCGGTGCTCGTCGTCGGCGAGGTGGACCCAGCTGACCTGGCACGCCATCTCGTAGGCGGCGTGCCAGCGCGGGCCGACGGCCATGTCGAGCACGCCTGCGTAGACCACGTCGTGGGCGTCGTCCCAGCCGATGGCGGTGCCGAGCTGGATGGTGGCCCGGGCGCGATACGACTTGTGCCCCGTCGTGTAGGACCGGTTGTAGAGCATGCGGTCCTGCACGTCGATCAACCCGGCGAACGCCAGCTGGGCGAGCAGGTCGCGCCGGCGGTCCCGCTCCTCGAAGAGCCCGAGGAAGACCCGGTAGGCGTCGATGACCTGCCCCTGCTCCACGAGGGTGAGCCAGTGGTCCAGCCGGTCCTCGTAAGGCCCGTCGAGATGGAGCGGAGTCTGATCGGCCCAGTGCGAGGTGGGGGCGGGGAACGGCGGCGTCTTGCCGCCCTTCCAGGCCCGCCGCCCGTAGTGGCCGGGGGCATGACCCAGCAGCTGGTTCCACGGGTCGAGCGCGGTGGGCACGTACCACACGGTCTGGGCCATGGGGAGATAGGCGAGCTCGGGCTCTACGAAGGACGGCAGGAACATGCTGGCCCGAGTGCTCAGCAGGCAGTGGTCGTTGTTCACGAAGCGGAAGAAGCCGCGGTCGATCCGCTGGTGGTAGGGCACGTGCGTGTACGGCGCGTGCACGCGCACCGTCTCCCGCGCGATCTCCGCGAGGGGTCGGCCCGCCTTCACCAGCTCGTGGAAGACCAGCGTGGCCCCGACCTGGTCCCGCGCCAGGTAGCGGTCCTCGAGCTTGGCGTACAGGGCTTTCGTGCCGTTGTCCGCGGTCTGGGCCATGGCAAGTCCCTCCTTTGGGCGTGGACACTGTACCGCTATCGAGGGGCTCCCGTATAGCCTCCGCGCCCGGCGCTCACGCCGGCCGGCCCCGGACCACCGGGCCCTTCATGGCCGCCAGGGCTTCGTCGTGGAGCAGTCCGTTGCTGGCGAAGACCGTGCTTCCGTAGATCCCGTCGCGACCGTCGAAGTCGGTGAGGCGGCCGCCCGCCTCCTCGACCAGCACCTTGAGGGCGGCCACGTCCCAGACCTTGACCGTGGTCGACAGCGCGATGTCGCCCTGGCCCTCCGCCACCCACAGATACGCCGAGAAGTCCCCGAAGCCTCGCTGCACCTGCGTGTGGTCGGCGAGGTGGAGGAAGCCGTCCCAGTACGGGCTGCGCCGGAGGAAGTTGACGGACGAGTGGACGACCAGCGCACCGTCGAGTGCGTCGACGGTGGACACGGCGATCCGCTCCCCGTCGCGCCACGCGCCCTGTCCGCGCCACGCGGTGTGGAGCACGTCGGGGACGGGCTGGTAGATCACGCCGGCCGCGACCCGGCCGCCCTCCTCGAGGCCGATGAGCACGGCCCAGGTGGGGATGCGGCGCACGAAGTTCCGCGTGCCGTCGATGGGATCGATGATGAAGCGCCGGTCGCGCGGGCCCGACTCGCCGAGCTCCTCGCCGAGGGCGCCGTGGTCGGGGCAGCGGGCGCGCAGCACGCCGA
>DATKEI010000327.1:0-3585 GCA_035544455.1 Binatia bacterium | reverse complement strand
ATCGTCGACGCCATCCGCCTGGCCGCGTCGCGCCCGGCCACCAGCTCCGTCTAGCGCGAGGAGATCGCCATGGCCACGACCGAGCGCCAGTGGATCGGCAAGGACGTCCCGCGCCTCGAGGACGGAAAGCTCCTGACCGGGCGCGCGATCTACACCGACGACGTCAAGCTGCCCGGCATGCTCCACGCCGCCGTCCTCCGCAGCCCGCACGCCCACGCCCGCATCCGGCGCATCGACACGAGCCGGGCGCGCGCCCTGCCCGGCGTGTACGCCGTCGTCACGGGCGAGGACGCCCGGGAGATGACGAACCCCCTGCCCGCCTTCTGCGCGGAGCCGGTCGTCCAGTACGCCCTGGCCGTGGACAAGGTGCGCTTCGCGGGCGAGGCGGTGGCCGCGGTGGCCGCGGTCGACCGGTACACGGCCGAGGACGCGTGCGCCCTCATCGAGGTCGAGTACGAGCCCTTGCCGGTGGTGGCGGATCCCTTCGCGGCGATGGCCCCGGCGTCGGCCAAGGTGCACGAGACGCTCCCCGGCAACCTCGTCTTCGAGAAGACGCTCTCGTTCGGCGACGTGGCCGGCGCCTTTGCCGCCGCCGACCACGTGATCCGGCGCACCCTGCGCTGGCACCGCGCGAGCGCCCAGCCCCTCGAGACCGCGGGCGCCGTCTGCCGCTACGAGCCCGTCTCCCAGCGGATGGACGTCTGGTCCAACACCAACATGATCAACTTCGTGGGCTGGCTGATCGCCGGCACCCTCAAGGTGGCGCCCGCGAAGCTGAACATCCACCCGATGTACGTGGGCGGCAGCTTCGGCTCCAAGCACGTGCTCGGCAAGGTCATCGGCATCGCCGCCATGCTCGCCCGGCGCGCCGGCCGGCCCGTCAAGTTCATGGAGGACCGGGTGGACAACCTGATCGCCTCCGAGAACCTGGCATGCGACCGCTTCTACGAGGCCGAGCTCGCCGTCACCCGCGAGGGCATCTTCACCAGCATGCGCGTCAAGGTGGTGGACGACTACGGCGCGTACTTCCAGTTCGGCCACGGCACGCACGGCAACGCCCTCGCCCAGGTCACCGGCCCGTACCGCATGGCCAGCTTCGAGTACAGCGTGCAGTGCGTCCTCACCAACAAGTGCCAGCAGGGCGTGTTCCGGGGCGCGGGGTCGGACGCCGGCAACTTCTGCCTGGAGCGGCTGGTCGACGCGGCGGCCCAGGAGCTCGGCATCGATCCGGTGGAGATCCGCCGGCGCAACTTCATCGCGCCCGACCGCTTCCCTTTCAAGACGCCGTGCGGCAACGTCTACGACAGCGGCAACTACGCGGCCGTCCTCGACCGCGCGCTCGAGATGGCCGGCTATGCCGAGCTGCGGCGCATGCAGGCGGCGGCACGGGCCGAGGGGCGCTACGTCGGCATCGGCCTCGCCACCGCCCAGCAGCGGAGCGTCTACGGGCCGACCGAGTTCTGGTTCTGGTACGACGCGCCCGGGCTCTCGAGCGCGCCGGAGAGCGTCGGGCTCAGCATCGGGCCCACGGGGGAGTTCGTGGCCACGATGTTCTCGCCCTTCTGGGGGAACAGCCCGGAGACGGTCGTGGCGCAGACGGTGGCCGAGGAATTCGGGATCGATCCCGCCCAGGTGACCGTCACCTACGAGGACTCGCAGCACGCCCTGCCCGGCGCCGGGCCGGGCGGCAGCCGGATGACCGTCATGCTCACGGGCGCGGTGGTGGGAGCGGCAAAGAAGCTCAAGGACAAGATGGCCCGCATCGTCGCCCACACGCTCGAGGCCGCCCCCGAGGACATCGCCTTCGGGCAGGGCAAGGCCACGGTGCGCGGGGTTCCCGACCGCGCCATGACGTACGGCGAGATCGGGCTCAAGGCGTACTGGTTCAAGCTGGACCTGCCGCCGGGCATGGAGAGCGGGCTGGAGGCGCGGCACACCTACGACCACCCCTATCTCACGCTCCCCTCGGCCGACCGCAAGGACCTCGGCGCCTTCTATCCGATCATGGCGCACGGCGCCCACATCCCGGTCGTGGAGGTGGAGCCGGAGACGGGGCGCGTCCGGTTCCTGCGCTACGTCGCCGTCCACGACGTGGGCACCATCGTGAACCCGAAGAGCCTGCGCGGCCAGATCACGGGGGGCATCACCCAGGGCATCGGCATGGCCCTGTACGAGCAGAGCGCGTACGACGAGCACGGGCAGCCGCTCACCGGGTCGCTGATGGACTACCTCCTGCCCACGGCGCTCGAGGTTCCGGCCTTCGAGATCGGCCACGTGGAGACGCCGTCGCCCTTCACCGAGTACGGCGTCAAGGGCGGAGGCGAGGGCGGCCGCATGATCGCGCCCGCCGCCGTGGCCGCGGCCGTCGAGGACGCGCTGGCCCCGCTCGGCGTTCGCGTCGACGAGGTGCCGCTGACGCCCGAGCGCATCTCGATCCTCGTCGAGGCCGCGCGCGCCCGGGCCCCCCGTCGCTGACCGAGAGCCCGCTCCGGGCGCGCCCCTGATCCCCTTCCCGGGAGTCCCTCGCGGATGCGCGTCGTCGTGACCGGCCTGGTGGCCACCTACCCCATGGGCGGGGTGGCGTGGGACTACCTTGCGTACGTGGACGGGTTTCGCCGGCTCGGGTGCGAGGTGCTCTACCTCGAGGACACCGGGCAATGGCTCTACGATCCAGCGCAGCAGACGTTCAGCGACGACGTGGCTGGCAACATTCGCTACCTCGTGGACGCGCTCGGCGAGATCGAGGCGCCGGAGACCACCTTCGCCCTGCCGGCGCTCGATGGGACGTATCACGGTCTCGGGCGGGACCAGGTGGCCGCATTCTGCCGATCGGCCGACCTGTTCCTGAATGTTTCCGGCGCGTGCTGGCTGCGCGACGAGTACCGGGGCGCGCGGTGCACCGCCTACCTCGACTCCGACCCCGGCTACGCCCAGGCCAAGCTCGTGGCTTCGGCGCGAGGCGAGGCGACCGACAAGCAGCGCTTCTCCGTCGACCTGATCCGGAAGCACGATCGCTTCCTGACCTTCGCCGAGCACCTGGGGCGGCCGGATTGCCGCGTGCCCGGTGGCGGCCTGGACTCGATCCCCACGCGCCAGCCCCTCGTCCCGGCGCGCTGGCCGGCCCGGATCGACCCCGGGGCGGCGCGCTTCACGACCGTGATGTCGTGGAAGACCGACGTGAGCCTGCCGATGATCGATGGCGTCCGGTACGGGGGAAAGGACGTGGAGTTCCGGCGGTTCATGGACCTGCCGCTCCGCACCCGCGTCCCCCTCGAGGTGGCGGTGTCGGGCACCGCGCCCCTCGACGAGCTCGCCGCCAGCGGCTGGCACGTGGTGAGCGCGGGCGAGCGGTCGGCCACCATGAGGTCCTACCGCCAGTACCTCGGCGATGCACGGGGCGAGTTCAGCGTGGCCAAGAACGTGTACGTGGCGCTCCGCAGCGGCTGGTTCAGCGGCCGCACCGCGGCCTATCTCGCCATGGGCAAGCCCGCCGTCGTGCAGGACACGGGCTGGAGCCAGCACTACCCGACGGGGGAGGGGCTGTTCGGCTTCACGACGGCCGAGGAGGCGGTGGCAGGCCTGCAC
>DATKEI010000326.1:0-18356 GCA_035544455.1 Binatia bacterium | reverse complement strand
GGGCGTGCGCACCACCCTCCAGAACGGCCCCCGTTGCGTGAATGAGGTTGAAACTTCCCCCCGACATCACGTGCAGCGCAGGGTGATCCTGTGTACCCCCGGCCGGGGCCGGGCGTCAAGTCGATTGTGCGCTCTGGCCCCGCCCCGCGGCGCTTTGTCGGCACATTTCTGACTCAGGACACTAGCGGGACTCGACCACCGAGTCGAGGAGGTAAACGAGGGCCCTCACCCGGGCAGTGGCGTCGCCGTCCTGGCGATCGCGGTCGTCCTGGATCCGGATGAGCTCGTCGGCGATGTCGAGGGCGGCCATGGTCAGGAGCTTCATCGGGTCCTGGGCCGGGCCGTCGCCCCGGATCTCCCGGACCCGGCCCTCAAGGAAATCGACGAGCCGCTGCACGTGCTCGGGCGGCGCCTGGCTCCTGATGACGTAGCGCTGCCCGAGCACCTCGATCTCGACGCGGTGGCTCTCGCTCATTGCGCCGACCTCCTCGCGCGCCCTACCGATCGCTCAGAGGGCGAGCTTGTCGAGCTCCTTCAGGATGCCGTCTACCTGGGCCAGGACCTCCGTGCGCTCCTGCCGGAGCCGCAGCAGCTCCTGGCGGTCCGCCTCGAGCGCGGTCACCTTGACCTGCAGGGCGTCGCGTTCGGTCTTGAGACGAGCCATCACGTCGGCGGCCCGGCGAATGGACTTCTCCAGCTGCTCCAACCGTTCGGTCAGCATCTCGGACATTCAGGTCCCCCGGATCTCGGCGCCGAAGCGCCGGCTGATCTCTTCCACGATGCGGGCATGGTGCTCGTTCACTTCCTGGTCGGTGAGCGTCCGCTGAGGATTCTGGAACGTGAGGCTCCAGGCCAGGCTCCGGCGGCCCGTGCCGACCTGACTCCCCTGGTAGACGTCGAACAGCGCGAGCCGCGTCAGGTTCGGCACGTCCATGGCTCGGATCGCCGCCTCGACGGCGCCGGCCGCGATCCCGCTGTCGACGACAATCGCCAGGTCACGCTGGACCGCCGGAAAGCGCGGCAGGGGCCGGGCGGCCGGTGTCGGCGCCGGATGCTCGGCGCACGCCGAAAGCGAGACCTCGGCGAGGAACACCGGATGCGGCAGGTCAAGCGCGTCCCGCACGGCGGCCGAGACCTCGCCGAACCAGCCGATCTGCTGGCCAGCCACCTCGAGCGCGGCGGCCCGGTCGGGCTCGAGGTACGCGGGCCCGGTCCCCGGGGGGAAGGGCCGCGCCGCGACCCCGGACACGCCCGCGGCCCCCAGGACCAGCAGGGCGCCGCCCTTGGCGTCGTACACGTCGGCGGCCGCGGGGAGGGTGTGCCAGGCGCGCGCGATGCGAAGGCCGGTGAGCGCGATGCCCGCCCACAGCTCCTCGTGGGCAGGATGGTCGCCGTCCTCGGGCCGGTGAGGGCCGAACACGTGTCCAACCTCGAAGATGCGTACATCCGCGATCTGCCGCGAGAGGTTCGTGCCGACGACCTCGAGGAGCCCGGGGGCCAGGGCCGGGCGGAGCACCGAGCGCTCGCGCGACTGCGGGTTCTGCAGGGTGATGACGGCGTCGGCGCATCCCATCTGCTTGAGCCGGTCGGGATCGACGAAGGAGTACGTCACGACCTCCGTCAGCCCGCTCGAGGTCAGGGCCTGGCGCACCGCTCGCGCCGTCCGAAGCCCGGCCGGGCGCCGCACCACCGACTGCTGATTGCCCGGGTTGAGCGTGGCCGGGATCTTGTCGTAACCCCAGATGCGGACGACCTCCTCGACCAGGTCGTCCTCCTGGCTCGTGTCGCGGCGGAAACCGGGGACGGTCACGGCCAGGGCGGAACCGGCATCGGCCACCTCGAACCCCAGGGCGCGCAGGATCCGGATGATCTCGGCGCGCGGCGGGCATGCGCCGATGAGCCGCTGGATGCGCTCCGGCCGCAGCGCGATGCGGGGCCGCGCCGCCGGGACCGGGTATCGGTCGATGGCGCCGCGGGCCACTCGTCCTCCGGCCAGGTCGGCCATGAGCTGCGCCGCGCGGTCGGCCGCAACCACCACGCTCTCGACGTCCGTGCCGCGCTCGAACCGGTAGGCGGCCTCGGTGTGAAGCCCGAGGGCACGCGCGGTCCGGCGGATCGAGCCCGGATGGAAACACGCGCTCTCCAGCAGCACGCTGGTCGTCCGGGGGGTCACCTCGGTGTCGGCGCCGCCCATGACCCCGCCCACGGCCACCGGCCGCTCGGCGTCGCAGATCATCAGCATGTCCGGCGAGAGCGCCCGGTCGCGGTCGTCGAGCGTGGTGAGCCGCTCGCCCGGGCGCGCCCGCCGGACCACGATGCGCCGGCCCCGGAGGGTATCGAGGTCGAAGGCGTGCAGCGGCTGGCCCAGCTCCCAGAGGACGTAGTTCGTCACGTCGACCAGGTTGTTGATGGGGCGCACGCCCGCCGCCCGCAGCCGCTGGGCGAGCCAGGGCGGCGAGGGGCCGACCGCGAGTCCGGTGACAACGCGCGCGGCGTATCGAGGGCAGAGGTCGGCGTCGAGGATCTCCACCGCGGCCAGGGCGGAGGCGTCGGCTCCCCCCTCGCGGACGTCGACGGCGAGCGGACGGAGCGCAACGGAGGTCAAGGCCGAGATCTCGCGGGCGAGTCCCCGCACCGACAGCGCGTCGGCCCGATTGGGCGTGACCTCGACCTCGATGAGGGTGTCGTCGAGGCCGAGGTATGCCACGAGATCCGCGCCCAGCGGCGCGTCGGCGGGCAGCTCGACGATCCCGCTCCCGTCCTCGCCGATCCCGAGCTCGCGCTCCGAGCACAGCATTCCCTCGGACGCGGCGCCGCGGATCATCGCGCGCTCGATGTGCCGGCCCCCGGGCAGGTGGGCTCCCGGCGGCGCCAGCGCCGTCCTGAGGCCCGGGCGGACGTTGGGCGCCCCGCACACCACCGCGTACCGGCGCTCGCCGGTGGTCACGCGGCAGAGCCGGTTCAGGTGCCCGGGGCGGCTCGTCCCGAGATCGCGCTCGATGGCCTCGATCTCGGCGACGACCGCGCCGGCCAGGCCGGGGGCCGCGGGCGCCGTCGAGGCCACCTCGATGCCGGCGTTCACCAGCAGCGACTTGAGCTCCGCCGGCGAGCGGTCGGTCTCCGCGAACTCGCGCAGCCAGCGCGTGGAGATCTTCACGCGGCGCCCGCGAACTGGGCGAGGAAGCGCAGATCGTTCTCGAACAGGAGGCGAATGTCGTCGATGCCGTACTTCAGCATGGCCACGCGCTCCACGCCCATCCCGAAGGCCCAGCCCGTGACCTCCTCCGGGTCGTAGCCCACGTTGCGAAGGACGTTCGGGTGCACCATACCGGAGCCCAGGATCTCGAGCCAGCCGTCCTGCTTGCACACGCGGCAGCCCGCACCCCCGCAGAGAAAGCAGAGCACGTCGACCTCGGCCGAGGGCTCGGTGAACGGGAAGAACGACGGCCGGAACCGGATGCGCGAGCGCGCGCCGAACATCTCCCGGGCGAACAGATCGAGCGTTCCCTTGAGGTCGCCCATGGTGATGTCGGTGTCGACGGCAAGCCCCTCCACCTGGTGGAACATCGGCGAGTGGGTGATGTCGGCGTCACGCCGATAGACCTTGCCCGGGCAGATCACGCGCACGGGAGGGCGCTGTGCCTTCATGGTCCGGATCTGGACCGGCGAGGTATGCGTGCGCAGCAGGGTATCGGCGGACAGGTGAAACGTATCCTGCATGTCCCGCGCGGGATGGTCGTCCGGGAAGTTGAGCGCGCTGAAGTTGTAGTAGTCGAGCTCGACCTCGGGCCCCTCCGCCACCGAGAAGCCCAGCCCCTCGAAGATCTCGATGATCTCGTCCTGGACCCGCATGACGGGGTGGACCGCTCCCGGCTCGACGTGCCGGCCGGGCAGCGTCAGGTCCGGGCGGTCGGCGTCCCGGAGGCGGCGGCGCTCCTCTGCCCTGAGGACCTCGAGCCGGGCCCCGACCGCATCCTCGAGCTCACGCTTGACGCGGTTCGCCGCCTCGCCGACGCGGGGCCGCTCCCCCGCGGACAGGGACCCGAGCGAGCGCAGCAGGCCGGTCAGGGCGCCCGACCGCCCGAGCACGCGCACCCGGATCTGCTCCAGCTCAGACGTGGACCGGGCCCCGGCGATCTCCGCCAGGGCCCGGTCCCGGATCTCCTGGGCGCTGGTCGCGCTCACGTGGCGGAACGCGCGGGTCCCCGGGCGGTCTCCGCGAGCTGCGCGAAGGCGCCCGGATCCTTCACGGCGAGCTCGGCCAGGACCTTCCGGTCGAGCGTCACCCCCGCCTTGCCGAGCCCGGACATGAAGACCGAGTACGACAGGCCGATCTGGCGGCAGGCGGCGTTGATGCGGATCACCCACAGCGAGCGCGCCCGGCGCTTCTTCTGCTTGCGGCCCTTGTAGGCGAAGGCTCCCGCCCGGAGGACGGTCTCCGCGGCCGAGCGATACAGCTTGCGGCGGCCGCCGAAGTACCCCTTCGCCTGTTTGAGGACCTTCTTCCTGCGCTGGCGGGTCTTGGGCCCGCCCTTGGCCCGTGGCATTGCTCAGCTCTCCTTGTGCGGATCTCGACGTGCAGATCGCGACGCGCGCAGATCGCTCTAGAGGTACGGGACGAGCCGGGTGAGCCGCGGCTGATCCGCGGCGGAGACCGGCTTGGGGCGCCGCAGGCGGCGCTTCCGCTTCGGACTCTTCGACTCCAGCTTGTGGCGCTTCCACCCGGCACGGCGATGGAGCTTGCCGGAGGCGCTCCGCTTGAGCCGCTTGGCCGCGGCGCGCTTCGTCTTCATCTTGGGCATCGTCGTGTCCCCCGCGCCCTCTAGTGGGGCCGCGGCGTCAAGATCATGCTCAGCATCCGGCCCTCCAGCCTGGGGTGGCTCTCCACCGCCGCGATATCTCCCAGGAGCTCCGTCATCTTGTGCAGCATCTTCCAGCCCAGCTCGGTGTGCGCCATCTCCCGTCCCTTGAAGCGCACCGTCACCTTGGCCTTGTTGCCTTCCTCCAGGAAGCGCCGCACGTGCTTGGCCTTGAAGTCGAAGTCGTGAGTGTCGGTCTTCGGGCCCAGCTTCACTTCCTTGAGCATGATCGTCGTCTGCTTCTTCCTGGCTTCCTTCTGGCGACGCGCCTGCTGGTACTTGTACTTGCCGAAATCCATGATCCGGCAGACCGGCGGCATGGCCTCGGCGGCGACCTCGACCAGATCCATCTCGCGCTGCCGCGCCATGTCGAGCGCCTGGGCGGTCGGCAAGATCCCCAGCTGCTCCCCATCCGCGCTCACCACCCGCACCTCGCGGGCCCGGATTCCCTCGTTGATTCGGATGTCCTTGTTCTGTATAGACTCCTCCTTGCTCCGTGGCTGCTAGTGACCCGAGCGGCCCGCGTCCAGGGTGGCGGAGCGGCTGCCGATCTCGGCGAGGAGGTCCCCCACCACGCGGTCCACCGGCAGCACGATGGACTCCTCGCTCCCCCTGCGCCGCAGGCTGGCCGTCTGGTTCTCGGCCTCGCGCTGTCCCACGACGAGGAGGTACGGAACCTTCTGGATCTGGGCTTCGCGGATGCGGTAGCCGAGCTTCTCGTTGCGGTCGTCCAGCTCGGCGCGGATGCGCGCCTGGCGAAGCTGCCGGAACACGGCGCGCCCGTACTCCCCGTGCTTCTCGCTGATCGGCAGCACGCGCGCCTGCACCGGGGACAGCCACGTCGGGAACGCCCCCGCGAAGTGCTCGGTGAGGATGGCGATGAACCGCTCGTAGGAGCCGAAGATCGCCCGGTGGATCACCACCGGCCGGTGCGGCTGCCCATCCGAGTCGATGTACTCACACTGCATGCGCTCCGGCAGCATCGTGAGATCGACCTGGATCGTCGCGAGCTGCCACTGCCGCCCCAGCGCATCCTCCACGTCGATGTCGATCTTCGGCCCGTAGAAGGCGCCGCCCCCCTTGTCCAGATCGCAGGTCAGCCGGTTGGTCGACAGCGCCTGGTGGAGCGCATCTTCGGCCTGGTCCCACTGCAGGTCGGTGCCGAGCTTCTGCGGCGGCCGATCGGCCAGGCGGAACGAGGGCTCGAGCCCGAAGGTGCCGTACCATTCGCGCACCAGCTCGAGCAGGTCGGTGATCTCGTCCAGGAGCTGGTCGGGCCGGCAGTAGATGTGGGCATCGTCCTGGGTGAACTGCCGCACGCGCACGAGGCCAGAGAGCGCGCCGGAGCGCTCGTTGCGATGACACCGTCCCATCTCCGAGTACCGCAGCGGCAGGTCCCGGTAGGAGCGCAGGGCACGCCGGTACACGTAGGTCGACTCGGGGCAGTTCATCGGCTTCAAGCTGAAGACATCGCCCTCGACGTCGACCTTGAACATGTTGTCCTGGTAGTGCTCCCAGTGCCCGGACTGCTCCCAGAGCTTCTTGTTCACCAGCATGGGTGTCGAGATCTCCTGGTAGCCGCGGGCGTCCAGCGACTCGCGGGCGAACCGCTCGAGCTCGCGCACCAGGACCATGCCCTTGGGAAGCCAGAAGGCCGCGCCCGGGGAGACGTCGAAGAAGTCGAACAGCTCGAGCTCGCGCCCCAGCCGGCGGTGGTCTCGCTTGCGGGCCTCCTCCAGTCGCCAGAGGTGCCGGTCCAGATCCTCCTGGTTGAGCCAGGCCGTGCCGTAGATGCGCTGGAGCATCGGGTTCTTCTCGTCGCCCCGCCAGTACGCGCCGGAGGAGGAGAGGAGCTTGAAGGCCCGGATTGCCCCCGTCGAGGCCACGTGGGGGCCTCGGCACAGGTCGAGGAAGTCGCCCTGCCGATAGATCGACACCGTGGGCGAGGCGATGCCGTGGAGGATCTCCACCTTGAATGGCTCGCCGTGCTCCTCGAAGTAGCGGACGGCCTGTTCCCGCGGCCACTCCTCGCGCGAGAACGGCAGGTCCGCCGCCGCCAGCTCGCGCATGCGGGCCTCGATCCGCTCGAGATCCTCCGGGGTGAAGGGGGCCGGACGGGAGAAGTCGTAGTAGAAGCCGTCCTCGATGGCGGGACCGATGGCGACTCGCACCTCCGGAAAGAGCTGCTTCACCGCCTGGGCCATGAGGTGGGCAGTGGAATGCCGGATCGTGGGCAGTGGCTCCGGATCGCAGTCGAACTGCCCGACGAAGCTCAGGTGTCGCTCTTGCTCGCTCTCAGCCATCGCTTCTCTCCGCCCTCTCCAGTCGTCGGCTCATGGCACGCGCCGCGGAACAAAAAAGCACCACCGGGTCGACACCCCGTGATGCTCCGTTCTCAGCGACAGCACGTGACGGCGCCGTGCTCCGCGATGGGCACCCTCCGGAACGAATGAAGAGTGGATGCGATGGTAGGCTCGGGCGGGGTCGAACCGCCGACCTCTTGCGTGTCGAGCAAGCGCTCTGCCACTGAGCTACGAGCCTGCGCCCCCCTAAAGTTCAACAGATGCTACCGGAGGCCCGACGAGCGTGTCAAGGCGATGTCCCGCGCGCCGGCGCTGAGCGGGTCACCGGAGGATCTGGTTCAGCAAGCTCGAGCCCGTGACGATCTGGTAGCGGAACAGGCCGCTGATGGCCAGGATGCTCCTCGCCAGCGGGTCGGGCACCGGCGGGAAGGGCTGGGCAAGCCGGATGGCGTTCATGGCGTACTCGTCCAGGACGGGCACCCCCGACGTCCGGCGGAGCTCGATGTACTCGAGCTGCCCGCTCTTGGCGATGTGGAACTCGATGAGAAGCTGGCCCTCGATGCCCCGGTCCGCTGCCTCGCGCGGATAGCCCCAGTTCCTCCGGATCCTCTCGCGGACGATATCGAAGTATTCCTTGTACTTCGGGTCGGGCGTGTCGAGGGGCACGGGCTCGCCCTCCACCCCGCCCCGGCCTCCCTGGGTCCCCCCTCCCGGGGGTCGGCGGAGCATTGCGGCGGGCAGGTCCAGCCGGGGGCGCCCGAGGCCCGGCCCGCCGCGGCCGTCCGGGGCAGGCAGCTCCGGAACGGCCGGATCGGGACCCGGCGGCGTGGGTCTGTCTACCGGCCCGGGGTCTGCCTGGGGCGCGCTGGGGCTGGCCGCCTGGGGCGGCGCATCGCTCGGGCGCGGGGGAACGGGCGCCGGCTCCTCAGGCGCCCTGGCGATCTGGGGGGCCGGCTCCGGAGCCAGAGGAATTGCCTCCGGTGCAGGCTCCGGGGGTGCGGGCGCCGGCCTGGGCTCCTCCCGGGGGGCTGGCGCGGGAGGCGGCGCCCGGCGCTCGACCCTGGGCGCCGGAGGCCGAACGGCGGGTTCGGCGCGCCGGGGGCTCGGCGGCGTGGGCGTCGGCGGCGTGGGCGGAGGTGCCGGGCGGGCTGGCGGCTGAGAGGGATCGCCCCGTGGCGCGCGCTCCTGCGGCCGCTCGGGGGCCATGTCCACCATGAGCGGCTCGCCCCGCTTCACGTAGGGCGGCGGCCGGTGCTGGTCCCAGAGGAATGCGCCCCCGATCAGAACCACGTGGAGCAGGATGGACAGGACCACACCGACGAGCAGGGTCCGGCCCCCCGGATCCTCGGGAAGGGGCAACCTCATGGCCGAGCCATTATGCCATGTGGCTCGCCGCCAGCCGGCGCATCCCGCCGATTCTGCCCGCGTTTTGCTATAGCGTCCGCCCGACCGCCTCGGCGACCGCCCTGAGCTCTCGCATGAGCTGGGCGAACTTTGCGGGCTTGAGCGACTGCGGCCCGTCCGAGAGGGCCTCGGCCGGCCGCGGATGTACCTCGATGATCAGGCCGTCGGCTCCACAGGCGACCGCGGCCTTGGCCATGGGCGCGACCAGGTCCCAGTGGCCGGTTCCGTGGGACGGGTCGACGACCACGGGCAGGTGGGAGAGCTTCTTCAGCACCGGAACGGCGTTGAGGTCAAGGGTGAAGCGCGTGGAGGTCTCAAAGGTACGGATCCCTCGCTCGCAGAGCATTACCTGGGGGTTCCCGGCGGAGAGCACGTACTCGGCGGACAGGAGGAACTCCTGGATGGTGGTGGCCATGCCGCGCTTGAGCAGGACGGGCTTTCCCATCTCGCCGACTCGCCTCAAAAGCGTGAAGTTCTGAATATTTCTGGCCCCGATCTGCAGGATGTCCGCGAACTCGGCGACAACCTCGACGCTCTCCGTCTCCAGGACCTCGGTAACCACCGGCAGACCCGTGCGCTTGCGCGCCTCGGCCAGGTATCTGAGGCCCTGCTCCTTGAGCCCCTGGAATGCGTAGGGCGAGGTGCGGGGCTTGTAGGCGCCGCCGCGGAGGACGGCCGCCCCGGCGGCCTTGACCGCGTCCGCCACCTCCACGACCTGGGCCTCGGACTCAACCGAGCACGGACCCGCCATCACGACGACCCTCTGGCGACCGACCGACACGCCGTTGATGCGGACCTCGCTCGGCTCCCCCCGGGTCTCCCGGCTGGCGAGCTTGAAGGGCTGTTGCACGGGCATGACCGCCTCCACGGTCTCCAGGGCTTCCAGCAGCCGTAGATCCGGCTGGCCACGTTCCTCGCCCACGGCGGCGACCACGGTCTTGAACTCGCCCCGGATGGTGTGTGGCTGGTAGCCGAGCTCCGCCACGCGGCGGCAGACGTCGGCTACGTCGGCATCGGAGATCCCGGATTTCAGGACGATAATCATGCACCGCTCCCTTCTGGCAACGAGCGCGCCGGCGACCGCACCGGCGAGCTCCGGGACAAACAAAAACGCCGCTGGGCTGGAGCCCGCGGCGTCCGGCTATCTTCCTCGCGCCACGGGCCGGCTCGCGTCCGCCCGTGGCTCCCCTGGATTCAGCTCACAGGAGCCGGACGGACACCGGGAAGGTAAAGTAGTAGAATCGCCAGCCCCGAGCGATTCCCTTCCCTGCGTGCACCGTCACTGTCCTCCTGTGATGCGACTGTTGCTGACTTTACGAACCGTGCTTCTTCGTGTCAAGTCCCTCGGGCAGGCGGCCGCTGGGCCCGATCGGTGGGGTACTGCCGCGGCACCACGCCATGATCTGGTGGCGATAGTAGTACAGCGGCAGGGCGATGGCGGCGACCACCGCCATGAGGAGGATGGCCTGCCAGTAGTGACCGGTCGCGGTCCGGGCCCCCTGGGCGGAGAGCACCCACGTCCCCGGAATGCGCCCGGCGCTCGACACGAGCGCGAAGACCCAGAGCGGCATCGGGCTGATCCCGAAGAGGTAGCAGACAATGTCCTTGGGGAAGCCCGGGATGAGGTAAATGATGAAGCAGAGAATGGCCCCCTCGGCCTCCACGATGAAGCCCAGGCGGTCCCAGTGCTTCTTGCGCACGAGGTTGCGGACGAAGCGCGCGCCCAGCCAGCGCCCCACCCCGAACGCGGCCAGGGATCCGAGCGTGAGGCCGACCGACGAATAGATGAAGCCCGGCCACAGTCCGAAGAGATAGCCGCCGAGGAAGCCGGTCACCTCGCCGGGGATCGGGGAGATCAGGACCTGCAGGCCCTGGATGACGATGAAGACGACCGGGGCCAGGACACCCCATTCCTGGAGCGTCTGCCGCATGAGGGTCTTGTCCTTGTACAGGCGCAAGAGCATGCGGTGCGCATCCCCGTCCCACCAGGCGTAGCCGACGACCACCGAGGCGATCACCAGCATGGCCACCGTGGCCGCGATGGCGGCGCTCCGCCGGGTCATGGGCGTCGCCGGGCGATCGGCGCGGAGGACGGAATCGAGTCCGTCATGCCGGGTGGCCCTGCGAGGATCTCGCCGTGCCCTCTCCGTCGCGGCGCGAGCGCGGCCCGGATCTCACGCGCACAAGCGAGCCCGGCCCCACGGCGCCCAGCCCAATCGACGTGTCCTGCGCCCTCACCGGTCACGACTACATCGTACCTCCCGGGGGACCGGGATCTCCGGGGTACGTGTACCCCGTGGCGAGGATCTCGGGCCAGAGCGCCCGACCGCACGGGATAGTGCGCCCGGGCGACCCGAGACGTCAAACGCCAAGCCCCGGCGGGCCGCCGGGCATCAACGGGGAGCGACGAGGGCGCGGCCCAGGGCGAGGCCGAGGGCGCAGGCGAGCAGACAGCCGAGCGTGGTGAGTGAGACGTACAGGATGCTCCGGCCCCACGCCCCCTCGGCCATGAGGGCGACGGTCTCGTAGGAGAAGGCCGAGTACGTCGTGAAGCCTCCGAGGACGCCCGTGGCGAGGGCGATCCGCGTGGTGTCCGAGATGGCCAGAGCGCCCAGCCCCAGGTGCTGGACGATGCCGATCAGGAGCGAGCCGACCAGGTTGACCGCCAGTGTGCCGTGCGGAAAGTCGGCGCCGAGCGACCGGATCGCCGCGGTCTGGACCAGGTAGCGGGCACCGCTGCCGACCGCGCCCCCGAGACAGACCAGCAGCAGCAGCGGCACGCCGTCAGCCGTCGGGCGGGCGCCGGTCCGCCCAGGGCGACGCCGCCTCGAACGCGGCAGAGGCTGCGAACACCGTCCAGTCGCCGTGCCGGCGGCCGACGATCTGCAGGCCGACGGGCAATCCGCTCTCGGTGAATCCCGCCGGCACCGACGCGGCGGGCTGGCCGGTGAGGTTGAACGGGAACGCGAAGGGAATCCATGCCAGCGGCGAGACGGCACGCCCCTGGATCTCGTTGACTCCGGGCCTGCCCACGGGGAAAGGCGGCACCGCCACCGCGGGGGTGATCAGCAGGTCGAACCGGGCCAGGAAGCGCTGAACCTCCGTCCAGAATTCGTGGCGCCGGCGGGCGGCGGCAAGGTACGGCGAGGCGCCGATCGTTTCCCCGTAGCGCAGGAAGGCGACCAGGCTCCGGTCCATGCGCGGCGCGTCCGCGGCGAGCCGATCGCCCCAGGCGCCGTAGAACTCCGCGGCGGCCAGGACGCGGAAGATCTCCTCGGGGTTGTCCCAGCCCGGCGTCACCACCTCGACGTGGCAGCCGAGGCTCTCGAAGCGGGCGGCGGCGTCCTCGCAGACGCGGGCGACCTCGGGATCCACGAACGCGTGGGCGAGATCCGGGGACCACGCCACGCTCAGCCCGGCGATTCCCGCCTCGCATGCGTCGAGGAACGAACCGCTCTCGGCGGGCAGCGACCACCGGTCGCGATCGTCGGGGCCAGCAATGACGCCCAGCATGAGCGCGGCGTCGCGCACCGTGCGCGCCAGGGGTCCGGTGTGGGAGAGCGTCTCCCAGCCCGGGAACCCCGGGAACTGCGGCACCCGCCCGAACGACGGCTTGAGTCCATACACGCCGCAGAACGCTGCGGGCACGCGAATCGACCCCCCGCCATCCGTCCCGACGGCCAGAGGCCCCAGCCCGGTCGCCACCGCCACCGCCGACCCCCCGCTCGATCCGCCGGGGGTGAGCTCCGGTCGCCAGGGGTTGCGGGTGATCCCGTGGAGCGGGCTCTCCGTCACCGCCTTGTGGCCGAACTCGGACGTGGTGGTCTTGCCGAGCAGGATGGCCCCGGCGGCGCGGAGCCGCTCGACGCACACCGCGTCCTCCTCCGGCACGTGATCCGCGAACAGCCGCGACCCGCCGGTCGTGGCCATCCGGCGGGTGAAGACGAGGTCCTTCACCGACACCGGGACGCCGTGGAGCGGACCGAGTTCCTCGCCCATCATGACGGCCACCTCGGCCGCCGCCGCCGCCTCGCGCGCCTCGTCCGCGGCCACCGTGCAGAACGCGTTGAGGCGCGGGTTGACATCCTCGATGCGCGCGAGCACGGCGTCGACCACCTCGACCGGGGAGACCTGCCGATCGCGGATGAGCCCGGCCAGCTCGAGGGCGGAGCGCCAGCAGAGATCGGCGGCGGGCATGGTGTCAGCGCGCCGGCACCCGCGCGGTGGTCACGTCGACCTGGCTCCCGTACCGCGCCTCGGTGACGGTCACCCGGCAGATGTCCTCGCCCTTGGCGAAGTCGGCCCAGACGCCGTCGAACCCCTGGGCGCTCACGAAGCGCTCCGTCCCTTGCTGGCTCCAGCCGCCGCCGAGCATGCCCTGGCGCGCGGAGGCAAGCGTCGACTCCATGCCCTCGTCCGAGGCGTACACGAGGCGCGCTGCCGTGATCTTGGGCGTGCTGATCATGGCCCAGTTCTGCGTGGAGGGCCGCCACGTGGGCGGCGCGGGAATGTCGGCGAAGGGCTGGCGCGGGAGGCCACCGGTGGTGGAGCACGCGGCCGCGAAGAGCGAAAGCACAGCGAGGAGGGCCCTCACGCGGCGCATTGTATCATCCGCGCTCGTGAGCCTTCCGACTCCGGACCTCATCGCCTCCTGGCTTGCGCGCGACGACGTGCGCGCGCACGATCCGGCCCGCGTCGAGGCGCTCCTCCGGGCGCTGCCGGACCGCCCGCACATGATGGTCCGACGGCACGGCGCCGTCGTCTGCTACGCCCCCGACCTCGCCCGGCGGCGGCTTCTGGAGCTCGACCGGCGCGGCCGCGTGGTCGAAGCGCTCGCCTGGACGGCTACCGGCGAGCTCCGCTGGGCCAAGTGCCGGATGCCGGACGGGCGCATGCTCGGGATCGAGCCCGGCGCTGCCTCTCATCCGGGGTGGGGCGCCTCCGACCGCCTCTGGCTCGTCGCCGACGAGCCCGGCTGGCATCCGCGGCAGCCCCTGTCCATCTTCCAGTCCGTGGACTGGCGCCGTCCCGGCGCGATCCCTCCCCTGGCCGATCCCGCGGGGCTGCCGGCGGGCGCGGGGACGACGGTCCTCAACCTGCTCGCGGCCGCGATGGCGGACCAGGGCGTGATGCGAGCCCGCTACGAGGGCCCCTACCCGACGGAGGCTCTCTTCACGGCCCTGCTCGAATGTTTTCGCCACGACGCCAGCCCGCCGTCGCCCCTCGAGGCCTTCCTGGGCGGCGACACCCTCGACTGGCATCCCGATCCCCACGAGCGCCACCACGTCGCCGCCGACGTCTGTGTCCATCTCCGTGCCGGGATCGACAAGGTTGTCCTCGCCGGGGTGCCGTTCTACCGGCCGGACTGGCACGGCGCGATCCGGCGCGAGCCGCGCGTGGTGCGGCCCGATGGCGAGCGGGTCATCTGCTCGCTCTGGGCGCTCGGCCGGCCGCTCGAGGACCGGCTGATCCTGGATCGCAGCGGCGAGGTGCTGGAGCAGCCGGCGCCCCGGCGGGACGGGCGCCCGCCTGCACCCCTGGCCCCGGTCTGGACCGCGGCCTGCGCGGATCTCATCGCGCGCGAGAGCCCGCCGATCCTGGCCGGGCCCATCGGCGAAGCGCTTCGCGCGGCCGCGCTCGAGTGGGGCGACGTGCCCGGAGACCTCCTGTCCCTGGCGGGGGATCGGATCCGGCTGAGCCGCGCCCTGAGGGACGCGGGGCTCGCGTGGGTCCGCGACGCGGACGACGAGGACACGCGGGGCCGGCGCGCCGTCCACCTCGCACTGGAGGTCTCGCGCCTCCTCGCCCCGGAGATCCGGCGGCGGGCCCAGCAGGTCATCGCCGCCCTGCCCGTGCCAGAGCAGCAGCGGCGCTGGGAGGAGGCGGCGAGCGCCTCACCGCCGGCCCTCACCGGCTCGGCAGGCCGCCTCATCGCCCTCATCATGCGCGGCAACGCCTAGCGCGGACGATGCGTGAACCAGACGCCCACCCTCACCCCCGCCCTCTCCCTCTCCGAGGGCGCCCGAGGGCGAGGGAGTCGGTGCGGTTCCCTCGCCCCCTCCGGGGGCGCCGGGGGCGAGGAAAGGGTGAGGGTCGCAGCGGACGCGGAAGGCGCGTTCATGAATGGGCCGGCTAGCCCTCCCCGCGGGACACGCCTGTAAGCGGGAGCGCGGCACTCAATGGGGCCACGAGACGGGTGGTGGGTGGCTTCGCAAACCGCAGAAGATACGGTCCCGCGGGGAGGGCGCCCACCCCACCCGGCGCCGCGAGTCCACGAACCTTCTGACTCGGGACACTAGATCGAGAGGGCGGCCAGACAGCGGGCGGTGCGGCGGGGCACGGCGCGACCGGCGGCGAGATCCTCGCGAAGCCGCCGCAGGTCGGAGGCGGTGTCCACGTCGAACCAGGTCGGCAGCAGGTGTACACGGAGCCCGAGGTCCTCGGCCCTTGCCACGGTGTGGGCCATGACGTGCCCGGTGCTCCACGGGATCCCCGAGAAGAGCGCGGGATGGGCGCGCCGCAGGCCGATCAGGTAGTACCCGCCATCCTCGGCGGGGCCGACCACGACATCGGCGGCGCCGCGCTCCAGCGCCTGTGCTCCCTCGCCCACGTGCGCCATCGGCAGCGTCGGGCTGTCGGTGCCCACGACCAGCGCACCGGCGTGGCCCGCGGCGAGCAGGTCGGCCAGCGCGCACGACATGCGCTCGCCGAGATCCGCGCCGCGCTGTGGCATCAGACGGAACGAGGGCGGCGCGAGGGCGGCCGCCTGCGCCCCGGCCCATGGCGGACTGAAGGCGAACACGGGGGTGATGCCGGCCAGCGAGGCCACGCCGTCGAGGCGGTCGAGCAAGAAACACCGGGCGAGCAGCGCCGCCATCTCGTGCGGCACCGCCGGGTGCAGGCGCGACTTCGCCGGCTCGAGCCCGGGGAGCTTGGCCATCACGGCCACGGCGGGCGGCAGGCCGGCTGGCCTCTCCACCTCCGACACGCCGCCCTCACCCACCGAGTGGCATCACGGCCGCCTTGCCACGACGGCGACCTCGCCAGCGGCGCTTCAACTCTACTTCTCGAATCCGAGCCCCCCGCCCGAGCCGGAAACGCGCGCCGCCCGGCCCGACCTCGCTGGCGCCGCCGCGGATCAGGTGGACGCCGTGAACAGCCACACGTTGAAGGCGATGAACGCCACCACCGACACCGTCGAAAGAACGACGTACAGGAGCTGGATGACCTCCTCGCGGCCGAAGGGGCCGCCCCTCCACAGGCCGGTGCGAATCAGGTGGAACGAGTCCTCCCTCAGGGTCGGCATGCCGAGGAGATCGACGAGGATGTGATAGCCGTCCATCTCGACGAAGCAGAACGGATACAGGCTCACGAACAGCGACTGGAGCTGGAGCACCCCGGAGGCGGTGAGGAACGCCTGCCAGAGGCCGGGGCCGGACAGGCTGGCCAGCCACAGGTAGAGCATGCCAAGAAAGAGATGGACCAGGGGGCCGACGAGCGCGGCCGTGATGCGGGCCCGCCGGCTCGCCATGAACAGATCGGTCACGTCGGCGTAGAACGTCGGGACGAAGCCGTGGAGCATCGTGAACCCGAACTCCTTGACGTGGCGCCCGTAGTGGGGGAGGGCGAGGGCGTGGACCATCTGGTGGGCGATCACGGTGAGCCAGAAGAACGCCTTGACGAGCACGATCGCCAGGAGCGGATGGGCGCCCAGGGCCGACATGATCTCGTGGTTGTGCGGCCACAGGGCCAGGGCGCCGCGCGTCCCCAGCACGGTGACGATCGCCAGGGCGAGGATCGCCAGGGGCGAGAAGATGAGGAAGCCCCCGTACCGGTAGAGCGCGGCGAAGCGGTCGTGCGCGCCCCGGCTTGCCACCGTCATCTTCTCGATCCGCGCCAGCACCGCCTCGACGGCGCGCGCGGCCGGATTGCCGCGGTTGCGGGCGAGAATCCCGCGCAGCCGCGACGGCTTGGGCATCTCCAGGAGCTGGACCTGGGACAGCTTGCGAATCAGGTTCGGGATGATGTCGAAGTCGAAGGCGCCGTACCGGAGCACGTAGGCGGTGCCGAGATCCTGCACCGAAGCGCGTCCGTTCATCTGCTCCCAGAGGAACTTCTCGGGCTCGCCGATCTGCACGTACTGCTCGGTCTGGCGGTTCTTGAGGATGTACGCGGAGGTGCGGTCCACGGTCCGGCGATGGCCGGCCAGCTCCCAGTTCCCGTCGGCAATGCGCGTGGGGCGCTGGCTGAGGTAGGCCACGCTCGACCGGACATCGACGAGGCGGAAGCTCTGGCCCGACGGGTCGCGAACGAGCAGGGGGAGCCGGGCCCGGGGGCGTGCCATGCCGGTCACTCCGGGAGGGTCTGCTCCACGTCGAGCCCCGTGGCCTCAAGCCCCCAGCGCGTGACCTCCGCCACCAGCTCGGTCGAGGCCCGGAGCCGGCTCGACATGACTCGCACCACCTGATAGAGCAGGGCCGCGGCGGCGCGCGGATTGCTGTCGATGAACTCGAACAGGCTGTCGCGGCTCATGCTCAGAAGGCGGCTCTCGGTCGCGCCCTGGATCGTGGCCGACCGCGGCTCCTCGTCGAAGAGGCTCATCTCGCCGAAGAAGTCGCCCGGTCCAAGGTGGGCGAGGACCTGCTCGACGCGCCCCTGGACGGGGCTCGACACCACGATGCTCCCCGTGCGGATCAGGAAGACCTCGTCGCCGTGGTCGCCGGCGCGGAACAGCACCTCGCCCTTGCGGAGCCGCCGCTCCTGGAGCCGGCCCCAGAGGGCGACGAGGTGCGGCTCGCTGATGTCCTGGAAGATCTTGACCTGGCGCAGGAACGCGACATCGGGGCGCGCCGGCACTCAGGTCGCCCAGCGCTTCATCATGGCGGCCTGGAAGACCCGGCCCCGCTCGCGCTTTGACCTCCCGCGACTCTGCGTCACCGCCTTCACGACAGCCGCGCGCTCGTCCGCCTCCAGCTCGAAACCGACCAGAGCCGCGTCAGGATCGCCGATCAGCGCCTCGCGGAACTCCTCGTCTACCATCGCTTGACCGATCAGCTCTCGAAGTCCCGGCCGGCTCACCTGAAGCCCCCTCGAATCAGCGGTGCCGCCACCGACGGGCTTTCCATCTGCGGCCCGACGGCGAGCAAGTCACCGAGAATGTCGCAATAACAGCAGTTTACCACGCTAGCGCGACCTGTCCACCAATGCGTCCTTTGGATCTGCCCAGCCCCTCTACCCCTCCGGGCCGCGGGAACGCCACGTTCCCGCCCCCCGGGGAGGGAGAGGCCGGGGTCGAGGCTGGAGCGTCTGGACCACGGACCGTGCGCCCGCCCGCGACACCCTCGGTGGGTGCCCGGTGGGAACAAGGACGGGTATCGCGCATCATACGCCCAGTTGTCATTCCGAGCGCTCGGCGGTTCCGCGAGGGCAGAGCATCGGGGCCGCCGCACCATCGACCGCCGCCTTCGAGGCGTCCGGCGTCCTCATTGCTGTTCGGCAACAGCCGCACCGAGATCCCCTCGGGACCCGCGCTCGATCTCCGGCCTGTCGCACGGCGAGGGCGCACATTCGGGCCCCGCGTGGCCGGCGGCCGCATCCGGGGGCGCGGGCGCGATCACCGCTGCGCCGCGCTTCGCGAGCAGCGCGCGGGTGATCGCCCCGACCCGATTGCCGTCGGCCAAGAGTTCGAGTCCAGACGCGGTCACCGCGTGGATGCCGGCTTCGGTCGCGATGAAATCCATCGGGATGTCGTGCGGCTGTGGGTGAACGGTCGCGATCCGGGACAGCTCGA
>DATKEI010000325.1:0-5909 GCA_035544455.1 Binatia bacterium | reverse complement strand
TTCTGCCACCTTCGGGCGACAGCGCCCCGGGCCGCACCCCTCTGCCCGATGCTTGACTACGACTCCGCGGCGGAACACGATGGCGCAGGCTTCGAGGGGCGAGCGCGATGGCCACGCTCGCCTTCGCCCCCATGAGGCGGCAACCCCCCGGGGCGGAGACCCGGGTTCGCAGGGGCGGCCGCATCCGCCCGCCCCGGGTCGCACGCCGAGGGGGGGCGACGCAGGAGCGTTTGTCGATCCCATGCGTTCGATCCTCGCGATGCCGGGAGGAGGAAGGGCGATGCCGCTGACGAGGGACAGGGTGCGAAGTTCGCTCGGGATCGTCGTCGCGCTGGTGGCCGCGGCGGGACTCGCCCCCGTGACGCCGGCCCACGCCCAGGGCGGGCCGATCAAGATCGGCTTGCTCTCTCCGGTGACGGGGCCGCTCGCCACGCCGGGGCGCGACATGGTGGACGGCTTCCGGCTCTTCTGGGAGCAGGCCGGCCAGAAGGCCGGCGGGCGGGCGATCGAGATCGTCGTGGCCGACACGACCTGCAATCCGGACCAGGCCCTGACGCAGGCGCGCCGGCTCGTGCACCAGGAGAAGGTGCACTTCCTGGTCGGCCCGCTCTGCGGCCACGAGGGCCCCGCCGTCGCCCAGGTCAGCCGGGAGACGGGGGTGCCCCTGGTGATGGAGCCGGCCGGGGCCGACACCGTGACCAAGTGGGACCGGACCCCGACGGTGGTGCGCACGGCCGTCTCGGCCAGCCAGATCGGCCACCCCTGGGGCGACTACATGTACCGGGAACTCGGCCTGCGCAACGTCACCTTCATCGGGCAGGACTACACCTGGGGGCACGAGGTGACGCTCGGCGCCGTCCGCACCTTCACCGAGCTCGGGGGCAAGGTCGCGCGGATCATCTGGAACCCCATCGGCACCCGCGACTACGGGCCCACCATCGCCGCCATCCCGGCGGACACGGACGGGGTCTCGGCGGTCGTGGTGGGCGCCGACCGGGTGCGGCTGTTCGAGGCGTGGTTCAACTTCGGGATGGACAAGCGGCACAAGATCTTCGGCGGCTACTGGATGCAGCAGGACGTCCTTCCGCAGATGGACGACCGCGCCATCGGGTTGATCGGCAACTCGCTCATCTACGCCGCCGGCCTCGACACCCCGGAGAACCGGACCTTCACGGAGGCGTTCTCGCGCAAGCACCGGCGACTCCCCTCCTGGTTCGCCGAGTCCGCGTACACGGCAGGCCTCTGGACCCGGGCCGCGATCGACGCCATCGAGGGCAAGGTGGAGGACCGCGAGGCCTTCCTCCGGGCGATGCGCACGGTGCGGGTCAACGCCCCGCGCGGCCCGGTGCGCATGGACGCCCACGACAACCCCGTCCAGAACGTCTACGTCTCGAAGATCCAGAAGATCAATCACCCCGTGCTGGGCGCGGTGCTCACCAACGTGCCCGTCAAGACCTACGAGGCCGTCTCCCAGTTCTGGACGTGGACGCCCGAGGAGTTCCTGAAGCGGGGTCCCTACAAGCGCTGACCGCGGCGCCCGACGGCCCGCCGCCGGCCCCGTGGCTTCCCCGGGCCGGCGGCGCCCGCGACCGCCCCACGCCATGACGACCGGCGCCATCCTCCAGGCGATCAACGGCACCTCGCTCGCCGCCTTGCTGTTCCTCCTGGCCAGCGGGTTCACGCTCTCGTTCGGCCTGATGCGCGTGGTCAACATGGCGCACGGCGCCTACTACCTGCTCGGCGGCTACATCGGTCTGTCCATCGCCGAGCGGACCGGGAGCTTCACCCTGGCCATCCTGGGCGGGGGGGCGGGTATCGTCGTCCTCGGCTTCCTCGTCGATCGCTTCCTGATCCGCCACACCGGCGAGAACCACCTGGCCCAGGTGCTGCTCACCGTCGGCGTCGCCTTCGTGATCGGCGACGTGGCGCTGCACATCTGGGGGGGCGACACCCTCATGGTGCCCACCCCCGCCGTCCTGCGGGGCGCGGTGGAGCTGCCCGGCGGTATCGTCTACCCGCGGTACCGCTTCGTCCTCATCCTGTTCGGCGTGGTCGTCGGCGCCGCGCTGTGGCTCCTCTACCGCAAGACGGCGCTCGGCGCCGTCGTGCGCGCGGGCGTGGACGACCGCGAGCAGGTGAGCGCGACGGGGATCAACGTGGACCGCCTCTTCGTCCTGGTCTCGGCGCTGGCCTCGTTCCTGGCCGGCACGGCCGGGGTGGTCGGCGGGGCGTTCCTCGCCCTCTACCCCGGCGCCGAGTGGGAAATCCTGGTGGTGGCCCTGGTCGTCGTGATCATCGGCGGGCTCGGCAGCCTGGAGGGGGCGATGCTTGGCGCCGTCATCGTCGGCCTTCTCGACGCCTATGGGCGCTGGCTCCTGCCGGAGTTCTCGTACTTCGTCCTCTTCGGGCCGATGGCGGTGCTCCTGCTCCTGCGGCCCCGCGGGATCTTCGGGCGCGAAGGCTGACGGTGAACGGCCCGCGCCTGCTCGTGCTCGGGGCCGGCCTCGGCCTGGCGGTGCTGCTGCCCCACGTGGCCGGCCCCTTCTGGATGACGCTCGTCACCCAGATGTACATCTTCGGCCTCCTCGCGCTCTCGGTCGACCTGCTCCTGGGCCACGCCGGGCTCTTCTCGCTCTGCCACGCGTCCTTCTTCGCGGTGTCGGCCTACACGGTGGCAATCCTGCAGGTGCGGCACGACGTCCCCACCGCCCTCGCCGTGCCCGCCGCGATCCTGGCCGGGACCGTTCTCGCTCTCCTCTTCGGGCTGGCCGTCCGCACCCGCGGCGTCTACTTCATCCTGATCACGATCGCCTTCGGGTTCGTCGTATGGGGGCTCGCCCACCGCTGGTCGTCGTTCACCGGAGGCGACAACGGCATCACCAGTGTCCCCTTCCCGGCCCTGGGTCCGTTCCGGATCCAGTCCACCTTCGAGTACTACCACCTGGTGCTGGCCGTCGTCGTCCTGTGCGCCATCGGGTACCGGACCCTGATCGCCTCCCCGTTCGGGCTGACCCTGCGCGGCATCAAGGCCAGCGAGTCACGGATGCGCAGCCTCGGCTACCATACCGATCTCCACCTCTACACGGCCTTCGTCGTCTCCGGGGCGCTCGCCAGCCTGGCCGGGGTCCTGTACGTCTACCACAACCGCTTCGTGAACCCGGTGGCGGCGGCCTTCCAGATCTCCGTCGAGGCCGCCCTCATGGCGATCGTCGGCGGCAGCGGCACGATCCTCGGCCCGTTTCTCGGGTCCGTGGTCATTCTCGGGCTGCGCAACTGGGTGAGCAGCTTCTTCGAGCTCTGGGCGGCCGTGATGGGCGCCGTCTTCATCGCCGCCGTGCTCTGGGCGCCCGAGGGCCTCGTCGGGCTCGCCCGGCGGGCGCGCGCGGTGGCCCGCCGGGCCCCGGAGCCGGAGACGACCGTCCCGTGAGCGCGGCGCCCGCCGCCATCGAGGTGGCCGAGCTCACCCGGGAGTTCGGCGGCCTGCGGGCCGTCGATCAGGTCTCGCTCCGCGTCGCCTCCGGCGAACGCCGCGTCCTCATCGGTCCCAACGGCGCGGGCAAGACGACGCTCTTCCACTGCATCACCGGCACCCTCCGGCCCTCGGCCGGCCGCGTCGTCTTCTTCGGCCGTGAGGTGACGCGCCTGGCCGAGCACCGCCGCACCGTCCTCGGCATGGGGCGCACCTTCCAGATCACGAATGTCTTCGCCGACCTGTCGCTCCTGGAGAATCTGGTCCTCGCCGTCATGGGGACGGACCGGCGCAAGTGGGTCATGCACCGGTCCGTGAGCGGCTTCGCCGGCGCGTGCGACCGGGCCCGCCAGGGTCTCGATCGCGTCGGGCTCATCCACCGGGCGGAGGACCCCGTGAAGCTCCTGTCCTACGGCGAGCGCCGGCAGCTCGAGCTCGCCCTGGCCCTTGGCTCGAACCCGCGGGTGCTGTTCCTCGACGAGCCGTGCTCCGGCCTGTCGCCCAGCGAGCGACAGCGGGTCTCCCGCACGATCGGCCACCTCCCGCGCCAGATCACCGTCTTCATGATCGAGCACGACATGGACGTGGCCCTCGGGCTCGCCGATCGGGTCACCGTCCTGCATCGCGGCCGGGTGATCCTGGAGGGCACGCCCGGCGAGGTCCAGACGAACCCGGAGGTCCGGGATGTCTACTTCGGCCACGTCTGACGCCCTCCTCTCGGTGCGGGAGATCCACACCTACTACGGCGACAGCTACGTGCTGCAGGGGGTGAGCCTCGAGCTGCCCGCCGGCCGGATCGTGGCCATCCTCGGCCGCAACGGCATGGGGAAGACCACCCTCATCCGCTCCGTGGCCGGGCTCACGCCGCCCCGGCGGGGCGACGTCGTCCTCCGGGGCCGCTCGCTGCGCGGGCTGCCGCCCTACGCCATCGCCCAGCAGGGCATCGCCATCGTCCCCCAGGGGCGCCGCATCTTCCGGTCGCTGAGCGTGCGCGAGAACCTCCTGCTCCCCACGAGCCGCCTGGCCCGCGCCACCGGAGGCGGCGCAGACCGGGGCGGGCGAGCGCGATGGAACCTCGGCGCGGTGCTCGGGGAGTTTCCCCAGCTCGCCGAGCGGATCGACCACCCGGGAGCGGCGCTGAGCGGCGGCGAGCAGCAGATGCTCGCCGTCGGCCGCGCCCTCATGGCGAACCCGGACCTGATCCTGATGGACGAGCCCTCGGAGGGGCTGGCGCCCCGCCTCGTCCAGCAGATCGAGCAGATCATGAACAGCGTGCGCGCGCACGGGCACGCCATCCTCCTGGTGGAGCAGAACTTCGCCCTCGCCATGGCCGTCGCCGACTACGTCCACGTCGTCGCGTCCGGGCGCTTCGTCTTCCAGGGCACCCCCGGAGAGCTGGCGCGTGCGGCCGACGTGCTCGACCACCACCTCGGGGTCTCGGCGAGCGACCCGCGGGGCGGTCCCGCCGGAGCGACGACGCCCGCCGGCCCGTCCACGCCGTCGACCAGCCCCTGACACGGCCAGCGGCCGCCCGGGCCGCCCGGCCTGGCCCGGATCCGCATCATGCGCGAAGCGGAAGGGCAGGCGCCCTCTCTCGCCCCCGGAGGGGGAGTGTGAGAGGAGAGGGGGCGGCTAGGCGCCTGACGGCCAGTAGACGAAGCCGCAGCCGGTCTGGGTGCAGTGGGCCGGCACGTAGTCCACGACCTTCGCGGGCCGGTTCATCGCGGCGGCGGTGCTGATCCAGGCGCGCACCTCACCCGTGCCGGAGCGCATGGCGTCGGAGTCGAAGGTGAAGAGATGCTCGAGCGCGGCCAGGTCGTTGCGTTCCAGCCGCTCGAGGATCCATCGGTCCAGCGGCTGGTCGATCCAGCCCGCGTTGTACATGCCCGGGAAGTGGGAGAGGCCGCCCGAGGCGTAGATCGCCACGCGCTCGGGCCGGTCGCGCAGGGCGTCGGCGATGGCCTCACCCAGCCGGGCGCAGCGGGCGGCGCTGGGCAGCGGCGGGTAGTACTCGTTCATGAACACGCAGACGAGCGGGATCTGCAGCCCGGGATCCACCTCCGGGACGAGGTTCGAGACCATGTGCGAGACCCCGCGCGTCGGGTTGCCGCGCGGATCGAACCGCCCGATGCTGGCCACGTCGAAGCCGCGCTTGATCAGCCCGCGCAGCAGGTGCCGGGACAGCTCGGGATGGGGCTGGAAGACGATCTTCGTGCGGTCCTTCGGCGGCGTGTCGTAGGCGTCGCGCGCGCTGCGGCCCCACAGCGGCTCCTCGCCGGTGTAGACGGAGAACGTCGGATTGTTGGCGTCGTCGAAGAGATCGCCCTGGTCGTCGCCAATCATGAGCAGCGCGTCCGGGCGGTAGGCCCGGAGCTGCTCGCGGAGCGTGGCCAGGCCCGCCTCGATGCGCTGGATGTGGCCGTCGATGATGGCCGGGGTC
>DATKEI010000324.1:0-2722 GCA_035544455.1 Binatia bacterium | reverse complement strand
GTGCCGGGCCAGGAAGTCGAGCGCCCGGCGCTCGGCCCAGCTTCGCGCCCCCCATCGCCCCTCGAGGAATCCGGCGTGCCCGCCCTCGGGCACGAAGGCGGCCTCGAGCCATGGCGAATCCCGCACCGCCTCGCGGGGCAGCGAATCTCCCGGGACGAACGGGTCGTTCAGGGCGTTGATGAGCAGGGTTGGGCGCTGGATGGCGGGCAGCACGGCCGCGCTGCTGCAGCGCTCCCAGTAGTCGCGCTCGTCGGCGAACCCGTAGAGGGGCGCCGTCACGAGGCGGTCCCATTCCGCGAAGGTCCGCGCGCGGCCGCTGGCCGACATGTCCATCATGCCGCCGTACATGGCGGCCTTGGCCCGGACCTTGGCGCGCATGGTCCTGAGAAAATGCTCCGTGTACAGCCAGCGGCGGACGCCGCGGTCGAGGGCGCCCGCGGCGGCGGCGAGGTGGAAGGGCACGGAGATGGCCGCCGCCGCCCTCACCTCCGGGGGGATCGTCGCGCCCCGCTCGCCGAGCCAACGGAGCATGACGTTGCCGCCGAGCGAGACCCCGACGAGACCGATCGGCCGACCCCCCTCCTCGACGCGGAGGCTCTCCACCAGCCATTCCAGGTCGCCGGTGTCTCCCGAGTGGTACATGCGGGAAGACCGGTTGATCTCTCCACTGCAGGTGCGGAAGTTGAACACGGCCCCGTTCCACCCGCGCGCCGAAATCTCCAACATGAGCCCAAGAGCGTAGTGAGACCGCGAGGATCCCTCCAGTCCATGAAGAACGAGGATGAGGGGGCAAGAGCGGGCCCGGGACGGTGCGAGCCAGTCGAGATCGACGAAATCCCCGTCCGGCGTCTCGCGGCGCTCGCGGCGCAGGGCCGGCGGAGGCACCCGCCGCAAGAGAGGGCCCCAGACGGTCTGCAGATGACGGCCGCGATACCACCAGGGGGGGCGGTACGCGCGGCCGTCGGCCGACAGATCGGGAGGATCGTCCGCCAGCTGGATCACCTCCGGCCCGGGCTGTTACTCCTGCCCCTCGAGAAGGAGGCTCGCCACCGAAGATGCGATCTCGAGGGCGCGCTGGTCGAGCTGGTCCTCGGTGAGGTTGGCGATCGGGTGGGGCATGGCCAGGAACCGATAGTGGGGCACGCCCCACGCCTGCGCCATGGCGCGCCCGGTCCCTTCGAACACGTCAGTCACGATGGATGCGGCGGGGATGCCGACCTTCTCGAACACGATTCCGTCGAGCACACTGCCCGACGAGCACGACCCTCAGTCGCCGATGCCGGCGACGACGGCGTCGACGCCGCGCTTGGCCTCCTCGATGATCTCGTCGTGAGCGGGCACACCCGCGTTGTGCTTGCGCCACATGCGGGTCTCCGCCACGCCGTACTCCCGGACCAGGATCTCCCCGATCTTCTGGAGCAGCTTGTCCGAATTGAACTTGGTGTTCTCGACGAGGCCGATGCGCTTGCCCCGCAGCGAGTCGGGCCGCGCCACGTAGGTCAGCGGCTGCTCGCGGGGAGCCACGGTTGGATCGAGGATCTCGAAGCCCGCCATCACGTCCTCCTCAGGTGGTCACGGTCCTGCATCGCTGCACGCGCCCTCCGGACGGCGCCCGCTCAGCTCCGGATCAGCTTCGTGACGGCCGCGGAGGAGCGCCGGCTCGACCAGCCCGGGATGAAGGCAGAGAAGGCCCCGGCGCGCCCCCCCGCCGCCACCACGAGCAGGTCATCCGGGCTGGCCAGCACCGGCCGCCGGGCCGTCTCGTCGCCGGGCTTGATCGGGCCCGCCAGGCGGGCCGATCGCTTGAGGTAGTCCACCGGATTCTGCGTGTGCTCGAACACGAACGCCCGGATGTCGGCCTTCGACCAGCCGTCGGCAGCGATCGTTCGCATGTGCTCGCCGGCGATGACCGCACAATAGTGGGGCTGGCCGGTGACGTTGCCGGAGATCCGCATGTCGTCGCACATGGAGGTAAGAATCCCGGCCGCCGTGCTGGAGAGCTGATTGTAGATCTGGTGCGGGCTCTCCGCGGCCATCACGGTCACGGCGCTGTCCCCGGGCCGGAAGCCCCGCTCGACGTGCAGGGGCGTCCACGGGCTGTCCCCCTCGTTCTCGGCGATCACGTAGGTGTACTTGCCCGGATGGCCCAGCGTGCCGCGGTCGAGCGCCCCCGGCATCGTGCCGATGACGTTGCGCATGACCAGGCGCAGGGCGCGGCCGGTGGTCGCGTTGGCCCGCCAGCCCGGGCCGAACAGGTTGTCGCCGGAGTTGAAGTCGAGCTGGCGAGCGAGCGGGCCATTGACGATCATCAGCGCCGCCGCTCCTGCCGTCGAGGTGGCCGGGCCGTGATACCCCCATGCCGGATCGGAAATCCCCTCCACCGCGGCCACCACCACCGGCATGTACTCGGGCCGGCAGCCCGCCATCACCGCGTTGATCGCCACCTTCTCGGCGGTGATCGCGACCTGCCGGTTGGTGATGAACGCGATCTGATGATCTGGCTCGAGCCGGGCCGCCTCGAGCATGCGGCGCACCGCGGGCTCGGTCGGGGGAATCACGGGGAGCCCGTCCGTCCAGCCGCGCTCGTAGCACAGATCGATGGCCTCGGTGAGATGATTGACGGTGTAGCGCCGGGAGAGCAGGGCGGTGGTCATGGGCGGGATTATACCCCGCCCGCCCGGCGCGAAGGGGCGAGCGGGCCACCGCCGCGGCGAGGCGCGGC
>DATKEI010000323.1:0-11013 GCA_035544455.1 Binatia bacterium | reverse complement strand
TGGACATCCCGGACGACAGCATGCCGTAGTCCGGCATGGTGGTCTTGCCGAGGATGACGCCGCCCGCCTCGCGGACGCGGGCGGCCGGCGGCGCGTCGGCGGCCGCCGGCGGGGCGTCCTCGTTGGCGCGCGTGCCGATGGGGGCCGGGTCTCCGCGCGTGTAGACGTTCTCCTTGATGGTGATGGGCACGCCGTCGATGGCCGACGCCGGGGCGCCCGTCCGCCAGCGGGCCTCCGCCGCCCGCGCCGCGGCCAGCGCCCCGTCGCGGTCCACGCGGTACATCGCGTTGAGCCTCGGCTCCCAGGTCTCGATCCGCGCGAGCAGCGCGGTGGCGACCTCGACTGGTGACAGGCTCCGGCCGGCATAGGCCGCGGCCAGCTCGGCCGCGGACAGCTCGTGGATGTCGCTCATGGGTCATCGCCTCCGGTCGTGGGGTGGTGGCACTCGTCGCGCTCACGGGCGGCCCGCCGGCCGCGAGGGTGGCGCCGGCGCAGGCGGGACCTGGGGGGCCGACTCGACTCCGTCGCCGCCGGGCTCACACTCCTCCCGGAGGGGATGCCCTCGGGATAGGGGATGGCCCCTCGGCTCCGTCGAGCGGGGGCCGCGAGCCGCGGAGCGCGCGGGCCGCGGCCTCGATGGCCTCCACGATGAAGTGGTAGCCCGTGCAACGGCAGAGGTGGCCCGCCAGCATCTCGCGGATGTCTCCGGCTCCGGGCTCGGGACACTCGCGCAGAAACGCATGGGTGGCGAGGACGATGCCGGGCGTGCAGTACCCGCACTGCAGCCCGTGATGCGCCCGGAAGGCCTCCTGGATCGGGTGCAGGGGCGGGTCGGCGTCGCCGGGCGCGCCCGCGGGCGCGAGGCCCTCGATGGTGGTGATGCTCCGGCCATCGGCCTGCACGGCCAGCATGAGGCACGCGCGGATCGGCTCGCCGTCGAGCAGGACCGTGCAGGCCCCGCACACGCCATGCTCGCAGCCGACGTGGGTTCCGGTGAGATCAAGATCCTCGCGCAGGAAATCGGCCAGCGACGTCCGGGGCTCGACGGCCCCCTCGTGCGCCTCCCCGTTCACGACCACGCGCACCGCTCGCGTCATGCCGCCCTCCCGGCCCGGGCGAGCGCGGCGGCCAGCGCCCGTTCGGCGAGGACCGCGGCCGCGCGCCGCCGGTAGGCGGACGTCGCGTGGATGTCCGCGGGGGGATCGAGCGCCGCCGCCGCCGCTCGCGCCGCCTCGCGCAGGCGCGCGGCGGTGGGCTCGCGGCCGAGCAGCTCCGCCTCCGCGGCGGCGCCGCGCACCGGCGTGCCGCCCACCCCGAAGAGGGCCAGGCGGACATGGTCGGCGCTCCCGCCCGCATCGCGCCGGAGCAGGGCCACCGCACCCGCGAGCGCGAAGTCGCCGTGGCGGCGCGCCACCTCGGAAAAGCCCCACCCCGTGCGCTCGTCCGGCAGGGCGAGCCGGGCCTCGACGGCGAGCTCCTCCGAGCCCACCGATGTCGTCAGGGGCCCCTGGAAGAGCGCGCCGGCAGCGACGATGCGCTCGCCCCCCGGGCCGTGGACGGCGAGCGCCCCGTCGCAGCACAGGAAGACCGCGGGAAGCTCCGCGGCCGGGTCGGCGTGGACAAGGCTTCCGACCACGGTGCCGCGGGTGCGGATGGCGACATGGCCGAGGTGGCGGAGCGCCTCGGCGCAGAGGGGCGCGTGAACGGCTGCCCAGCGCTCGAGCGCGCGCTGGCGGACGAGCGCCCCGACCGCGAGCGTCCCGCCGCGCAGGGCGAGGCCGGCGAGCCCGCCCACCCCGTTGATGTCGACGACGACCGCGGGCCGGGCCAGGCGCAGGTTCAGCATCGGCACCAGGCTCTGGCCGCCCGCCAGCACCTTGGCGTCGTCGCCATGTCGCGCGAGCAGCTCGAGCGCCTCCGGCACGCTCGCCGGCGCCTCGTAGGCGAAGGGGGCGGGCTTCATGCCCCCCTTCCCGTCTGCCCCTCGGCGGTCCTCGCCTCGGCCTCCGCGATCAGGCCGAGCACGGTCGACGGGCCGAGCGGGGTGCGCCGCACACGGACCCCGAACGGGGCCAGGGCATCCTCCACGGCGCCGGCCAGCGCGGCCGGGGGCGAGATGGCCCCGCCTTCCCCGATGCCCTTGACGCCCAGCGGATTGCGGGGTGACGGGTACTCGAGGTGCACCGTCTCGATGGGCGGCACCTCCATGGCCGTCGGGATCAGATAATCCATGAAGGTCCCGGTGAGGAGCTGGCCCTGGTCGTCGTAGACCATCTCCTCGAGGAGGCCGCCGCCCACGCCCTGGGCCACGCCGCCGTGGATCTGGCCCTCGACGATGACGGGATTGATGAGGCGGCCGCAGTCGTGGGCGACGACGTAGCGGAGGAGCCGGATCGCCCCGGTGCCGGCGTCGACCTCCACGTGCGCGAGATGGACGGCGCTCGTGTAGGTGACCGTCGGCTGGTGGTGGTACACCGTCGCCTCGAAGTCGGGGGACACCGCCCCGGCCCGGGCGAAGGTCGGCAGCGAGGCGCGGATCACGCGCTCGAGCGGCACCCGCGACTCCGGCGACCCCTGCACCCCGGCCAGCCCGTCGGCGATCTCCACGTCCTCTGGCGCCGCCTCCAGCAGGGCCGCCGCCGCCTCGACGAGCTTGTCGCGCACCTTGCCTGCCGCCACGTGGATCGAGCTTCCCGCGTTGACGGCGCTGCGGCTCGCGAAGGTCCCGACCCCGAACGGGATGGCCGCGGTGTCGCCGCCGACGACGGTCACCCAGTCGATCGGCACCCCGAGGGCGTCCGCCGCCACCTGGGCGAACGCCGTCTCGTGTCCCTGTCCCTGGCTGCATGCGCCGGTGGCGACGACGGCGCGCCCCGAGATGTCCATGCGAACGCTCGCGCCCTCGTACGGCCCGATGGCCGTGCCCTCCACGTACCCGGAGATACCGATGCCCCGGTAGATCCCCTGCGGCCGGAGCGCCTCCTGCTCCTCGCGCATCCGGGCGTATCCGGCAGCCTCGAGCGCGGCCTCAAGATTAGCCCGGAAGTCCCCGCTGTCATAGATCAAACGGTTGCCGTCCCGGTACGGAATACCGAGCTCGTAGGGCAGGTCAGCAGCCGTCAGGTAGTTCCGCCGGCGAAGCTCCGCGGGGTCCATCGAGAGCTCGCGGGCGAGGCGATCGACGATCCGGTCCATCGCGAACACCGTCTCCGGGCGCCCCGCGCCGCGGTACGGGGCGTTGGGCGTCTTGCTGGTGACGACGCCCCGGCACTCGATCGCGAGGGCGGGGACGCGGTGCGGTCCGAGCAGATGAGCCACCGTGTTGTACGGCAGCACGATGCCCCACGTGTTGTACGCGCCGAGATCCACCCAGATGTGGTCGCGCACGGCCAGCATGGACCCGTCGCGGCGAGCGGCGATCTCGATGTCGTGGACCTGATGCCGGGCGTGGGCGGACGCCATCATGTGCTCGCGCCGGTCCTCCGTCCACTTGACCGGGCGGCGGCACGCGATGGCGGCCGCCGGGATCAGGAGGTCCTCGGGATATCCGTTGGCCTTGGTGCCGAAGCCCCCGCCCACGTCGGGGGCGATGACGCGGATCTTGTGCGCGGGCAGGCCGAGCGCGGCCACGAGCCCCTGCTGCACGAAGTGGACGACCTGCGTCGAGTTCCAGGTGGTGAGGCTGCCGTCGCGCGGGTCCCACCAGGCGATGACCCCCCGCGTCTCGATCGGCATGCCCACGTAGCGCTGGACGTCGATGCGATCGCGCACGCGCACCGCGGCCTCCCGGAAGGCGCCGTCGACGTCCCCGAAGCCCGCCCGGAAGTGCACGGCCACGTTGTCACCCCAGTCCGCGTGGATCACCGGGGCGCCTGGCTCCGCGGCCGCGATCATGTCGGTCACGGGGGCGATCGGCTCATAGTCCACCTCGACCTGCTCGGCCGCGTCCTCGGCGTGGGCCCGGCTCTCGGCGACGACCATCGCCACGATCTCGCCGACGTGGCGCACCACGTCCCGGCAGATGGCAAACGGGGGCGACTGCTTCATGGTGACGGCCACCCGGGCGGCGAGCCCGGGCGGGACCGCCCCGAACAGCGGGAGGGGCTTCATCCACGGCGCCAGATCGTCCCAGGCAAGCACGCGGACCACGCCGGGCTGGCTGGCCGCGGCGCCAGCGCGCACGCCGTGGATGCGGGCGTGGGCATGCGGGCTGCGGACGAACGCGGCGTGGACCATGCCCGGCAGCTTGATGTCGTCCACGTAGCGGCCCTGCCCGCGGAGGAGCCGCGGGTCTTCCTTACGCGGAACCGACGCCCCGAAGTACCGGGCGCCCATGTCAGGCCGCGCCGCGGGCGCGGAGCGCCGTGGTGGCGGCGGCGTCGACCTCGAGCGTCTCCGGGTCGATGATGACGCCGTGCTCTCGCCGCGCGTAGTCGAGGCTGATCTTCTCGTTGCGCACGTCGGCGGCCACGCGCTCCGGGTCGCGGGCGAAGGGATCGCCAAACCCTCCCCCGCCCGGCTGCTCGTGCAGGATCACGTCCCCCCGGGCGAGGGTGACGGCGAACTTGGCCGGCATGTCGCGGCCGGCCGGCCCCGGATTGAGCACGTTGCGCGTCCCGCGGGCGGGCCGGCCGCCGGCGAGCCCGTAGGGCGCGAAGCGCATCCGGTCGGAGCGGAGCTGGAGCGTGGCCTCCTCGTTCAGCAGCGTGTAGCGGCGGCGGAGCCCCAGCCCGCCGCGCCACGTTCCCGCCCCGCAGCTGTCGGGCACGAAGCCGTACTCGTCGATCCGGATCGGATGCTGGGCCTCCAGCACCTCGGCGGGCGTGTTCGACATGTTCTGGGACGGGTTGGTCACGGCCTCCATGCCGTCCTTGTCGGGGCGAGCGCCCCACGCCCCCGTGATCATGTCCACGATCACGAAGGGACGGCGGCCGGCGGTGAGGCCGCCGATGGAGAGCACGGTGTTGCCGCCCTCGCCGGCGGCCGGCACCCGGTCGGGCAGCGCCTGGGCCAGGGCCCCGAGCATGACGTCGAGCATCCGGTACCCGGTCAGGGCCCGCGCCGCGCAGGCCCCGGGCAACCGCGGATTGAGGATCGTCCCCTCGGGGGCGATCACGTCGATGCAGCGGAACACGCCGGCGTTGTTCGGCACGTCCTGGCGCAACACCGAGCGGACGGACAGGTAGGTGCAGGACTTCGTGAACGAGAGCGTCGAGTTGAGCGCCGCCTTGACCTGGGGCGAGCTGCCCGTCCAGTCGCAGAGGACGTGGCCATCCGCGTGGATGGTGATGGCCACCGACAGGGGCACCGGGTCCTCGCTGAACCCGTCGGAGTCCAGGTAGTCGGTGAAGGTGAACCGCCCCCTTGGCCAGCGCGCGATCTCCGCCCGCGTCAGCCGCTCGGCGTAGTCGAGCAGCTCGGCGGTGTAGGCGCGCACCATCGCGCGCCCGTAGCGGGCGAAGAGCTTGCCCAGCTCGCGCTCGCCCACCTTGCACGCCGCGTACTGGGCCCCGATGTCGCCGAGCACGCGATCGGGCACGCGCACGTTTCGCTCGATGATGCGGCGCACGGCGTGGCTCTGCACCCCGCGCTCGTAGAGCTTGATGGGCGGGATGCGCAGGCCCTCCTGGTAGATCTCGGTCGAGTCGCTGGCGTTCGAGCCGGGGACGCGTCCTCCCATGTCCGTCTGGTGGCCGATCACCACCGCGAACCCCTCGAGGGCCTCCGCGAAGAACAGGGGCATGAACAGGAACACGTCGGGGATGTGCATGCCCCCCTCGTAGGGGTCGTTCATGACCACCACGTCGCCCGGGGCGAGGTCGTCGCCGAACTCGCGCTGCACGCTCGCCATGGCGTCGGGGATCGCCCCCAGATGCTGGGCGATCGTCCTGGCCTGGGCGATCATGCGCCCGTCCGCGTCGCACAGGGCCGCCGAGTAGTCCATGACGTCCTTGATGATCTCGGACCGCGCGGTGCGGATGACGGTGTACGCCATCTCATCCACGATGGAGTCCAGGGCGCTCTTGATCACCGCGAAGGTGATGGGATCGATGGGCCGGGCGGATCTGGCCATGGTCACCTCGTCGGCGGGCGGGTGGACATGGGTCATCACGCTCATGACCAGGTTGCCGAGGGCGTCGGGGCGCACGCAGGCCCGCGGGGGAACGACGACCGTGGAATCGTAGCTCTCGATGATCGCGGGTCCGGCCATGCCCGCGGCCGGCACGGATGCGCGGCGCACCACCGGGGTGTCCCGCGCGGCCGCGCCGCGCGAGAAGGCCACCGGGCGGACAGCGGCAGGGGCGGCCTCCCCGGCCCCGGCCACGTGCACCGCGCGAAAGTCCAGCCGGTGCGGGCGCACGCCGGTGGCCAGGACGCGCAGGTTCACCAGCTCCAGCTCCTCGTCGGTGGCGTAGCCGTAGGTGGCCGCATACTCGCGGTCGAACGCGTCGCGGAGCGCGCCGAGGCCCTCCCGGCCAAGCCGGCCCCCGGGGACGGCGATGGTCAGCTCCGAGCCCTGCCCCTCGTACCGGAGGTCGGCGAGGAAGACCAGCCGCGTCTCGCCGGCGCCATAGCCCTCGGCGGCGAGAGTAGCCAGCGCCTCGCGGGCCATCTCGTCCTGCCGGGCGCTGGCGCGCCCGAGGTCGAGGGCGACCAGAGGCCCACCCACCGCCCGCACGAAGTGGTGCTCGACGTCGGTCGCGAGCATGCCCACCGCCGTGAACACGCCGGGCGAGACGGGGACGAGGACGTTCCGGATGTCGAGCGCGGCGGCCAGGTCGCACGCGTGCACCGGCCCGCTCCCCCCGAAGGCCAGCAGGGTGAAGTCGCGCGGATCGCGGCCTCGCTCGATGGTGACGGAGCGGATGGCGCGGGCCATGCTCGCGTTGGCGACCTCGCGGATGCCGTGCGCGGCCTCGACCACGTCCAGGCCGAGGGGCGCCGCGACGTGGCGCTGGATGGCCTCGCGCGCGCGATCCGGGTGAAGCCGCAGCTCGCCCCCGGCCAGGTGCGCGGGGTTCAGGAAGCCGAGGACCACGTTGGCGTCGGTGACGGTGGGGCGCACGCCCCCGAGCCCGTAGCACGCCGGGCCCGGCAGCGCGCCCGCCGATGCCGGCCCCACCCGCAGGAGGCCTCCCGCGTCGATCCACGCGATGGAGCCGGCGCCCGCGCCCACCTCGGCCACGTCGATGGCGGGAACCTTCAGCATGTAGCCCCCGGCCTTGATGAACCGGCTCGAGGTGCTGATCCCGTCCCGGAACTCGTACTCGGAGGTCAGGGAGACGCGACCGCCCTCCACCAGGGAGGCCTTGGCGGTGGTGCCCCCCATGTCGAACACGATGAGGTTGTCCTCGCCCATCGCCTGCCCGAGGCGGGCCGCCCCCGACACCCCCGCGGCCGGTCCGGAGCCGACCGCGAAGACCGGCCGCTCGCCCGCCGCCGCCGCGCCGACGACGCCGCCGTTCGAGGCCACCACGAGGAGCGGCGCCTTCACGCCAATCCCGGCGAGCCCGGCCCGGAGGCTCGCCAGGTAGCGCCGCATCACCGGCAGCAGGTACGCGTTGACCACGGTGGTGCTCGTTCGCTCGTATTCCTTGATCTCGGGCAGCACCTGGTAGGAGGCGGTGACGTCCAGGGCGGGATACTGCCCGCGCAGGATCCGCTCCGCCTCCCGCTCGTGGACGGCATTCGCATAGCTGTTGATGAAGCAGATGGCGATGACGTCGACGCCGAGGGCGACCAGCCGATCGGCCGCGGCCCGCAAGCCAGGGCCGTCGAGAGGCCGCACGACCGAGCCGTCGGCGGCGATCCGCTCGTCCACCTCGAGCCGGTAGCGGCGCGCAACCAGCGGCTCGGGCTTTTCCCAGGTGAGGTCGAAGAGGTCGGGGGTGCGCACCCGGCCGATCTCGAGCACATCGCGGAAGCCGCGCGTGGTGATGAGGCCCACGCGCGCGCCCTTCTTCTGGAGGATGGTGTTCGACGCGACGGTCGTGCCGTGGACGACCTCCGCCACCGCGCCCGGCGCGATCTCCGACCGCCGCAGCAGGTCGGCGAGGCCCGCGACCACGGCGACGGCCGGGTCGTGGGGCGTGGAAGACACCTTGCTCACCGCGAGCGCGCCGTCCGGCCTCTGCAGGACGATGTCGGTGAAGGTGCCGCCGATGTCGATGCCCACTCGCGCACAGGCGGCGGGGACGGCGGACGGGGCGGGATACAGGGTCTCCATGCGGGGGGCTCCCGGCGGAGTCTGCTACGATCCCACGGGAGCGTCAAGGCGATGAACCCCGCGTGCAGGTGAAGCCCGCGGCGAACCCTGCGTGCGAGTGAGAGCCCTGCAGCAGGGGAGCCCCACGGGCGGCTGTCTTTCCTGCGACCCTGCCCGAGCTGATCGTCAGCAGTGGCACGCTCGTCCTCGATGCCGGGGGCATCCGGGCCGTGCTGGTCTCATCCGTCTTCCTGCTCAGCGCCCGGGCCGGTAAGGCGCTACTCTTCATGCACGACTAGGCGGGGCCGCGCCTGTTCCGGCGCTCGGCCGGTCCCGCTGACCACGGGCCCGGACGCGAGATCGGCGGCAGCCGGGGCGATGCGAACCGGGGGTCGGCGCGGGAGGGCCATTGTTGATGGACGAGCACCAGATCCGCCGCCTCATCCAGCATGTCGAGGCCGGCCGCACCGGCCGGCGCCACTTCATCTCCGCTATGGCCGCGCTCGGCGTCGGCGCGCCGATGGCGGCCCACATGCTGGGCGGGGCCGGGATGGCCTGGGCCCAGTCGCCGGGCGCGGCATCCGCGCCGGCCCGGCGCGGCGGAGGCGGGGCGCTCCGGCTCCTGTACTGGCAGGCGCCCTCGAGCCTCAACCCCCACCTCGCCCTCGGGGTGAAGGACGTGGCGGCCTCCCGCCTCTTCCACGAACCCCTCGCCGCCTTCGATCCCGACGGCACCCTGGTACCCGTTCTCGCCGCCGAGGTGCCGACCGTCCAGAACGGCGGCGTCGGCCGCGACGGCACCTGGGTCGTCTGGAACCTCAAGAAGGGCGTGACCTGGCACGACGGCCGCCCGTTCACCGCCGACGACGTGGTCTTCACCTGGCAGTACGCGGCGGACTCCGCCACCGCCGCCACCACGATCGGCGTCTACGGCGACCTGGACCGCGTCGAGAAGCTGGGCGACCACCAGGTCAAGGTCGTCTTCAAGAAGCCGACGCCCTTCTGGGCGCAGGCCTTCTGTGGCGGGGGCGGGATGCTCATCGCCCGGCACGTGTTCGAGCCCTACCGGGGCGCGCGCTCGCGCGAGTCGCCCGCCAACCTCCGGCCCGTCGGCACCGGCCCGTTCCGGATCGTCGACTTCCGCCCGGGCGACCTCGTCAAGGCCGATCTCAACCCGGCGTATCACGTCGCCAGCCGGCCCTTCTTCGACACGGTGGAGATCAAGGGCGGGGGCGACGCGGTGGGCGCGGCTCGCGCCGTGCTCCAGACCGGCGAGTACGACTTCGCCTGGAACACGCAGGTCGAGGACGACGTGCTGCGTCGCCTCGAGCAAGCGGGCCGGGGGCGCATCGCCATCTCCCCCGGGAGCGGGATCGAGCACGTGCGCCTGAACTTCTCCGACCCGTGGCGGGAGGTGGACGGAGAGCGATCGAGCGCCAAGGCCCCGCACCCGATCCTGGGGGATGCCGCGGTGCGGACCGCCCTCGGGCTTCTCGTCGACCGCGGGACCATCCAGGCCGAGATCTTCGGGCGGCAGGGCCGGGCGACCGGGAACTTCCTCAACGTGCCCGCGCGCTTCGCCGCGCCGGGAGCGCAGCCGGAGTTCAGCGTCGAGCGCGCCAGCCAGGTGCTGGAGGCGGCGGGGTGGAGGCGGGGCGGGGACGGAGTCCGGACCCGGGACGGCAAGCGCCTCACGCTCGTCTTCCAGACCTCCATCAACGGTCCGCGCCAGAAGGCCCAGGCCATCATCAAGCAGGCCTGCGCGCGCGCCGGCGTCGATCTCGAGCTGAAGGCGGTGGTCGCCTCGGTATTCTTCTCCGCCGACCCCGGAAACCCCGACACCGTCAATCGCTTCGAGGCCGACCTCGCGATGTACGCCGTCCTCATGGGAAGCCCCGACCCCCAGCGCTTCATGGAGCAGTTCACGTCGTGGCGCATCGCCTCGCGGGAGAACAAGTGGTCCGGGAGCAACAACGTGCGCTGGCGCAGCGACGAGTACGACCGGCTCTGGAGGAGCGCCGAGGCCGAGATGGACCCGGTCAAGCGGGCGGCCCTCTTCATCCGGATGAACGACCTGGTCGTGCGCGCAGGTGTCGTCGTGCCCCTGGTGCTCCGCAACGAGGTGAACGCGGTGGGCCGCGCCCTGCAGGGGGTCAACGTCTCGCCCTGGGACGGCGAGCTGTGGAACATCGCCTCCTGGCACCGCGGCGCTCGCCGGTAGCCCTCGAGCCCGGACTGCGCGGGAACGGACGTCCACCCCTCACCCCGTCCGAGGGCAAGGGAACCGCACCGACTCCCTCGCCCTCGGACGGGGAGAAGAGCGGCGCGCAGGAGCCGGAAGGGCACGCTCGTGATTCGGCCGCGCGCGTGTCCCGAGTCCGAGAGGCGCGGGGCTGGGGCCCTCCCCGCGGGACACGCGGTGGCGCGAGAGCGTCGCCGGCACTCAGCGGGCCACGAGATGGCCGGTGGCTGGCTCCGGCGATCCGTAGAAACCGCGGTCCCAGGCGCGCGAGGGGTCAGCCCTCGCCCGGCTCGGGACGGGTGGCGGAAGGCGCTCCGATGCGGACGAGGGCCTGCGTCTCCATCTGGATCGTCGTGTGCTCGATGCCAAAGCGCGTGTGCAGCACGTCGTGAAGGGCGCGGAGGATGCGGTCGCTCTCGCCGGGCGCGCTCACGAACACGTGAGCGCTCATCGCGTCGCGGCCCGAGGTGAGCGTCCACACGTGCAGGTCGTGCACCTCGCGGACGCCGGCCACGGCGAGCATGGCCTGCTCGATCTCGGCGACGCTCAGGTGGGGCGGCACCCC
>DATKEI010000322.1:0-12775 GCA_035544455.1 Binatia bacterium | reverse complement strand
CGATCTTCCTCGTCCACGGCCGGCAGGACCCCGTCGTGCCCTTCACCGAGACCTTGCAGCTCGAGCGCGTCGCCCGGTCGGCTGGACATCGCGTGCGCCTGGCCCTGGTGGGCGCGGTCAACCACGTGGAGGGGGGACGGGCACACGCGCTTGCCGACACGTGGCGGCTGTGGGCGACGTTCTATGCGTTCCGGCTGACCGCAACCGCCTCCGCGCACTGACGCCTGGCAAGGCTCGGTCCGGGCGCTCCGGCCCGCCGAGGCGTCGCATCGCGAACACGTGACGGGCGGCCGGCCCCAGCCCACGATCCCCGGATGGGGCAGCGCGCCGCGGGCACCTCCAGGCCGCGCTGGCCGTGGACGATGGGAGTTCGCGCGCTCGGGAGTCCGCGTGTACCCGGATGCGGAGCGCGGCGGCCCTGGCCCTGACCAGCGCCATGTCGTGGCGCCCGGCCCCGTCGCGGGCACGCAGCAATGACCTCGCCGGGTTTCGACTCTTCCCGCTGCCGCCGCGCCGCCCGCGACAGGGCATTCTCCCGCCCGCGGATCCCGTGCTAGGGTGGTGTCGGTCGCCTCCTTCCTCACCCTGCGCTGCCAAGGGAGCCTGAGCCATGACGACAGGAACGCGCGCCGCGGCACTCCTGCTGTTTTTCTCGCTGCTGGCGCCGAGCGCCCCCCTGGCCCAGACTCAGTGGAAGTTTGTCTCCATCGTCCCGGCCGGCCAGGTGTTTATCAAGGTGTTCCAGGAGCTCGCCGGGGACCTGACCGAGAAGAGCGGGGGCCGGCTCCAGGTCACCCTGTACCCGGCGGGCGAGCTCCCCTACAAGGGCACGGAGTACCTGCGGACCGTCGGGCGCGGGTTGGTGGAGATGGGGGAGATCGTGGGCGGCTTCACCTTCGGCGACGCGCCCGCGCTCGTCCTGCCCGATCTTCCGTACATCGCGCTGGACGACGGCGAGTCCAAGGTGCTCAGAGCGCACATGGTACCGGTGGCGCAGGCGGCCCTGCGCAGCCACGGCGTCGAGCCCATCGCGTGGGGCGTGTACCCGCGCCGGCAGATCGTCATGCGCGCGCCCGTCAAGGGACTGGCCGATTTCAAGGGCAAGAAGATCCGCACCGCCGGAGGCCTGGAGGCCGAATACCTCAAGGTGTGGGACGCCGTGCCGTCCTTCGTGGTCTGGGCGGAGGTGTACCCGGCGGCTCAGCGCGGCATCGTCGACGGGGTGATGACGGCCACGGTGGCGATCGAGACGGCCAAGCTCTACGAGGTGGCACCCCACTTCGTCCAGATCGACGGCCCCGAGAACCATTTCTTCATCGCGGTTAACCAGGCCGCCTGGAAGGCCCTGCCCCCCGACCTCCAGCAAACCGTCAGGGCTGTGGCCGCAGAGTGGATGGACAAGTGGGACCGCGCCATCGTCAAGGGGGAGGACCCGCGAGCGTTGGAGCGCATGCGCGACAAGGGGCAGGTGAAGTCCGTGGTCGCGCTCACGCGGGCCGAGCGCGAGCAGACCCGCCGGGGTGTGATCGCTCCCCTGCGCGACTACGTCAAGACGAAGGTCGGTCCTGAGGGTCTGGCCGCCTACGAGAAGCTGCTCGCCGACCTCAGGCTGAACTAGACCGGTCCAGCGCCCTTGGGGGCTTGCCGCCTGGGCGTGGTCAGCGTCGTGCTGAACCGCGCGGCCGCCGCCGTCGCCGCCGCGGCGCTCGCCGCGCTCATCCTGCTCATCGTGCTCCAGGTGGTCGGGCGTCGCGTGCTCGGCGCCCCCATCGTCTATACCGACGAGGTCTCCGGCTATCTCCTCGTCGTCCTCACGTTCCTCGGCCTCGGGTACGCCATGCAGCACGGTGATCACATCCGCGTCGAGATCCTGACCCGGCGCCTGGGCGGACCCGCCCTCCGCGCGTTTCGCGTGGCGTGGTGCCTCATCGGACTGGCCTTCACCGGCCTCCTCGCCGTCCGCACCGCTGCGCTCGCGCTCGACAGCTCGCGGCTCTCGGCCTTCTCCATCGTGGCGCAGATCCCCCTGGCCCCCATCCAGGCGGTGGCGCCGGCCGGGTTCCTCCTGCTCTTCCTGCAGCTCCTCGTCCAGCTCGTCGAGGCCGTGCGGTCGCGCCCGTGACCTGGGAGTTGACGGGAGTGGTGTACCTGGCGGTCATGGCTGGCCTCTTGCTCGGCGGCGTCTGGATCGCCATCGCGCTCGGCGCCGTCGGCGTGGTGGGCCTCCTGTTCGTGAATCCGGCCCTGCTCGCCGGTATCGAGTCCGTGGCGTGGAACACGATCGACAGCTTCATCCTGACCGCGGTGCCGCTGTTCCTCTTCATGGGATCGCTCATCATGAACAGCGGGATCAGCGCGCGCTTCTACCGCGGGCTGGCGCCCTGGCTCTCGCACGTGCCGGGCGGGCTCGCGCAGTCGAACCTCGTCGCGTGCAGCATCTTCGCCGCCCTCTGCGGCTCGAGCGTGGCGACGGCCGCGGCCATCGGCGCCATCGCCGTGCCCGAGATGCGCGCGCGGGGCTACGACATGCGCATCACCACGGGGACGCTGGCCGCGGGGGGCACCCTGGGCATCCTCATCCCGCCGTCCATTCCCTTCATCATCTACGCCTCGGCGGTGGGGGAATCGGTGGGGCGGCTGTTCGCCGCCGGCATCGTCCCGGGGCTCCTGCTCACCATCGCCTTCATGGTGTTCCTGGGCATCCAGGTCCGTCTCCGCCCCGGCCTGGTGCCGGCCGCGCGCGAAACCGTGACCTGGGCCGCCCGCCTCCGCGGTCTTGCCGACGTGGTGCCGGTGGTGGCGCTGATCGTGCTCGTGCTGGGCGGCATCTACGCCGGCGTGATGACCCCGACCGAGGCGGCCGGGGTGGGAGCGGCGGGCGCGGTGGCCGTGGCCGCTGTGTACCGACGCCTCACCTGGGCGGCCCTTCGCCGGAGCTTTCTGGAGACGATCCGGACCAACGCGATGATCCTGTTCATCGTCATCGGCGCCCAGATCATGTCATTCGCGCTCGTGTCCGCGGGCATCCCCCGGGGCGCGGTGGAGGCGATCTCCGGGCTGTCGCCCTCGCCCTGGGTGATCTTCGCTGCCCTCGTCGCGATGTACCTGGTCCTGGGCTGCATGGTCGACGCCCTCTCGCTGATGCTCCTGACCCTGCCCGTGGTCTTTCCGATCGTCCAGGCCCAGGGGTTCGATCCGATCTGGTTCGGTGTCGTGCTGGTGCTGCTGCTCGAGGCGGGATTGATCACGCCCCCGGTCGGGATGAACCTCTTCGTCATCCAGGGCCTGTCGAACGAATCACTGGGTACCGTGGCCACCGGCTCCATGCCATACGTGGCGCTGATGATCCTCCTCGTCATTCTGCTCGCCGTCTTCCCGTCGGTTGCCCTCTGGCTGCCCGCCAGGATGTACTGACCTACCCCGAACGCACCACCGTGACCCTTGCCGAACGAGCCGGAACAGGGTACCCGTTGGGGGTAGCGGCGGCCCGCAGGAGCCCGGGACGGGGCGCGAACGGGAGGCGATGCCATGGCGATGTTGAAACGCGGACTGGCCGGCGAACCGGTGAAGAAACTCCAGGAAAAGCTCGGCATCGAGGTGGACAGCCAGTTCGGCCCGAAGACCGAGGAGGCGCTCAAGACCTATCAGCGGAAGCACGGGCTGGCCGTCGACGGGATCGCCGGTCCGGATACCTTCACCCACATGGCCCTCTACGAGCTGGTCCTGCTCAGAACCGGCACGTCGGGCGAGGCGGTGAAGAAGCTCCAGCAGGCCCTCGGCATCGCCGCCGACGGGCAGTTCGGGCCGGGCACCGAGCGAGCGGTGCGGGACTATCAGCAGAAGAGCGGCCTCACCGTCGATGGCATGGCGGGCCCCGAAACGCTCTCGCGCATGCGCATCTTTGCGGAGATCACGGCCGAGACCGTCGAGCGGTCCCAGGTGCCCGCCGAGATGCTGGCGCCGCTGGAAACGCCCAGCTCGAGCCCGGCGACCGCCCCGGCCCGCCGCAGCATCTGGGAGACGGTCAAGGGCTTCTTCAGCTGAGGCCGACGGCGAGTGCGGCCCGGACCAGTGCCTTCGCGAATCAGCCGGAGGGCGTCCTGTCAGCGCCGGCCCTGGCGATACCCGGCCCGTGCCCGTGGTGCGAGCCGAGCTGGCACCCCGGGCGCGATGCTCGGCGCCCCCGAAGGGCGCTCGCCCTTCACGTTCGTGTTGCGCGTGAGCAGCACCCCGGCACGTTGTCGCGTCCGGCGAATCGGACGTGAGTGGGTGTACGGTATGCCCCAGGAACCAAGACGCATGGGGCAGGGCGAGGGAACCGCGCCTTTCTCGTCACCGCCCGGGAGGGGCAGAGGTCCAGATGATCCGCCGGCCCGTCGTCATCGCTGGCGCCCGCCCGAACTTCCCGAAGGTGGCTCCGCTCATGCGCGCCCTGGCCGGCGAGGGCGTGCCGGCGAGGCTCGTCCATACCGGACAGCACTACGACGCCGCCATGTCGGCGAGCTTCTTCGAATGCCTCGACATCCCCGAACCCGCGGCCAACCTAGGCGTCGGATCGGGAAGCCATGCCACGCAGACGGCCGCGGTGATGGTCGCCATCGAGACCTGGCTCGAGAGCGCCGACGCCGACGCCCTTCTCGTCGTCGGCGACGTCAATTCGACCGTCGCCTGTGCGCTCGTCGCCGCCAAGGCCGGTATCCCGGTCGGTCACGTCGAGGCCGGGTTGCGATCCTTCGACCGCAGCATGCCCGAGGAGATCAATCGTGTGATGGTCGACGCGCTGGCCACCTGGCTGTTCACCCCGAGCGCCGACGGCGACGAGAACCTGCGAGCTGAAGGCGTCGAGCCGGAACGCATCCATCTCGTGGGCAACGTCATGGTCGACAGCCTCTACTACGCCTTGCCGGAAGCCCGGCGGCGATCGACGGTCGCCGACCTCGGCTTGACGCGAGAGGGGTTCGGGTTGGTCACCCTGCACCGCCCGGCGCTCGTCGACCATCCCGATCGGCTCGCCGACGTGGCGCGGACCCTCTCCGAGATCGGCAAGCGCCTGCCCCTGGTGTTCCCCGTACACCCCAGGACGCGGCAGATGCTCCAGCGATGCGACATCCCCCTCGATCCCCGGCGAGTGCAGATCGTGGAACCCCTCGGTTACCTCGACTTCCTTGCCCTCGAGGAGGCGGCGGCGCTAGTGCTCACGGATTCGGGCGGCGTCCAGGAGGAGACCAGTGTCCTCGGTGTGCCCTGCCTCACGTTGCGGGACAACACCGAGCGCCCGGTGACGGTGACGCGTGGCACCAACAGGCTCGTCGGGTTCGATCGAGGGACCATCGTGTCCGCCGCTCACGCCGCGCTGGCCAGGGGCCGTCGACCCGCTGACATCCCGCTGTGGGACGGGCAAGCCTGCCAGCGAATCGCCCAGGTCTTGACCCGCGGAGCGCCCGCGCCGCAGTTCGTGCCTCCGGCTCTGGCCGCCCACGGATCGGAGGAGTTCCGGGCCGGCCGCGCGCGGATCCCGTCCCGGCCCGGAGAGGAGTAGCCCGTGTGGCCGCTCCCGAGCGGGCGGGTGGAGCTCGAGTCGACGCGGCTTGTCCGGGCAAGGCCCCCGGCGGCGTGGCCCGGCGGGAATCGATGCGGCCGCCGGGGCCACCACCCGTCCGGGCGATCGTGTGAACGGCGATGGAGGTCTGCGCATGTCTAGCTGGAAGCTCGTCTCGTCCGACTCCCACATCGTCGAGCCGCCCGATCTCTGGACCGAGCGCATGGACCGCGCGATGCGGGACCGCGGGCCGCGCGTGGTCAGCGAGGCCGACGGCGACTGGTGGATGATCGACGGCACGCGCGGCAATTCTTTCCAGGGCGGGGCTCAGGCGGGCAAGCGCTTCGACCGGCCCGAGGAGCTCCGTCCCGCCGCGCGCTTCTCCGAGGTCCGGCCGGGGGCTTACCAGCCCGCGGAGTTCCTGCGCGAGAATGAAGACGACGGGATCTGGGGCTCGGTGATCTATCCCACCGCCGGTCTGCAGCTCTATCGCGTGCCCGACCTGCCCCTGCTCTCGGCGTGCTTCCGCGCCTACAACGACTGGCTTGCCGACTTCTGCCGGACCGCGCCTTCGCGGCTGAAGGGCATCGCCCTCATCAATGTCGAGGACGTCGACGAGGCCATTCGCGAGCTGACCCGGGCGCGCACGCTCGGGCTGGCCGGCGGCATGATCACGGTTTCACCGCCCGAGGAGAAGAGCTACGACCACCGGATGTACGAGCCGTTCTGGGCGGCGGCTCAGGATCTCGGCGCGCCGATCAGCCTCCACATCGACACGAACCGCCCCGCCCCCCACGTCGTCGCGGAGAGCAACCGCACCTCGCGGGCCGCGCTCCTCGCCAACGCGGACTTCTGGGTGCGCATGTCCCTCGGCCATCTCGTCCTGGAGGGTGTGTTCGAGCGCTATCCGCGCCTGCGCGTGGGCTCGGCCGAGCACGAGCTGGGGTGGGTGCCCTATTTCCTGGACCGGCTCGACTACACGTACACGCAGCGGGCCCGGCGCACCCACTGGCACCGCTACGCGACCGACGCGCTGCCGAGCGACTTCTTTCGCCGGAACGTCTTCCTGAGCTTCCAGGAGGACGCCATGGGGATCCGCGACCGCGCCCTGATCGGCGTCGACCTGCTCATGTGGGGCTCCGACTATCCGCACACCGAGTCGACCTTCCCGCGCTCCCGGACCGTCCTCGAGCGGATCCTCGACGGCGTGCCCGGTGAGGAGCGGCGGCAGATCACGTCCGCGAACGCCGCCCGCCTGTACCACTTCGACGTGTCGACCTGAGCCGGCTCCGCTCGATCGGCTCCGCGCTCACGGCCGTTCTCGAGGGACATCGCGTCATGAGGGGCGGTCGCGCAGCGCGGACAGGAACGCCTCGAGGTCCCCGGCTCAGTCCCGCACGAACCGATCGAGAAACCGCCTCTCGGCCGCGCTGTCCGCGATCACGATCAGATCCCCGTCCGCCGGCAGCGGGCGGCCGGGATCGGGGTTGATCTCCAGGCGCTCGCCGCGCGCGACCGCGACGATCCGGCAGCCGGTTGCCGCGCGGACCGCGCACCCGGCGATGGTCTTCCCCTGCATCGACGGCGGCACCGGCAGCCGGAAGACGCTCACGCCCTCCGCGAGGAGGAGGAGCGCGTCGCTCTTCTTGAGGACGTTGAAGATCGCGTTGGCGCCCATGGAGGCGTACGACAGCACGAAGTCGGCGCCCGCGCGCTGCAACGTGGAGACGTTGCGCTCCACGTTGACGCGGCCGAGGATCTGGATGTCGGGCCGCAGCCGGCGGCAGTAGATCGTCAGGTACACGTTCATGTCGTCGTCGTGCGTCGTGACGACGACCGACGGCGCCTTCTGGATCCCCGCCTGATGCAACACCTCCAGCTCGGCGGCGTCGCCCAGGATGTACTTGTCCTGGTCCCGGATCCGCTCGGGGAGCCGCTCGACGATGCGGTAGTCGATGCCCTCCCCGCGCAAGGTGTTGCCGGTGGCCCGTCCCACCCGCCCGCCACCGATGATGACGACCGGCGCCGGGGACGATCGGTAGATGGCGAACGCCTCGTCGTAGGCGTCCAGGTCGGCGCGCGAACCGGCCAGGACCAGCACGGTCCCGCCATGGATCTCCGTGTCGGGATCCGGGATCTGGAAGCGCCCCCGCTCCCACACGCCGACCACGCTGACGTTCGCGCGCGGAGGCCGCCGCAGATCGCGCAAGCGCTGGCCGACCAGCGGGGTGTCGGCGGCGGCGGCCTCCGCGATCAGCAGATCGCCGAACCGGCCGATCACGTGGCTCCGGGCGTCCCGCCCGAGGATGCGCCGCGCGAGGGACTGCCCGAGCATCTCGGCCAGCTGCAGCACGTGGGTGCACCCGGCCAGCCCCAGGATGTCGATCGACGCCTGGGCGGAAGCCACCGCGACGATCGGCACCGATTCGGAGATCTCGCGCACGGTGAAGGCCACGTTGGTGTTGGCGGTGTCGCTGCGCGTGGTGGCCACCAGCGCGGCCCGCTCGACCCGCGCGCGGCGATAGGTCTCCGGATCGTCGAGCTCGCCCACCATGACGCGGTGGCCCAGATCGTGGAGTCGCAGCGCCTCGGCCACCTCGGGGACGACGACGGCGTAGGCGATCTGGAACTGTTGCAGCTGGCGCGCCAGCGCCGCGTCGACGGGGCCGAGGCCGGTCAGCACCACGTGACCGGCCGTCTCGGCCGGCAGCTGCCGCGGCGCGCGCGCCGCCGTCTGCGCCTCCGTCCACGGCAGATAGACGAACTGAATGAAGGTGAACGGCAGCAGCACGAGCATGAACAGCGCGCCCGCCAGGAGCACGACCATGGAGAAGACTCGCCCGAGGTCCGAGGTGAACGTGATGTCGCCCAGCCCGAGGGTCGACATCATCACCAGCGTCCAGTACAGCCCGGTGATCCAGCTGTGGCGCTGCCCTTCGTACTCCATGATGAAGTGGAACAGCACGGTGAACAGGGCGGCGAACGCGGCGAAGGCAACCAGCAGGCGAACCAGGGTCTTCCGGTCCCGCCGGCCCTTGGGGGTGGCCAGGTGTCCCAGGACGAACGCGAACTGCTTCATGGGGTCGGGGCCCGCGGCGACGTGGCGACCGGGCGCCCCTCGAGGCATTCTACCCGATCGCGGCACCCAGGCCGCTGTCCGATCGTCCCGGCGGCACTCTCAATCGTCGTGGGCTTGCTCCGCCACTTCGCCTGGCTCACAGCGAGTGTCCCGAGTCAGAAGTTCGTGGACTCGTGGCGCCGGGTGGGGTGGGGGTCCTCCCGGCGGGACCGTATCGTCTGCGGATTGCCGAAGCCACCCGCCACCCATCTCGCGGCCCCACTGAGTGCCGGCAGCGCTCCCGCGTTACAGGCGTGTCCCGCGGGGAGGGCCCCCACCCCACCCGGCGCTCCGTCGGCACATGTCTGACTCGGCACACTAGCCCAGCATCCAGACTCCGCCGTCGACGCTGATCGTTTGGCCGGTCACGTAGGCCGCGTCGTCGGAGGCGAAGAAGCAGACCGCCCGGGCGATGTCCTCGGGTGTGCCGAGGCGGCCGAGCGCGATCGAGTCCAGCAGGCGCTGCTGGCCCGCGGCGCCCATCGCCTCCCACTGCCGCTCCGTGGCCGGGTTCGACCGCACGAAGCCCGGGGCCACGCAGTTGACCCGGATCCCGTGGACCCCGAGCTCGCGCGCCGTCTGCCGGGTGAACCCGATGAGGCCGGCCTTGGCGCTCGCGTAGGCCTGGATGCCGGTGAGGCTGTACGACCGCCCGGCGCCCGAGGAGATGTTGACGATCGCCCCGGCCCGGGCCCGCTTCATGACGGGCACCACCGCGCGCGTGAAGTGAAACGCGCCATCGAGGTTGATGGCCAGGACCTCGCGCCAGTCGGCGTCGGACACCTCCTCGACCGGCCGCATGGTCTGCCCGGCCACCCCGCCCGCGGTGTTCACGAGGATGTCGATGCGGCCGGCGGACTCCACGGCGCGGCTCACGAAGGCCTCGACCGCGCCGGGGTCGCGGACATCGAGCACCCCGGTCCGGCACGATCCCGCGGTCACCGCGTCCACCGCCTCCCGCGTGGCGCCCAGCTCGCCGGGGCGCACGTCGCACGCCCACACGCGGGCGCCCCCGCGGGCCAGCTCGGCGCAGATCCCCCGCCCGATGCCGTGGGCGGCCCCGGTCACGATGGCGACGCGATCGCGGAACCGCACGGCTACCCCTGGCCCGAGCGTGTCATCAGAGGCGGTCGCGCAGCGCGGCCAGAAACGCCTCGAGGTCCCGGGGGCCGTCCGTCGCGGCCCGGAACACCCGGCTCATGTCAAGCTGGTCGTAGGCGTGGGCGATGACATTGCGAAAGCCCGCCGCTCGGCCGAGGCGGCCCGCCAGCGCTTCGTCGATGACGCCGGCGCCGGCGAGGCGGCGGAACGCCTCCGCGTAGCTTGCCGGGGCGCCCAGGTCCCACCGAAGACATGCCGAGACCGCGAGATCGATCACCACCTGGACAGCTTGCCACAGGTGGAGGATCACGGCGTCGGACGGGTCCGTCGCCGGCCGGAGGTCCGAGGCCCGGTCGGGCAGTCGCTCCGCCACCCGCGCCAGGTGACGGCGGACCACCATGGCCCGCTCGGCGAGGAGATCGCGGTCGAGGGCGCTCACCGCCGCAGGCGCGCCAGCGCTTCGGCATAGCCGTCCCGCACCATGGGGCCGGCATCGCACCAGAAATCGACGGCCTCGATCCAGAACGCGCCGAACACGCCGGGTTCGGCCTCGTAAAGCGCTCGGCCATCGCTGGCCGCGCGGAAGCGCACCTGTGCCCCCGCGCGAGCGAGATCGACCAGGTCGATCCGATCGGTGCCGAGATCGTTCACGAGATCGAGCAACAGCGCGTCCGGGTCGAAACCTTCGTCGGCCAGGTAGCCGAGGTCCCAGTCCGACCGCTCCCGGGCATCTCCGCGAGCGCGCGAGCCGAAGAGGACGAGGGTGCGCAGCTTCGGATGCCGGCCGCTCACACGCGCGAGGGGCTCGTCGAGGGACGCGAATTCGCTTGACACGCCGACATCGTAGCAGAGGTGCCCGCGCCGCGAGACGGCCGAGCCGCGCTCGCCGCCGAGGCGGCGGCGACGGGCGCCTTGAGAGCCCTCGCCTCGCCTCGGCCGAGCGACCTTCCGCAGCCCCCCCAGGGTCCTGATCCCGTGTTGACACCGCTCTGGCTACGGCTTACCGTTGGTGAGCATCTGCGGACGCGCACCGCGGTCGCGCGCGCCGACGAGATGGCCCACACCTCCGGTGGCCCCACACGCCCGGTGGGTGGATAAGGAGGGGAACGATGGAGAACAGCTACGGCAAGCGCAGTGTCGTTGCCCTGGTGATGGGCGGTCTGCTGTTGCTCTGCGCGAACGCCGCGCACGCCCAGGTGACTCTCACCCTCACGACGACGACGGCCCTGACCAACGTCGTCGACCCGGCGGGGCTGTGGCAGTTCGACGGGGGCACGGTGTCACTCGACAATGACGTCATCGGCAACTTTGCCCGGACCAAGCGCGTCGTCACCGGTGCGACCAGTGCCCAGAACACCGCGGCGCTAACCATCACCATCTTCTTCCTTGGCTCGGACCCGCCGGAGACCATTACCCTCCAGGGATCGCACAGCTTCAACAACGGCCAGCAGAGGGGGAGCATCAGCGGCGCATCCGCCGGAATCCCCGGCGCGGTCGGCACCACGTTCCAGGGGGCATCGAACGCGTTGACGTTCAACGCGCCCTAGTCGATCTGGCTATCCGCGGCGCGGGCGACGCCGGCAACACCGTCGCGGCGAGCCCGAGGAGCACCAGCGCCATCCCTGCGAGCCGCACGGCGCCGAAGCGCTCGCCGAAGACCAGGGCGGACGCGCCCGCGCCCACGAAGGGCGCGAGCAGGGCAAAGGGTGCGACCGTCGCCGCCGGATGTCGCCGCAGCAGGCCCGCCCAGATCGCGTAGGCGAGGACGGTCGCGACCAGGCCCAGGTGAAGCACGCAGGCGAGGCCGAGCGGCGAGGCCCCGCGAAGCGCGCGCACGAGGTCGCCAGGGCCGTCCAGCACCATCGACAGCGCAAGCGACGGCAGCGGCGGGATCACGCTCAGCCACACCACGAGCGGGAGGATGTCCACCGGACCGACCCGCTTGAGCAGCACGTTGCCCACCGCCCAGCTCACCGCGGAGACCAGCGTGAGCCCGAGGCCGATACCCGTCAGCCCTTGCCCCACCGTGGCCCCGATCGCGAGCAGGCCAACCCCCGCGAGGCCGAGCCCCGCGAGCTGCCGCGGCGAGGCGCGCTCGCCCAGCGCCAGCGTCGCGAGAAGCACCGTGAAGAAGGCCTGCGTCTGCACGACCACCGACGCCAGGCCCGGCGGCATTCCGCTGGCGATGCCGAAGAACTGAAAGAGGAACTGACCGGTGTACAGCGTGAGGCCGATGGGAAGCAGCACCGCCCACGGCACCGCGGGCCGCGCCAGCACGACGATCGGACTCGCGGCGACCAGAAAGCGCAGGGCGGCGAGCTGGGGCGGCGAGAACTCGTCGAGGGCGATCCGCGTGGTGACGAAGGTGAAGCCCCAGATGGCCGCCACCAGCACCGCCAGTGCGACGTCGCGAGCGGGCATCCGGGCGCCGCGTCAGCGCGCCGGCGCGATCGTCGGCGGCGACCCGCGCGCCCCGGCTCTCCGAGCACGCACGCGGCGTCGCTGCCCTGTCGCCGTCAGGCGCGGGTGGGGCATGCGGAGCGTCGGAGCCACGGCAAACTCTACCACGATCGAATCCGCCGCCTCGTCGACACGATGCTGACGCACGGTGATCCTCGTGCTGGTCGGGCGCTCCCCGGTGAGGGCGACCGTCGCCTCGCCCCGGGCCCGCCTCGATGTATCCTGGTGAAGGTCACGGCGGAACGGAACCCGCGCCACCAACGACGGGCTGACGAGAGAGGTGAATCATGAAGCGATTCCTCGGAACGTACTCGTCGTACCTCTACGCGGTGATGCGCATCGTGGTCGGCCTTCTGTTCGCGTGTCACGGCGCCCAGAAGCTGCTCGGAGTACTCGGCGGAGTCGATCAGCAAGGCGGTTCGGCACCGCTGTTCTCCCTGTTCGGATTGGCCGGCATCATCGAGCTCGTGGGGGGACTCCTCATCGCAGTGGGACTGATGGCGGGGTATGCGGCGTTCGTCGCCAGCGGCGAGATGGCGAGCGCCTACTTCATCGCC
>DATKEI010000321.1:0-22188 GCA_035544455.1 Binatia bacterium | reverse complement strand
TTCTGGGCGGTGACCGCGGTGATCACCGACATTCCGAACACCCTGAACGCCGAGAACGTCTTCAGGTCGGCCTGGATGCCTGCCCCACCGCCCGAATCCGAGCCCGCGATGGTCAGGGCCTTGGCGATTCGCATTAGCCGTTAGTATACGGGAAGCGAGGACCCGGGCATAGGACCCCGCACGAGGCGCCCCCCCCGACCAGATTCAGTGTCCTGAGCTGAGTTCGTCGAAGTGCTCGAGGTGCCGCAGCTCCAGCCGGATACTGGCCTTCCGCTCCTCAGGAGCAAGGGCGAGGAGGTCGCTATCACCTGGAGAGCGCAACCCTCCTCGGCGTCGCGATCAGCCCCGTCGCCGCCTACCAGATCCTGCCCTGGCTGTCGGTGGGCGCGGGTCCCTCGTTCGGGTTCGCGGGGCTGCGCCAGACGAGCGCCATCAACAACGTCCTCGACCGTCTGCCCGACGGGCAGCTCAGGATCAAGAACTTCATCCACGCCATCGGCTTCAATGCGACCTGGAAGTTCTAGCCGGGAAGCGGCGGGCGCTCCGCGTGGGCCGTCCGCCGCCAAGCTGACGCTCTACGTCCCGTCCGAACCGGCCCGAGCTGCCGGCCCGGGACGCCGTGTTAACCTGCCTGCAGCCTCTATGCGTGCCGATGGCGCGTCCCGGTGCCGGCCGGGCGGCATCGGCAGTGGTTCACCCTGAGCCCGGTCGTGCACCGAGGGAGGGCTGCTGATGACTCACGCCAAGGTCGTGCTGGGAATCGCACTGGGTGTCTCGCTCCTCCTGCCGCTCGCGGGCTGCGCAAAGATTCGCCTCGACGTCGCCCGCAGCTGCAAGGCCCACGGAGGCACCTACAACACGGCGAGCCAGCAGTGCTCCTACACCACGTCGACGAAGTCGGCCCGGGAGATCTGCCAGGGCGAGGGCGGGTACTACGACACCGCCGCACAGTACTGCGAGATCGGCCGGGACTGAGAGGCGAGTGAGTGGCGCCGTCCTGCTCGGCCGGAGGTCCACTTCATGCGAGAGTCCCCCTGACCTGACTCGCGCGCGCCGGCGCCGTCCTGCTCGTATCGACGCTCCTCGCGTTGGGCGGCGGCGCCGGGCGCGGCCGACACCGGACGACTAGACCGTACAGCCGCTCCCCGCATCGCAAGGTCCGCTCTGCCGCGGCGGCAAGCCCCCCGCGGTGCGAGGTCAAGGCGCCCGCCGGCCGACTCACGGAGCCGGCCGGCTCCGGCCCCGGGCGGCTCGGTACCAGCTCACACCCTGACGGAGCGGACGGACGAGGCGCCAGGATCTGGAGCCGTACACGGCCGACAGCTCGGCCTGGAGGGCCGCGACCTCGGCGACCCTGTCGGCGCGTTCGTGCTCCACCCGCTGCCCGAGCCGGACGATCTCCTGCTGGAGCCAGTGAATCTGCCGGACATGCTGGGTGATTTCTCGATCGCGGACCCAGAGCGCCTCCTCCAGCGAGGCCCTCCCCTCCGCCCCTCTCGCCACCGCCTCGTGAGCCGTGCGCATCGCCACCGAGAGCCCCTCGACCTGGCTCTCGACCGCGCGCACGTGCGCCTCGAGCTGCATGCGCTCCACCACCGAGCTTCCCAGACGGGCAAAGGCATCGCGAATGCGGCCGACGCGAGTCGCGTCCCGCGCCGCCTGCCAGAGCGCCACCAGCGCCGGCGGCTGCTCGGAGCCGACGCCCAGGACCCCGAGCCCGTGGGCGTGGAGGAACTCGAAATGCGGGTAGCGCCCGCACAGCTCGGCCCACAGGCGCCAGGCACCGAAGTCGCCCTCGCGGACGTTGATGTCGTGGAGCAGCACGACAGCGCGCGTCGAGAGCTTCGGGCGCCACCCTTCGACGTCGTGGGCGACGGCCTCGTAGGTGTGACAGCCGTCCACGTGCAGGAGGTCGATGCTGCCGTCGGGGAAGTGCTGGACCGCGTCCTCGAAGGTGGACCGCACCAGACGCGAGAAGGCGCCGTACCGGCCGTCGTGATACCGGGACACCGCCTCGAACACGTCCTCCCCGTAGTGCCGGGCATGGGCATCGCCCTGCCAGGTGTCGACGGCGAAGCACGCTGTGTCCAGGCCCAGACGCTGCACGGCCTGGGCGAAGGCGAAGTACGAGTTGCCGGAGTGCGTCCCGAGCTCCACCAGTCGCCGCGGGCGCAAGGCATCCACAACCCAGAAGGCAAAGGGGATGTGGCCAACCCAGGCGCTGGGCTCGGCCAGATGGTCCACGGGCCAGAACGGGGCGCCGCCCAGGGCAAAGCGATCGCCGGAATCATCCGGAGGCAAGAGGTTCACGGGCGTTGCCCGCCGGACGCGGGACGCGACCCCACCAGCAGGATCTGATCGCCACCCAGGTAGCCGAGTTCCAGCGACCAGTACAGCAACGCGCGGGGGTCGGCGAAGCCGGCAACCGCCATCTGCTGGAGCACGTCCCAGCCGAAGGTGCGAAAGGACAGCGCCCCGTGCTCGCCGGTGACCGGGTTCCAGTGATATTCCGGAGGCATGAGGTGTTCGATGGTCCCATCGTCGCGGAGCCGGGCGCGCTCCTGGCCCTGCGCGCTGTCCAGCCGGAAAGGCGCGCCGAACAGCAGGACACCGCCCGGTCTCAGGCACCGGAAGCACTCCCCGAGCGCAGCGTGGCTGTCCGGAACGTGCTCCATCACGTCCAGGGACAGGATGACGTCGAAGCTCTCGTCGGCGAAGGTCAGCGCGGTGAGGTCCTCGTTCCTGACACCTTCGTGCTCGGCGCCCCGCGGCACGCGGTCGCCGAGGTACTCCGTGCCCGAGAGATTCGGATAGCGCGCGCGGAGCCACGAGTAGAGCCCGGTAACCCGCTCCGTGAGATAGATGCGGGCGGTGGGATCGTCACAGATCTCCTGGCGGAGGATCTGGATGGCCGCGCGCATGCGGTTGTTGAACCCGCACGTGCAGGTGAGCTGCTCGCGCCAGTTCGGGATAGGGCGTCCGTCGGGCGTGGTCTGGTACGAGTACGTGAAGCGCACCTCGAAGCGCGACGCGCGCTGGCACACCGAGCAGAACCCGTGGACGTGGAAGCGATCGGCCTCGACATCGATCAGGGCGCGCTCGACCGCCTCCCGCCGCCGCTGCTCACCGGCCACGGCGGCTCGGTACTGCTGGTACTCGTGCCAGCTCCTGACCTCCACGCACGTCAGTTGCGGTCCCGCGCGCGACTCCGGATCCTCCGCGCCTACCGGGCGAGCGGCGGCGGCGCCCACGGCGTGGACGCGCGGCGCGGGGATGGCATCGCACACCCGGGGCTGCCGCGGCCCGTCGTCGTGCACGGGGTAACCGCTCTTCCGGAAGATGGCGAAGTGGCTCGATCCATCGCGCCCGACCTCCCGCCAGCGGGTATCCGCGCTCATGACGTCGACCAGCATGGCGCCCGTCACGAGATGGGTGCCGTCCACGACCATCAGGCCCCCGATCTTCAGCGTATCCGCAGCGTAGTGCCAGTCGAGGGAGGAGACGGGGAAGGCATGCGTCCCGTGGACCAGGACCAGGTCCAGCTCGGGAAGGTCGGCGCGAGGAAGCCAGTCCTGCGAACGCGCCAGGACCGGGAGAAATCCACGAATGTCGAGCCCGTGCCGCTCCGCGAACTCGAGGATCACCGCGAACTCATCGACCACCGGCTGGATCGCCGTGTGCTGCCGGGGGTGCTTGCGAAGGATCACGAGAGTGCTCAGCCCGGCCCCGGTCTCCAGGGTCACCGATTCCGGTCCGACCGCCTCGTCCAGGAACGCGGCGAGCGCCGGCTGGATGCTCCAGGTCATCGCGCGATCGCCGTGGACCAGCGAGGGGTGCTCGACGAGCGCCTGCAGGGTAAGCATCGCCATCCTCCCGGCGCCGCTCGACGTCACGGTGGACGACCTCGTCGATGGGTCGATGTAGAGGATCACGGGATCGCCGTGCCGCGGACGGCCGGACCCGGCCAGAACCGACCGATGTCCCTCATGCGGGAGCGAACGGGTGTCCAGTGCCAGCGACGCTCCCGCGACACAGCGTGTCCAGCGAGAGGGCCCCCGCCTCGCCCGGCGCTCTGTCGGCACATCTCTGACCCGGGACAATAGCATGGCGCCGCGGGTCAATCCAACCGACCGAGGCGCCGCGCGGTCGCGCTGAGGGAGCCGGGCAGGACCGCGGGTGAGCAGAGTGCTGCGAGAGCGGGCGGATGATCCGCTGCCGGGCGCCCGGGCGCGGCCCGGGCCTGCCAAATGTATCGCGCCAGCTGCCGAGGGTGAACCGGAGGGCCCGTCTCCGGGAAGCTCGGGCTCATGCCCTATCGGGAGCGGCCACCGCTCCTGCGCGGCCGCTGGCCCGAGGGGGCGCCCTGTCCTCGCTGCGCCCTGGTGACCTGCGCGTCGGCCGTCAGTCCGCAGCGGAGCCCGGCGCCTCGTCGGCCGGACCCTCCGGGGCCAATGCCCCGGCGCCGGGCGGGAGGACGAGGGTGAATTCCCCTCGCGGACCCGCGCCCGCGAGCTGCGCCCGGAGCGCCTCCGGCGTGCCCTCCACGATCTCCTCGAACTGCTTGGTGAGTTCTCGCGCCATCACCATCGGGGCCTCACCCCACACCGTCCCGATGGCCTCGAGAGCGGCCAGGATACGGTGAGGGGACTCGTAGCACACCACAGTCGTCTCGAGGTCCCGGAGGGCGCGCAGGCGATTGAGGCGCCGTCCCGGCTTGACGGGCAGGAATCCTTCGAAGACGAACCGGTCGGAGGGGATGCCGGCGGCTGACAGCGCCGCCACCACCGCGGAGGGCCCGGGAACGGGGACCACCGCAATCCCCGCCGCGCGGGCCGAGCGCACGAGGAGGAACCCCGGGTCGGAGATGCCAGGCGTGCCCGCGTCCGTGACCAGGGCCACCGAGCGCCCCTCCTGGAGCGTGCGGAGCAGGCGCTCCCCCTTCACCCGCATGTTGTGCTCGAAGTAGCTGGTGACGGGCGTGTGTATGTCGAAGTGCGAGAGGAGGCCCCGGGTTCGCCGCGTGTCCTCGCAGGCGACCAGGTCCGCCTCCCGGAGGACGCGAAGCGCCCGGAGGGTGACGTCCTCGAGGTTGCCGATCGGCGTGGCCACGACGTAGAGGGTGCCGCGGCCCGTCGCCGCCGGTCGGTCCATACCGCCACGCTACAGAGTCGCCCGCGACCAGGTCAACGACCAGGCCCCGGCGCGCTCGGCTCCCCGGGCCGCCGGTCTCCTCGCTCCCTGGTCCACCCGTCGCGATGGATGACGTCGCGGGCTGGGCGCCGGGCGGCGGGCTTGAAGTCCGACCCTGTGTAGTACGCCACGGCGAGCAGCGCCGCCTGCGTGACCCCCGGGGAGATGCCCAGCAGCCGGGCGGCGTCGGTCTCGTACACGAGGTGATCGGTGGTCCAGGCCGCTCCGAGACCGCGAGACCGCAGGGCCAGGACCAGGGACCAGACCGCGGGAAGAATCGATCCGTACAGGGTCGCTTGCTCGAAGACGCTCCCCCGCTCCACCCGACCCTCGATACAGGCCAGGATCAGGACGGGGACGTCCTGGAGATGCTCCGCGAGATGGTCGCCGGATCGCCGCATGCGCCCGAGCGCCTCGGCGTCCGCGTCCCGTCGAGCCTCGGTCAGGAAGGCGGGCGGATGGGCATGGTACCAGGCGCGGGCCCTCCGGTAGATGTCGGCGAGCGCCCACCGCTTCGCGGCGTCCGTCACGACAACGAAGTGCCAGCCCTGGCCGTTGCCCGCGGTCGGCGCCTGGAGGGCCAGCCCCACGGTCTCGTCGATGATCGCCAGCGGGACCGGCCGATCGAGATCGAGCCGGCGCCGCACCGTCCGGGTCGTCGCGAGCAGGTGATCGACAGTGACCTGGTCCATCGCCCTCACCCGGTGATCAAACTCGTCGCGATCTGGCAGGTCTTCCGCAGGTCGTCGACGGCGATGTACTCGTTCACGGTGTGGATCTCCTTCATGCCGATGGCGACGTTCAGGCACCGCAAACCCATCTCGTTGAACGTGTTCGAGTCGCTCCCCCCGCCACTGACGCGCAGCGCAGGCGACAGGCCGCACCGCCGCACCGCGGCGACGGCCTCCCGCACGATGGCCTCGCTGTCGGGCCAGCGGTATGCCGCGTACTCCTGCTTGATAGCGAGCTCGAGCGTGGTCGACGTCTCGCGCGCCGCCCCCTCCGCCGCCTCGCGAAGACTGGCCAGCAGGCGCTCGAGCTTGCCGCTGTCGAGACTGCGCGCCTCGCCCTCGATCTCCACCGTGCCCGGCACCGTGTTTCGCGCGGTGCCCCCCCGGATGAGGCCGACGTTGGCCGTCGTCTCGGCGTCGATCCGGCCCAGCGTCATCCGGCCGACGGCCCGGGCCGCGGCGACGATGGCGCTGATGCCCTGCTCGGGCGCGGCGCCGGCATGCGCGGCCCGGCCGATGAACCGGGCGAGGATTGAACAGTAGGCGGGCGCCGCCACCGTGATGTGTCCGGGTTCCTCCGTGTCGTCAAGGGTGACGCCCATCGTCGCCCGCAACCGCCGGACGTCGAAGGCGGCCGCCCCGGCGTGGCCGCGCTCCTCGCCCCACGTGAACACGAGATCCACCTCGCGGTGGGGGAGATTGTGGCGGATCGCGGTGCGCGCGGCCTCCAGCAGGGCGGTGACGCTCGCCTTGTTGTCGGCACCGAGGATGGTCCGCCCGTCGGTGCGGACGACGCCGTCCCGGACCACGGGGGCCACCCCGCGCCCGGGCTCGACGGTGTCGGTGTGTGCGCAGAGCAGCAGCGGGGCCAGGTCCGCGCGGGTGCCGGGCAGGCGGACGTGCAGGTTGCCCGCCCCGTCCCGCCCCGTCCCGTCGTTGAACACGGACAGCCCGAGTGCCTCCAGCTCTCGCGTGATGCGCTCGATGATCGGCCGCTCCTCGTACGTGGGCGAGTCGATCTGCACCAGGTCGAGAAAGGTCCGGAGCGCGCGGTCGATGTCGACGTCGATCATGGGTCCTCCAAATCGCTAGTGTCCCGAGTCAGAAGTTGCTGGACTCGCGGCGCCGGGTGGGGTGGGGTCCTCCCCGCGGGACCGTATCTTTCTGCCCGGCCAGCTCGATCATCCCCGCCGGCGCGAGGTCGTGGCGCGGGCGGAGGCCCGGATCCTCTCACGCGGGGCTGGCGCCCTCGGGGCATCGCGTTCTCGCCGGATGAGGCCCGCGCGATGATCGCCCGCGGCTACCGGTTCATCGTGCTGGGCAGCGACGCCAGCCTGATCTCGCGCGCCGCCCAGCCCACGATCCAGGCTATCCGCGCCAGACCCGGGAGCCCGATTCCCGCTCGGGGTCAGCGGGGGAGGGATCCCGATCAGGAACCACGCGCTCACTGTCCTTCCACGGGAGCGCGGTCGCCTCGGTCCACGAGTCCGGACGGATGCCGAAGGCCTCGATGACCCGCTGCCATGCCGAGCCCAGCGACAGAGCCACGGCCAGCTCGAGAATCTGGCCGTCGTCGAAGTGGCGCCGGAGACCCGCCAGGAAGACGGCATCGATCACGGGTCGCTGATCGGTGAGCCTGTCCGCGAGCCCGAGCGCGGCGATGGTGGGCGCGGGCAGCTCGGCGTGCTCGAGATCGCCCAGGGCGGCCTGGACCTGCCTCTCGGTCAGCCCCTTGCGCATCAACGATGCGCTGCGGGCCAGGCTTCAGTGCACGCAGTGATTGCGCGCGGCCAAACGGATGCGGCAGAGCTCGAGCATGGCGGGATCGAGGGTCGAGCTCCCCGAGTACACGAACCCCACCCAGCCCAGGAACAGCTCGAGGACGGGGGGGCGGCGGGCGAGCGTCAGGAAGAGGTTGTCGTCCCGGTAGGCCTTGTCGAACCAGACCTCGAGCCGCCGCCGCAGATCGGCATCGAGCCGCTCGGGATCGGCCTTGGGCAGCCCGCCGTGCTCATTGGCCATGTGCCCCAGGATCCTCGCCTAGTGTGCTGAGTCAGAAATGTGCCGACAAAGCGCCGGGGGGGGCCCTCCGCGCGGGACACGCCTGTAACGCGGGAGCGCTACCGGCACTCAATGGGGCCACGAGATGGGTGGGGGGTGGCTTCGGCAATCCGCAGACGGTACGGTCCCGCGGGGAGGACCCCACCCACCCGGCGCCGCGAGTCGACGAACTTCTGACTCGGGACACTAGCGCGCCCGGCGCGTGGCGGCTAGCCACAGGCCGGCGGCGACGGCCAGCGCGGCCGCGCCGAGGACCATGAGGACCGCACCCGGCGCGTGGCCCTCGACGAGCATGACGAGGCCGGCCATCAGGACCGAGATCCCGGCGATCCCGGTGAGCGCCGCGGCGAGCGGCGGGGGGCGCCCCGGCGATGACCCCGCTCCGGCCTGGTGGCCCGGGCCGGAGAGGATCCGGCGCTCGATCCCGAACCGGGCATCGGCGGGCGCTTCGCTCCCCTCGCCGCCCCGTGCGGGCGCCCCCGCCGGCCCCACGGCGAGGCGCAAGCCCCAGACCAGGAACAGGATGAGGGCGTAGCCCACGCCGGCAGCCAGCATCCACGCTGCCGCGATGGCGACCCAGAGCGCCAGCCGCACCGGCAGCGGGTCTCCGGTGACGGCGTGCAGGATGGCCCGGCCGAGCCCGCCGAGGCCCCCGGCCAGGAGGCCGAGCCCGAAGCCGAAGACGAGACCGGCGAAGGCCTCGGAAGCCACGGCCCGCGGGCCGGGACGGATCCGCGCCGCCGCGAGCCCGGCGGGCACGAAGAACACCAGCAGCGCAACCGCCGTTCCCCACGCTGTCGGTCCCGGCCGCTGCAGGAAGAAGTGCAGCGGCACCAGGACGATCACCAGGGCGGCGGTCTCGAGCAGGACGCGGGCCTTCGTGACCCGTGTCATCCCGTGTTTCTGAGGCCGGCGGCGATGCCGTTGACGGTGAGCACGATGACCTCGCGCCAGACCTCGGCCTCGGCACCCTCGGGGTCGGGCAGCGCCCGCAGGCGACGGAGCATGGCGACCTGGAGGTAGTTGAGGGGGTCCACGTACGGGTTGCGGAGCTGCACCGAGCGCTGGATGACGGGATCGCCGTCCATCAGTTCCCGGTGTGAGGTGGCATCGAGGATGGCGTCGCGGGTCCGCACGTACTCGCCCTCGATCGCACCGAAGACCTCGTCGGCGAGCGCCCGGTCAGGCACCAGGGCGGAGTACAGGGCGGCGATGTCCATGTCGGCCTTGAGGAGCGACATCTCCGCGTTGTCGAGCACGGCGCGGAAGAAGGGCCAGCCGGCGTACATCTCCCGGAGGCGCCCGCCATCGACCGCGGCCAGCCCGGTGCCAAGCCCGAACCATCCGGGCAGGTTGAACCGGCTCTGCATCCACGAGAACACCCAGGGGATGGCGCGCACGCCCTGCCGCGTCATGGCCCCGCCTCGCCGCGCGGTCGGACGGGAGCCCAGGCGGAGCCGGGCGATCTCGTCGATCGGCGTGGCTGCCCGCCAGTACTCGATGAAGCCCGGCTTCTCCACCAGGCCCCGGTACGCCGCGAGCGCGGCGCCGGCCATCAGGTCCATGGCGTCGCGCCAGCCCGGCGTCTCGGCCCGCCGCGGCTCGTCCGCGGACGTGAGAAGCACGGCGCTCACGATCTGCTCGAGGTGCCGGTGGGCGAGATCGGGATCGGAGTAACGAGAGGCGATGGTCTCGCCCTGCTCGGTCATGCGGAAGCGGCCGCGCACCGTGCCCGGCGGCTGCGCGCGGATGGCCCGACCCGCCGGCCCGCCCCCGCGGGCGACGCTGCCGCCCCGGCCGTGGAAGATGGTGAGGTCGACCCCCCGCTCCCGGCACACGCGGGCCACCGCCTCCTGGGCGCGGTAGAGCGACCAGTTCGCCGCGAGGTAGCCGCTGTCCTTGTTGCTGTCGGAGTAGCCGATCATCACCATCTGCTCGCCCCCGACGCTCGCGAGGTGCGTGCGGTACGGTTCGAGGTCGAAGAGGGCGCGCAGGACGGCGGGCGCCGCGTCCAGGTCGTCCAGCGTCTCGAACAGAGGCACGATGGGCCCCGCCTCCCCGCCGGTCCAGCGGGCGAGGAGGAGCACACCGAGGAGGTCGGCCGGCCCTCGCGTCATCGACACGATGAACGGGCCGAGCACCGCGGCCCCGTAGACGGCGCGGGCCCGGGCGATGAGACGGAAGAGTCTCCACGTCTCGGCGCCGGGCTCGGTCGCCGCCGCCGCGCGCGCGAGGTCGGACGCGGGCGGGGCGGGCGCGGTGAGCAGGCGCAGCAGGATGTCGGTCCGGCCGGGATCGTCGGCCTCCGCGAAGCCCCGGGCCAGCCCGAGGGCGTCGAGCATGGCGCCGATCACGGCGGTGAGCCGCCCCGAATCTTCCCGGATGTCCAGGCGCGCGGCATGGAGCCCGAAGGTGGCGAGCTGCGTCCGCAGCACGGCCAGCCGCTCGCTGGCAAGCGGAGCCGGAACGGCGGCGGCGACCTGGTCGAGCACCTCCTGTAGGCCCCGGACGTCGACACGCGCCCGAAGCGGCGTCTCCTCGAGGAGCCGCGCCGTCATGGCCTGGCGCGACGCCGTCTCGAGGTCCGCGGCCAGGAGGGCCAGAGCCAGCCGGTAGGGCTCGCCCGCGTACCGCTCCTCGAGATAGGCCACGTGGGCCGGCAGCGGCCGGCGCGCCTCGAGCCACGCCGCGAGGGCGGGCGGAGGCGGGCAGCGCCGACCGCTCACGCTCAGGCGGCGCGCCAGATCCTGGAGCGACCGGCGGTGCCGCTCGATGGCAAGCCCCCGGTGCAGGCGCAGGGTCTCGGCGGTGAGGTCCGCCACGACCGTCGGGTTTCCATCGCGGTCGCCGCCGATCCACGACGCCAGGGTGAGCCAGCCGGGGGGCGCGGCGATCCCGGGATAGTGGGCGCGCAGGGCCGCGTCGAGGTCTGCGTTGATGCGCGGGATCGCCTCCCAGAAGACGGCGCCCACGAAGTAGAGGCCCGTCCGGACCTCGTCGGTCACGGCCGGCCGCACCGTGCGAGCCCGGTCGGTGAGCCAGAGCGAGGTGATCTCGGCGCGCAGCGCACCCTCGACGTCCTCGCGCTCGCGCGGGAGGAGATCGGAGCTCCGCAGCCGCCCGAGGATCTCGGCGATTCGCTGGAGCTTGGAGAGCGCGGTGCGGCGCTTCGCCTCGGTGGGGTGCGCGGTCAGGACCACCTCGATGCGCAGCCGGCGGAGGAGTCGCGCCATCTCGTTCGCGGACACGCCCCGGCCGCGAAGGCGCGCGATGGCGTCGCCCACGGACTCGCCGGGGGGCGTCGGGTGCGAGATGCGCTCCCGCTCGCGCAGGGCGCGCACGCGCTCCGCCTCCTCCGCCAGGTTGACGAGGTCGAAGTACACGGCGAAGGCGGAGGCGGTGGCCCGCGCCGCGTCCGCGGGCAGGGCAGCAACCGCGGCGGCGAGCGCCTCGGCGGCGACCGGATCCCCGGCGCGCCGGCCCTTCGCGAGCGCGCGGATGCGCTCCTCCGTGTCGAAGATCGCCTCGGACTCTTCCGCGCGCAGTACCTCCCCGAGGGTTTCGCCGAGGAAATGGATGGTCGCGGAGAGGTCCACGGGGCGTCTCGACGGGAGGCTATCACGGACGCCGGGCTCGCGCGCCGCCCTGGCGTCCGGCGATGTGGTGCTGACACCATGGGCGCGAGAACGCGAGGGCGTCCCGTGCTAGTGTCTTGGGTCGAACGTTCGTCGACTCACGACGCGGGGTGGGGTGGGCCCCACCCCGCGGGACCGTGGCGTCTGCGGATTGCCGAGCCACCACCATCCATCTCGTGGCCCCACGGAGTGCCGGCGACGCTCCGCGACTCAACGTGTCCCGCAGGGAGGGCCACCCGGCGCTCTGTCGGCTGCATCTCTGACGCGGACCACTGGCCAGACGGAGGTCGGCGCCACGCGGAAGGGAACTCCGAGACGATGAGCGGCGCACGGTGAGCGGAAGCGGGCACTGGGAGCGGCCGGGTCTCGCCGACGCGATCGTCGCTGGCCTGCGCGAGACGGGCAAGGATCTGAAAGCCCTTGGCATGGACGACCTCGCCGTGCTCGACCAGTTCCATGGGGGCGGGATCGGCGCGAGCCGAGGGCTGGCCCGCCTGCTCGATCCGCCTGCCGGCGCGCGCGTGCTCGACGTGGGGGGCGGGCTCGGCGGTCCGGCCCGCCTTCTCGCCGCGGAGCACGGATGCCGCGTCACCGTGCTGGACCTCACGGAGGACTTTCTCCGGGCGGGTCAGGTCATCACCGCCCTGATCGGGCTCGAGGACAGGGTCCGGTTCTGCCGCGGCAACGCCCTCGACCTGCCCTTCGCCCCCGCCAGCTTCGATGTCGTGTGGACCCAGAACTCCGGCATGAACATCCCCGACAAGCGCCGGCTCTACGCCGAGATGCGCCGGGTGCTCCGCCCACGTGGGCGCCTGGCCACCCAGGAGCCAGTGGTCGGCCCGGTGGCGCCCCCACACTACCCACTCATGTGGGCGGACGACGCTTCCGGAAGCTTCCTCCTGCGCGCCGGCGAGCTGCGCGCGCTGCTCTGCGCGAACGGATTCGCCGAGCAGGTGTGGGAGGAGCTCGCCGCCCAGCCCGCGCGGAGCGCGCCCCCGGACGGGGATGTGCTCACCATCCAGCAGCTCGTGAGGGGCGACCGGCTTGCCGCGATCCAGGCCGCGACATCGCGCAACTGGGAGGAGGGCCGGCTCGCGACCATCCAGGCCGTTCTCGTCAGGGATACCGGGCCATAGCCTATTTTCGACCGTGCCCTTGCCATCCAGCGCCCCCTCACCCGGCCCCCTCCTCCTCCGGGGCGATGCAACCGCAAGGACATCCTCGACCCCCAAGAGGGCGAGGGTCGGAGTGAGGGCGGGCCTCTGCGCACGCCTGTTCCGGGATTGGCCAGGGACAGGCCTGCCCTGCACGGTGCCCGGTCCCCCGCTACGCCCGGCGCCGGCGGGCCTCAGCGCTTCGCCGAAGAACGGCGCGCCGGCCCGGCCGTCCGGCGCGGCGACCCCTCAGACCTGTGCGAGCTGGCGGCCGATGAACTCGCGCATCAGGGCGATGGCCTTGTCGGTATCCGGTCCGGGGCGCGGGATGAAGCCGTGGCCGGCGCCCGGGAAATGGACGTGCTCGATGCGGCCGCCCGCCTGCTGGTAGGCGCGCACGAAGGCCTCCGTGATCGCGGCCGGCACGTTGTCGTCGTTCTCCGCCTGCGCGACCCACGCCGGGGGCAGCGCACGGGACTTGCCGGCGACGACGATGCCGGTCGGGCTCGCATCGCGCATGGCCGCTTCGTCGGCGAAGTACCCGTGGTGGGAGGCGATGAGCCCGGCGGCGTTGAACCCTCCGGGCTTGACCGCTTCGTCCTTCCGCGTGACCACGTAGCGATAGCGCGCATGGGGGTCCGCCACCGGATAGAGGGCCAGGACGAACGCGACAGCGTCGTCGCCTCCCAGGCTGCCCAGACCGCCCTCCGGCGAGACGATGGGCGTGCCGGCGTGCTCGGCGGCGGCGGGGGTGACGGCGAGGAGGAGCGCCAGATGTCCGCCGCTGGAGCTGCCGACGAGGCCGATCCGCGCGGGATCCACGCCCAGCCGGCGGGCGTGGGCACGCACGTAGCGTACCCCGGCGGCGACGTCGCGGCTCGCCGCGGGGTGCTGGTGGTCCGGACCCTGCCGGAAGTCGAGGGAGGCCACCACGAGTCCGCAGGCCGCGAGGGCGCGGCAGTGAATGGCGCCGGTGGCGCGGTCGCCCCGGGTCCATGCGCCGCCGTGGACGTCGACCACCGCGGGCAGCGGCGCGGCCGGCTGGCCCTTCGGCCGGTACATCCGGGCCAGCAGCTCGATCCCTGCCACGCGGGCGAACGGCTCGTCGACCTCTGCCACCTCGTAGGGTCCCGCCACGTCAAAGCGAACGCCCATCGGCATCCTCGTTCCTCCTGGTCGCGCCGGCGCCTCGCGCGATCGCGCTCTCCGCCCGGACCCCCGGCGCCCTCCGGGCCTCGGCCGGTCTCCGCCGCTCGCTTATACCGCACGCGCTGAGCGCCATCCAGCCCACAGCGGGGGCGCAGTGCTGGCGCGGCCTGAGTCCGGATCATGTGTCACGGGCCACCCACGCGCAGGATATCAAGAGCGGGTTCGCGAACAGGCCGGTTCAGGCCCCGCCGGGTTCCGGACGCCTCGGCTTGACAGGGGGCCGGGAGGCGGCGCGCGGTCATCAGGCGTTCGGGATCCAGGGCCAGTACTTGGCGATGGCGCCGGCGTCGACGCGGAGGTCGGTGCCCGTGATCATCTCCGCCTCGTCCGAGGCGAGGAAGACCGCGGCGCGGGCGTAGTGCCGCGGGCTGGGCAGCACGCCCATGGGCACCATGCGGGGGAAGTCCAGCATGCGGCCTCGCGACTCCGGCCGGGGCCGGCCCCAGGCCACCGCCCGCTCGGCGCCCTCCTCCGGGTCCGTCGCCGTCGGGGTCAGGCTGTTCACCCGGATGCCGTGGCGGGCCAGGTCCATGGCGGCAGCGCGGGTGAAATTGAGCAGGCCGCCCTTGCTGGTGCAGTAACCGATGTTGCCGGCCTGGCCCTGGTGGCCGGCCGTCGAGACGATGACGATGATGCTGCCCCGGCGCCCCTGCTCGACCATGAGGCGAGCGACGTGCTTGGTGCAGAGGAACGTTCCCGTCAGGTTGGCCGCGATCTGGCGCGTCCACCGCTCGACCGGCATCTCGAGCACGCCGAGGCCGCCGAGGATCCCGGCGTTGTTGACGAGGACGTCGACACCACCGCAGGTCTCGCGGACCCGGGCCACCATCGATGTCACCTGGTCCTCGTCCGTCACGTCGCACGCGAGAGGCAAGGCCTCGCCGCCCCGGCGCGCAATCCACTCCGCGCACTGATGCGCGTTGTCCTCCGCCACGTCGACGCATACGACGGTGGCGCCCTCGTCGGCCAGCCCCCCGGCGATGCCCCCGCCGATGTTCGGGCTGGTCCCCGTGACGATCGCGACCTTCTTCGAGAGCCTCATCGGGAGATCCTCAGCCGAGGCTGCCGCCGCGCAGCCCGAGCAGGCGGGCGAGGAGGGCTCGCGCGAGTCGATGTTGAAGGAGCCCCCGGCCACCACCGGGTAGCCAGCCCGGTGTTGACGAGGCCGCCATCGGGATCGAGCAGGAGGACCCGGCTCAGGGTGACGGTGATGCCGGGCAGGAAGAAGGCCGCCCGGAAGGCAAGCGCGATCCAGCCCCGGCCGGGGAGATCGGTGTGGGCGACGAGCCAGGCCACGCGCACGGCCAGCGACAGCGACCGGAGCTCACGATGCCCGGCCCGCACCGGCGGCCGCCCTGGCCCGCATCTGCTCCTGGAAGTACCGCACGGAGACCCGCTCGAGCGGGACCGCGTCCGGGGTCAGGCCGTCCGGATTCCGGTACTCGAAGGGCGCGTCGCGGCCGCCGAAGTGCTTCGTGACCACCAGCCGCCGCCACTGGATCACCTCGGCGTCGGTGGACGAGAGCTTCTCCGGAGCGTCGAAGCGCTGGTTGATCATGACGCGCTCGTCCTGCCGGGAGAAGTTGTACTCGATGATCCACCGGTGCAGGGCGGCATAGCTGACGCGCTCCCACAGCCGGCCGAGTGCGCTCCGGGGCCGGGTGCAGTGGTAGTACCACACCCGGGTGCGGTGCTCCTCCACGGGCACGCACATGCGCGTGTAGAGGTCCCACCCGAACTCGGCGCGGAACATGCCGGGCAAGTGGTGGCCCCCGCACCACCGCGGGGACTGCGGCGGCGGGATTCGCCGCCGGGCCCGGTCCGCGAGGGGCCGGGACAGCCACGTCCAGAGGCGCCGGTAGTTGGTCTTCGGCCACTTCCGGCCGTCGGGATACAGATCCTGCCGGGGGCTCCGGCGCACGTAGTTGCTCTCGGACACGTCGCCGCCGAAACCGTTGCCCACGAAGATAGGGTGCTCGCCCTGGGCGCCGCGAGCGATGAAGCCGCTTCGCGCGACCACCAGGGCGTTGCGGTGCACGTAGTTGACGTGGGAGTCCATGGAGTTCTCGAGGGCGACCTCCCAGTTGCACCGCCACTCGACCTGGCCGACCAGGACCAGGGCGTCCGTGTCGAAGAACTCCTCCGGCACGTCCTCCTCGACCGGCGCGGGGGGCCCCTCGCCGATCCAGACGAACACGAGGCCCTTGAGCGTCCGCGTCGGGTAGGCCCTGGCCTCGGTCCCGGCCTTGCCGCACACGCTCGAGCCCGGGCCCTCGGAGAGCACCATGACGTTCTTGCCGGACTCGTCGTACACCCAGCCGTGGTAGGGGCAGGCCACCGTCCCGCGATAGTGGCAGTCGCCCTCGCTGAGGCGCGCCCCGCGGTGCGGGCAGACGTCCTGGATGGCGACGACGTCGCCGTCGGCGCCGCGGAAGAAGCAGATCTCCTCGCCGAGGAGCGAGACCTTGACCGGCTTGCGCCATCCCACCGCCCGGGCCAGGAGGGCCGGGTACCAGTAGTTGCGGAGGCCCAGCGTCGGGATCAGCGAGCGAATGTCGCCGGACAGCCTCGGGACGGCGCCGTTGGTCGCGGGCGCGGCGACGTGCAGGCGGGGCGCGGATGGCGGGCTCGGTGTCGGCACGGCGGCCTCCTTCACGCGGGGATCGGGCTCTCCCCGATCATGTCAGGGCCGGAACACGGCGAAGCACTTGTTCGAGTTGAACGACCACGTCTCGATGAAGTCGCACTCGTCTGGCTTGCGCCCGAGCTCCTCCATGGCGCCGGCGAGCGCGTACCAGTTGAGCATCTCCTGCTGCCCGGAGTCCTCGATGGCGGCGAGCGGCGTGCTCCGCCAGGTCTCGTAGTCGCCGGCGCGGAGGGCCTCGTACAGGCGCCGATCGGCCTCGATGTCCGGGTGGAGCTGGTAATTCTTGTCGGTGAGGAAGGCGTGCGACCAGCTCGAGGAGGCGATCATGGCGGTGCGCCACGGGCTGTCGCGCATCACCCGCGCCGCCGCCGCCCCCACCTCCATGCAGCGCTTCGGGGTCGGCGACGGCGGATCGAGGTCCGCCTCCGCCACGGGGCGGGCCAGGCTCCCCCGCCCCCCGCGCTGGGCGATCACCCGCCGGCCGTAGCAGTTCACCTGGAACGCGACGACCGGATAGGGGAACCCCACGCGGTCATAGTCGAGAAACATGATCGTGTTCAGGAAGGCGTGCGCCAGCCCCGGGTAGTGCAGGGGCCGGTATGCATAGGCGATGTCGACGTCCTGCCCGAGGAGCCCCGCCGCCAGGTACTTGCCGGCCGGCCGGTGACCGCGGACCCGGACGATGGTGTCGGGCGACTCCGACCACACGTTCGGCGCCGTCCCCGTGCGCTGCCAGGGTTGCGCCTCGACCTCGTCGTAGGCGAGGATGCAGAAGGGCGGGATGATGTCGTCCGTGAAGTTCTCGTGCTGGTCGTCGCCCCAGATGATCACGACCTCGGGCCGGAAGTCGTCGAGCAAGCGCCGGGCATGGCGGAAGTGGCGCAGCAGGCTCTCGCGGTGGGCGGCGGCGCTCGCCGCGCCTCCGTCGTCGCCGTATTCGCGGCGCATGGGCGCGGGCCAGTTCGCGGGATCGCGATAGCGCTCGGGCAAGCCCGGGTCCTGGAGCACGCGGCGCAGGATGGTCGCCATGTTCTGGTCGAGACCGGTGAGCGGAGGATAGTGCGTCATCCCGAGGCCGAGGATCTCGCCCATGAACTGGTCCCTCCACGTCTTGCGCGCGACGGTAGCGCCCGGTTCTCCGGGTTGTCAAGCGAGGGACCATGGGCCCTTTGCTATACTGCCGGCCGGCCACGCGGCGATCGGCGGGGGGCGGGGGCGCGACGGCCGCTGCGGCGGACCGCCCCGCCGCGGCGCGGATGCGTCCTCGCGGCGGCGGGGGGCGAACGGGAGCCCGGCGCCCCGAGCAGCGCCAGGTGGCCGAGGCGAACGAGAGCATCGGCATCGCCCGGGCCGCCGGGGTGAGCGACCGGGGCGTTGCGACCAGGGAGGGCGCCGTGAGCGATGCTGTCGACGTCCACACCCATATCTTCGCGTCGAGCTGGCCGGACTTCGCGTCCCGGCACGGCGGCGCGGCGTGGCCGCGGCTCGAGGGCGATCCGGCCGCGTCCTGCAAGCTGTACCTCGGGGCCACCTTCAACCGGAACCTGACCCCGCACGCCTTCGATCCCACCCGCCGTATCGAGGACATGGACCGCATCGGCGTGGGGGTACAGCTCCTCTCTCCGGCCCCGCCCACGTTCTGCTACTGGGCACCGCCGGTGGCCGCAGCCGAGTGGCACCACATGCAGAACGACGCCATCGCCGAGATCGTGGCCCGGCACCCCGCGCGCTTCCTCGGAGCGGGGGCGCTGCCGCTCCAGGCCCCGGACCTCGCCGTGAAGGAGCTCGCGCGGATGGCGGGCGATCTCGCCTTTCCCGCCGTGGAGATCGCCGGCAACGTCGACGGACGGGATCTCGACGACGCCGCGCTCGAGCCCGTGTGGGAGGCGGCGCAGGACCTCGGCATCGCGGTCTTCGTCCACCCGCAGGCGCCGATCCTGGGCGATGCGCGCTTCCGCGCGAACAACCTCACGCAAGTGGCGGGCTTCCCGCTCGAGACGGCCCTGGCCATGACGCGGGTCGTCTTCGGGGGGGTGCTCGATCGATGGCCACGGCTGCGCTGGTGCTTCGCCCACGGCGGGGGCGCCTTCGGGTACATCCTGCCGCGCCTCGACCGGGGCTGGCACGTCATGGACGCGGCGCGCGCCGCGATCCCCGAGCCCCCGAGCCGCTACGCCAGCCGCGTGTGGATCGACTCCCTGACGCACTCTCCTCGAGCGCTCGGGCTCGCCCTGGAAACGTTCGGCCGCGATCGGATCGTCCTCGGCAGCGACTATCCCTTCACGATGGGCGTCGACGACCCCGTGGCCGAGCTCGATCCGCTCGGCCTCGATGCCGACACCCGCCGGCGGCTCACCGCCGACAACGCGCGCGAGCTCCTCGCTCTTCGCCGCCCCCAGGTGTCGTGAGTCGAACGTTCGTCGACAGCACCGGCACATCGGGGGCGAGGCCTTGCCGTCCCTCAGCATCGCGCTCGAACGCGCTCGGGAGCGAGACGGGCTGATGTCGACGGCGAGCGACGAGCTCCCGGGCCGATACCGCGGCCGTGATAGCGTGAATCGGGCAACTCTTGACCGTCATGCATCTCGGGGGACTCCGACATGAGACGTGAATGCGATGTCCGGCCTGGACTGGTCGTCGGGGCTATCTGGGCGCTCCTCCTCGCGTGCCTGGCCACGCCTCTGCCGGTCGCCGCCCAACCCGGGGCGCCATCCCCGCCCCCCGAGGCTCGCGGGCAGTCGGGGCTCACCGTCGACGCGCTATCGGTTGTGAAGGTGCGCAGCCGGGCCGTGGCGGACGCCCGGTCCACCGAGACGCTGGGGGCCGAGCGCGAGGGCACCGGCGTCGTGATCGACAAGAAGGGCCTGGTGCTGACCATCGGCTACCTGATCCTGGAGGCGGAGAAGGTTGAGCTGTCGACCGCCGATGGGCGGACGTTTCCCGCCGTCGTGGTCGGCTACGACCACGCCACCGGGTTCGGCCTGCTCCGCTCGCTGGCCGCCCTGCCCGTTGCGCCCGTCCTGGTCGGCGAGTCCGCGAAGATTGCGGAGCGCGAGCGGGTCCTCATCGTTGGTTTCGACGGCGTGGCGCCGGCCTTCGTGGCCTCGCGCCGGCCCTTCGCCGGCTACTGGGAGTACCTGCTCGACGAGGCGATCTACACGGTACCGGCCACGGTGAACTGGGCGGGCGCGGCGCTGCTGAACCGCGAGGGCAAGCTCCTGGGCATCGGCTCGCTCGCCGTGAACGATGCGCTGGCCGCGGGCAGCCAGGTGCCCGGCAACCTGTTCGTGCCCATCGACCTCCTGAAGCCGCTGCTGGGGGATCTCGTCGCCCGCGGCCGGTCGTCGGCGCCACCCCGACCGTGGATCGGCGTTCGCACCCAGGACGTGCTGGGCAATGTGATCGTGACGCAGGTGTACGCGGGCGGCCCGGCCGAAGCAGCGGCGGTCCGGCCCGGCGACGTCATTGTCGGCGTGGACGGTCAGGCCATCAAGGGTCAGGCAGCGTTCTATAGCCGGCTCTGGGCGCGCGGCGCCGCCGGTGTCGAGGTCCCCCTGGACGTCCTGCGGGAAGGGCGGATCCAGCAGATCAAGGTCCAGTCCATCGATCGCGACACGCACTACCGGCGCAAGCCGACCTACTAAACCAGCGACGACTCGCCAGCGCCGGCGCGCCGGACATGCGCTCCGCCGCGGCCGGTCATCGACACAGGCGAGCCTCGCACGCCGGGGGGGGCGCCCGCCGACGACGACGATCTGGTCGTTGACGTTCAGGAGGTCAAGCCTGGCGCTCCTTGTGACCCGGCGGTCTTCACGGCGCGCAGGGCCGGCAGCAGCTCGTCGCTGATGAGCCGCATGCTCGCCAGCGAGTGCACGAGCGGCATGCCACTCCAGTGCGTGCGAAAGAAGAGGTCGGTCGCCCCCAGATCTTCCCAGCTCGGGCGCAGCTGCTCGTAGCACTCCTCCGGGCTCCCCAGGACGAACCGGTCGCGGACCAGTGCCTCGAAGGGCTGGTGGAACGTCTCGTTGCCCGGCATCACGGCGTCCTGGCCCCAGGCCGCATACGTCCGGTACTTGTTCGCGAGGGCGGGACCGGCCGTCTCCAGCGCGGTCCTGGTGTCGCGCGCGCAGAAGATCTCCTTGATCACGGGCCGCGCCCGGGGCCATGGTTTACCCACGCGCGCCAGCTCGGCGCGGTAGATCTCCATCTGTCGCTTGTTGGTCGCCATGGTGGCGTGGGGATTGACGAACCACGCATCCCCCATGCGCGCCGCCCGCCGCACCGCCTCGTCGCCGTTGGCCGCAATCCAGATGGGGGGATGAGGGCGCTGCACAGGCCGACACGTCAGGGTGACGTTCGAGAGTGTGCTGACGTCGCTGTCCACCGTCACCTTGTCCTCCGTCCACAGGCGCTTGACGATCGAAAGGTTCTCCTCGAAGCGGCGCACCCTCTGCCCCCGGGCCACCTTGAAGGCGTCGAACTCGACGTCGCGGTAGCCCAGGCCCACCCCGAACACGAAGTTGCCCCGCCAGATGATGTCGAGCGACGCCATGGACTCCGCCACCTCGACCGGGTTGTGTAGCGCCAGCAACAGGATGCCCGCCACGCCCGTCATGTGCCCGGACTCCGCCGCCAGCCGCGCCAGGAACGGGATGAGCTGGAGCTGGCTCATTCCCTCGCTGAGATAGTGCTGGCCGGTGCCGATGGCGTCCCAGCCCCTGTCGCGGGCCAGGCGAGCCATCAGGTACTGGTCCTCCTGGGCGGACACCATGTCGCTGCCGAGGGGATGCTGATTCGTCAGGAAGATGCCGACCTTCATATGCTCCCTCCGTGTGCGGGTCGGGGAATGAGACCGGCCGTGCGCGGCCGCGGCATGGAGCCGCGCCTACTCGAGCCCGGCCTCGCGGAGCAGGCGGGCCAGGGTCGCCGGCCGCGCTCGATCGTCCAGGGCGTCCGCGAACTCCCCGACCACCCGCGCGAGCCGCAGCAGGTCGAGACCGGGCCCGTGCAGGGCGAGGAGCCGCTCCACGTCCTCGAGGTCGCGCGGCCGTGCTGCGACGAGCTTGTAGATGATCAGGTCGTCCACGCGCGGCAGGCGGACGGGCACGCCGGCAAAGTCGGCTTCGCGAGCGGTCCGGATGGCCTCCTCCTCGAAGGGCAGCCAGGCGAGGCTGATGTCGAGGGAAACGCCCGAGGCCTCGTGGCGTAGCAGCACGACATGGTGCTCCCGGGCGAAGGCCGCGGCGCCCTCGATCCGAGGGACGATGCCATGACGCCGCAAGGCCGCGATGATGCGCTCCGGGGGCTCATCGGAGGCCGATACGGTCAGGTCGATGTCCGCCGTGTAGCGCGGCACACCGCTGGCGATCACGGCGACGCCCCCGATGATCATCCAGGGCAGGCCGAGACCCGCGAGCCCATCCCGGACATCCCGGAGGGCGTCCAGGAAGCTGGGGTCGCGGGGCGCGATCACCGCCGGGAGCGATCGCGCAACCGCGCCCAGACGGCTCGCACCATCTGGTCCTCCGCGTCGCGCCGAGGATCCTCAGCCGCGTACCGTC
>DATKEI010000320.1:0-2063 GCA_035544455.1 Binatia bacterium | reverse complement strand
CGAGGCGAGCCGACCACCGCCCCGCATCCGATGGCACTCTCCCGCGAGGGCACGACCCTCATCGTCATCGACGTCCAGGAGCGGCTCTTCCCGGCCATGGACGCCGACCACCGCGAGGAGGTCATGCGCAACATGAAGATCCTCGCGGCCGCGGTGCGCCGCCTGGCCGTGCCCGTGATCGCCACCGAGCAGTACCCGAAAGGCCTGGGCCACACGCTGCCCGAGCTCAGGACCGCCCTCGGCCCGGAGGTCGATCCCCTCGCGAAGGTGGCCTTCTCCTGCGCCCGCGCCGAGGGGTTCATGGCGCGGCTCGAGGCCACCGGCGCGCGGCGAGTCCTCGTCACCGGAATCGAGGCTCACGTCTGCGTGCTGATGTCCGCGCTCGACCTGATGGCAGGAGGCATCGCGGTGCACGTCGTGGCCGACGCCGTCACCTCCCGCACCCAGGCCAACTGGCGGCTCGCCATGGACCACCTGCGACAGGCCGGCGCCGTCGTGACCAACACCGAGACGGTCCTGTTCCAGCTCCTGGGGCAGGCCGACACCGAAGAGTTCCGCGAGCTGGCCCGCCTGGTGCGCTGATCCGCGCGGGGCCGGCGCCGAGGGCGGGCGACGGGATGAGGGGGGAGCGGCGAGCGCAGGATGCGTCGGGCGACCGGGACCGCGCGGCGATCGGAGGCGCGGCCGGGGCTGGGGGGCTACCGGATCTTGGCGCGAGGGGCCGGAGGGATGTTGGTGAAGGTGATCGTCCCCTCGCGGTCCACCAGGCGGTAGACGGCACGCGAGGTGTCCGTGGCGCCCGGCGGCGCCCCGCCCAGGTGACCCATCACCTTGCGCACGTACTGCTGCGTCTCGGGGTAGGGCGGAACTCCCCCGTACTGGCTCACCGCGCCCTCGCCCGCGTTGTAGGCCGCGAGCACCAGCGGCAGGTTCCCGGGGTAGCGCTCCAGCAGATAGCGCAGGTGCCGCACCCCGCCCTCGATGTTCTCGCGCGGATCGAAAGCGTTCCGCACGCCCAGCATGGCCGCGGTGGCGGGCATGAGCTGCATCAGCCCCCGGGCCCCCTTCGGGGAGACGGCCCCGGCGTTGAATCCCGACTCGACCCGGATCACCGATTCCACCAGGCTGACGCTGATGCCGTGGCGCTCGGCCACCTCGCGGATCACCTCGCGGTGACCGCCGCCGGCCAGTCGCGGCGACGCCAGCCAGCCGGCTGCCGTGCCCGAGAAGCCCGGCATCCGCTGGTATCGCGGATCGGTTGGCGCGTTGGTGAAGTGAGTGACGCCGTCCGCGTCGGTGAGCTCGTACGGCGAGGCGCCCTCGGCCCCGGGCGCGCCGGACAGGACGGCGGCCCCCAGCACCAGGGCGGGAAGAACGGTGCGATAGCTCACAGCCCCGCCAGGTTAGCAGGTGCCATTGGCCCGCGGCAACTCGGCGGCACGAGCGTCCGCCGCCGGGCCTGCCCCTTTCGACACGCAGCTCCCGCCGGCTACCCGATCCTCTGCCGGGGCACGCGGACAGGCTCGCGCTGCAGCGAGGCCAGATATTTCCCGACGATGACTCCGGGTATGGCCGCGAGGGCCGCGAGCCATACGATGTCGCTGATGCTCATGAAGGTGCTCCCTTCCCGGGGTTCACTGCCCCCGCCCCGAGATCTAGCAAGACGGGAGCCAGCCACGGAAAAGCGGTCCTGGGGCCGCAACTGCCTGGTCCATCTGGGTGGCCTCGAGGCAGGCAATGCCGGGAGGGATCCTGCCCGTCACTGGTTGACGCATCCGGGCAGTCGCCCGGTGACCGGGGTGGCACGAGCTACATGTGCCGACAAAGCGCCAGGCGGGGTGGGAGTCCTCCCCGCCGGCCCGCCGGCTCGCGGCGGCGGGCCGGCGAGACCCCGGTCAGGTCCTCGGCGGCGGGGATCGCCGTGTGCGAGGAGCGCGGCCTGGCGCAGCGGGAGCCCGTCAGTTCCTCGAGTGGAGCAGCGCCTCTCGCATCGCTCCGCCGCGCGACGGCGTCTCCTCGAGGGCGTGCTCGAGAACGTCGTCCATGGAATCCGCGAGGTGGAA
>DATKEI010000319.1:0-5524 GCA_035544455.1 Binatia bacterium | reverse complement strand
AGCCCGGCGTGGCAGCTCGCGGGCGCCCTGCTCTTTCTCACCCACTCGATCCTGGACGGGTGCGACGGCGAGCTGGCCCGGCTCAAGTTCCTCGAGTCCCCCGCCGGGGCCGCGCTCGATTTCTGGGGCGACAATATCGTGCATTCCGCGGTGTTCGGATGCATGGCCGCGGGCTGGAGTCTCGATGCCAGCGCCATCTGGCCCCTGGGGCTCGGCGCGGTCGTCGTCGGGAGCACGCTGGCCGCAGCGGCGACCCTGCACGGCGACACCGCGGCCGCGGCGCCGCGGGCGTCCGCCGTCGGCAGCATCGTGGACGCGCTCTCGAACCGGAGCTTCATCTACCTCATCGCCATCCTCGCCGCGTTCGGGCGGGCCTGGTGGTTCCTGGTCCCGGCCGCGATCGGCACACCGGCCTTCGTGGGCCTCGCCCTGATGGCGCGGCGGGTCAGGCGCGAGGAAGGGGCTACCCCCGCCCGGCCTGCAGGATGAGCCCTGGCGTCGCGGCGTTCGTGGATGTGCTCCTCAGGGGTGTGGCCCTCCGTGCCCAGGCCACGGCGGTGGGTGGGATTGTCTTCGTGCTCTGGGTCCTCGCGGGTGCCGAACCGCGATCCCGTGCTCCCCTCCCTCCGGCGCCGCGCCATGGGACTGGTCGCGGCCGGGGCCGTCGCCATCGGCGTGTGCCAGGGGCTCCTGCTCGTCATCCAGCTGTCCAAGCTGAGGGAGGCGCGCGGACCGCCTCCGCGGGGCGCACCTTGCCCCCGGCGGGCGCGATGCCAGCCCTGGGGACGCGCCCGCGAGATCTGCGCTATCCCCGGGCGGCGCCCTGGGGGCGGGGGTACGAGACGCCGGTCCCGCCGATCCCGCAATAGCCCCACGGGTTCTTGGCCAGGTACTGCTGGTGGTACTCCTCGGCGAAGTAGAACGTGGGCGCCTCGCCGATCTCGGTCGTGATGTCGCCGCGGCCGGCGGCGGTGAAGGCGCGCTGGAAGGCTTCGCGCGAGGCTTCGGCGGCGGCCCGCTGTGCCGGTCCGTACCAGTAGAGCGCCGACCGGTACTGGGTGCCGACGTCGTTGCCCTGTCGCATCCCCTGGCCCGGATCGTGGCTCTCCCAGAAGACGGCGAGCAGTGTCTCGTAGTCGACCTTGGCGGGGTCGAAGACGACGCGGACCACCTCGGTGTGCCCGGTGAGCCCGCTGCAGACCTCCTCGTAGGTCGGGTTGGGCGTGTAGCCGCCCGCGTACCCCACCGCGGTGCTCACGACTCCGGGTAGTTCCCAGAACTTTCGCTCCGCGCCCCAGAAGCAGCCCATGCCGAACAGCGCGAGTTCGGTTCCGTCCGGATACGGAGGGACCAGACTGGCACCGCTGACGCGGTGGCGCTCGGTCACGACCATCGGCTCGGTCCGGCCGGGCAAGGCCTCCCGGCGGGACGGCATCTCCGGTGCGCGCAGGCGAAACCACATGACTCGCTCTCCTTCCGGCGGCGCCGACTCGGGTGCGGCCCCGCTGCTGTCGTAACGCTACGGCCGGGAGGACCTGCCGTCAACCGCCCGCGCCCTGGAAAAATGGGCGCCGGCCGGCATCCTCGCGCGTGTAGGATGCTACTCCGATCGCCGGCGGTACGGGCCTCCAGCCCCCGGACCGGGGCGGTCGCCGCCGTCCCGGCCGGCGACCGCGGCGAGACCGACGGCACGACGACAGGAGGAGATCCGAATGCGTGCAGGAACGTCCATCTCGCGGCTGGTATCGCCGCTCCTCGTGGCGGCCTTCCTGGCCGCGTGCGCATCGCAGCCGCGCCCGGACTGGACGCCGGTTCCGATCACCGACATCGCCAGCATCAGCGGCAAGTGGGCCGGCGTCCTCCTGCGCGAGCCGCCGGACCGCCGCGACGACTGGCTGGAGCTGCGCATCGCCCCGGACGGCTCGTTCGAGGCGAAGAGCGTCCGGCTGATCGGGGCGATGACGGGCACGGGCAAGGCCGCGCTGTCCGACGGCAAGCTCACCGCCAGGAGCCCGAACTTCTCGATCACCGGGACCCTGTTCACCGCCGGGAACCGCCGGATGCTCCGGGTGGACGCCAAGAGGGCCGACGGCTTGGCTTTCTGGTCGGAGGCCACGCCCGTTCAGTAGGGCGCCGGCGCGCCGCCGCCTCGCCCGGCGAGGCGGTCAGCTGCCGGCGGCGTGGACAAGGGCCGCCGCCGACTGGAGCAGGTCCGCCCGGCTCTGGATCTCGGTGAATCGGGCGCGAGCCAGGTCCCGCTGGGCGGCGAGCAGGTCGATCACGGTGGCCAGACCGGCCGACTGACTGATAGGATTCGAAGGTCGACGCGTCCTCGGCATCCTCGTCGGGATCGTGGTGATGATGGCCGTCGACCACGCGGTGTGGCCCGTGCGCGCGAGCCGGAGCATGCGGCCGACCCTGGCCGGAGCGCTCCGGTCGCTGGCCGGGCTGGCCGCCATGCATTCCATGCGTCTGGGCTATTCGCGGCGGGTGGCCCACGCCGCCGAGCTCCGCCGGCACGTGTACGGAGAGCTCTCGGCTGCGCTGCGTCTCCGCGAGGAATCCCGCCTGGAACCGGGGGCGGGCACGGCGGCCGCCCACGACGAGCGGGAACACACGCTCCGCTTCATCGGAGACATCCAGGCCATCTTCCTGGCCCTTCTGGTGCTCGCGCGCCACCGGCTGACCGGGGGATTCGTCGACCTCGCCGGGCCACTCGCCGACGCTGTGGAGACCTTCCACGCCGCCGTCGGGCAACGCCTGGAGCGGCTGGCCTCGACCATCGTGGGCGGCCCGCTGCCCTGCGCGCCCGACCTGCTGGCCGCGCTGCATGCCCTCGAGGCGGCGGTGGCTGCCACCCGCCACGGGCCCCCACCCTTTGCCGACGATCCCGCCATCGCCAGGGCGGCGGACGGGCTCCTCGCGATCGATCGCGAGGTCGTGGAGCTCGTCGGGCACCTCGAGTCCGATCTCGCGCAGATGCCCGCGCCCGCGGATGCGGCGCGGCACGCCGGCCGAGCCGGCGCCGGGCAGGGGCGCGGGCGATGAACGGCCCGGCCACCCGCGTCGAGACCGACAGCATGGGGCCCATCGAGGTGCCCGCCGACCGCTACTGGGGCGCCCAGACCCAGCGCTCCCTGCAGTACTTCGCCATCGGCGAGGACCGGATGCCGGTGGAGATCGTCCACGCCCTCGGCGTGGTCAAGCGTGCCGCCGCCCTCGTCAATCGCGACCTCGGGCTCCTGCCGCCCGATCTGGCCGCGCTGATCGTGCGCGCCGCCGACGAGGTGGCGGCCGGGGCCCGGGACGCCGACTTCCCGCTGTTCGTCTGGCAGACGGGGTCGGGGACGCAGTCCAACATGAATGCCAACGAGGTCATCGCCAACCGGGCGAACGAGCTGGCCGGGCGGTCCCTGGGCAGCAAGTCCCCCGTCCACCCGAACGACCACGTGAACATGTCGCAGTCCTCGAACGACGTGTTCCCGTCGGCCATGCACATCGCTGCCGCCGGCGCCACGTCGCGGGACCTGCTGCCGAGCGTCCGCCGCCTGCGCGACGCCCTCGACGACAAGGCCGCGGCGTTCGCCGGCATTGTCAAGATCGGGCGGACGCACCTGCAGGATGCGGTGCCGCTCACCCTGGGCCAGGAGTTCTCGGGATACGTGGCGCAGCTCGACGGGGCGCTCCGGCGTATCGAGGGCACGCTGCCGGACCTCTTCGCCCTCGCCCTTGGCGGCACCGCCGTCGGGACCGGGCTGAACGCGCCGGTGGGCTTCGGGGCGGCGGCGGCGGCCCGCATCGCGGAGCACACGGGGCTGGCCTTCACCGCCGCGCCGAACGCGTTTGCGGCGCTGGCCGCTCACGACGAGCTCGTCATGGCGAGCGGGGCGCTCCGCACCCTCGCCGTCGCGCTCATGAAGATCGCCAACGACATCCGGCTGCTCGCCTCCGGGCCGCGGAGCGGGCTCGGCGAGCTCGTCCTCCCCGCGAACGAGCCAGGATCGTCGATCATGCCGGGCAAGGTCAACCCGACCCAGTGCGAGGCGCTCACCATGGTGGCGGTCCAGGTCATGGGCAACGACGCCGCCATCGCGCTCGCCGGCTCCCAGGGCCACCTCGAGCTGAACGTCTACAAGCCGGTGATCGCCCGGAACTTCCTGCACTCGACCCGGCTCCTGGCCGACGCCTGCGATTGCTTCACGCGCTTCTGCGCGGTGGGCATCGAGGCCAATCGCCCGCGGATCGGGCGCCTGCTCGAGGAATCGCTCATGCTGGTGACGGCGCTCGCCCCCCACATCGGCTACGACCGGGCCGCCGCCGTCGCCCACAAGGCCCACGTGGAGGGCAGCAGCCTGCGCGAGGCCGCCCTCGCCCTCGGCGCCGTGACGGCGGAGGAGTACGACCGCTGGGTCCAGCCGGCCCGCATGATCGGCCCCGATCCACTGCCCCCGCCGGGCGACGCCTAGTGTCCTGGTCCGGGATGTGCCGGCAACGCGGGGGGCGGGGCGGGCGCGCTGCCCGGGGGACACGCCTGTAACGCGGGAGCGTCCCCGGCACCGGGGCCGCAAGACAGATGGTGGTCGCGCATGGTCCGAGCTGTCCCGCACGACTCGGAGCGCGCGTTCCGGCATGCGGCTCACGTCCTCGCCCGGGCTCTTCCCCTCGCCTTCGGGCTGGGGGCGGGCTCGCCCGGGCAGTCTAGCCGCGGGGCGGGAGCTGCCAGATCGCGGTGTGGCGAATGAGGGCGATCACCCGCTCGGTCGGCACCGCCACCAGGAGCACATCCAGCTCGACCATCTCGCGGCCCTTGCGTTCCCATTGTGCGGACACGCGCCCGCGAGTCTCCAGGCGCTCGCCCACGCGGGCTGCCGAGAAGTGCCGCACCGCGCTCGCCACGTGGATCCAGGGTCCCACCCGGACGGTGCCGGACAGGCTCCGGTTGGCCTGCTCGAGGTACACCCCCGGGTGCACCAGCCCCCCCTCGCCGCGAAAGATGGCGAGGTCCTCCCCGACCTTGTCGGCGTAGGCGGCGGCCTGGGCGGCGTCGCACATGAGCTCCGCGGTGCTCATGACGCGTCCCCCCGCGAGCTCGGCGCGGCTCGCCGCCGGCCGCTCCGCCGGCGCGGGCGCTCGCGGGTAGCCGGCGAGGGCCGGCGGCGCCTCGGCGGCCCCGGGCAGCGCCGCGCCGAGCAGCGCGCATTCCTCGCCGGCGGCGTTTCGCACGACGAGGGCCAGCTCAGCGCTCTCGCCGCCGGCCGTCGGTCCGATGGCGATCGTCTCGCCGTGCAGCACGGGCTTGACGAAGCGGACGCTTGCGCTGCCCTGCTCGAGCCAGGCCGCGCCGAGCGCGGCGACGAGGGGATGCGTCATGTAGGCGTACACCGTACAGCCCGGCACCAGGCCGCCCGGGAAGCCGTACTGGCGGGCCACCGCGTCGTCGTGGATGCGGTTCTCGCTGGCGGCCGACGTGTTGCGGGCGGTCACGCGGTACTCGGTCAGGGTCATGGTCGCGGCGCACCTCTCG
>DATKEI010000318.1:0-3035 GCA_035544455.1 Binatia bacterium | reverse complement strand
CCGTGGCGCCCCGGCGTGGGAGTCAGCGCACGAGCTGGACGCGCTCCATGGTCGCGTAGAAGTCCCGCATGATCGCGGCGCCGTCGAAGTTCTCCCACACCACCACCGTGCGCGGGTGATCGGGGCGGTCCACCCACCCGTCCGGGTCGAGCCGCGGGGCCGGGATGCGCCGGGCGCTGGCCCAGGCCGGGTTCTTGACGATGGCCACGGCGGCCATGTCGAACAGCGCGCGCGACGGCGGATCGCCGTGCAGGTCGATGTGCTCGAACAGGGCCACGGAGTAGTCTCCGAACGTCTCGTGCAGGCCGCCCTCGCGGCCTCTCACCGGCGGCGAGATGCGCGGCCCCTTCCCCGGCATCCTCGCGCGGATCTCCTCGCGCGTGGCCCTCACCGCATCCGTTCCGGAGGGCTTCCCGTAGCGCACGGTGACGATCTCGAACGGGACGTCCGTCTGCTCGAGGATGTAGGTGAGCGACTCGGGATCGTTCTCCTGGTTGTATTCGCCAGGCTCCGGGTAGTTGGACCCGAGCCAGACGACGCGCACCCGCCGGGCGATCGAGGGGTCCTTCTTGAGCGCCAGCGCGATGTTCGTGAGCTTGCCGACGGGCAGCAGCACCAGCGGCCGTGGATCGTCGGCGTGTGCCCGCTCGATGATGAAGCGCACGGCCGCGGCCCCGTCGTGGTCGTGTCGATCCAGGTGGCCCTCGATCTCCGGGAACGAGCCGTCGGCCCCCATGAGCAGCGGAACCCGTCCGTGGAGGTTCGCGAGCCGCACGACGCGCTCGGCCTCGGCGTAGTGCTGCCGGACGTCACCACCTCCTCTCGTCCGGTTGACGGTGATCCCCTCCACGTCGAAGACGCCCCCGTTGAACAACAGGTAGGCGATCGCGTGCTGGTCGTCGAGCTCGTTGTTGGCGTCGGTGTCGAGCAGGACGCGGATGCGGCTCCCGGGCGGCTGGTCGCCCGCGTGCACGAGGCGCAGGGCGACGTCGTCATGGTAGGCGGGGCTCGCGAGCACCCGCCGGCCGCCCGCATGGGCCCAGGCCTCCGCCTTCGCGATCGTCCCCGTCTTCGTGTCCACCCACTCCTCCCGCCAGCTTCCACCGGGCAGCTCCAGCGTGAGGGCGGTCCGCCCGTCGCCCCACAGGTAGACGCCGAAGGCCCGGGAGGTGCCGATCGCGCGCGGGAAGGCGCCGGGGGCCGACGCCACGAGCCCCGGCCGCGGCTCCAGGGCGGGAATGTCGAAGGAGTGCAGGAAGTCCTTCAGCACGCGGAGCTGGCGCCGCAGGGCGGGCCCGCCCCCACCGGGGGCCTGGTTCACGAGCGTGCCGTCCTCGTGGCCCACCGCGAAGGAGTAGTCGAGCATGCTGAACGTCCCGCCACCCGCCAACAGGAACTCCCAGGCCTGCCTGCGGTAGACGGCGTCGGTCTCCGGCGCCGCCATGCGGTCGCTGGAGTTGGCGAAGCCGGTCTCGTCGAAGCCCACCACCCGCCCGAGCCCGGCGTTGAGGGTCGCCGCCTCCGGCCAGGCATAGTGGAAATTCACGATGTCGATCGCGGGGTCCACGTCGCGCAGGGGGTAGCGGTGGTTGCCGTAGTTCTGGGCCACGAGGTGGCGGACGCCGAGCCGCTCCTCCTCCTCCCGCACCACCGCCGCGATCCGCGCCTGCCAGGCCAGCGACGCGGGGGAGGCGAGATCCACGCGGTTCTTCCAGAAGTTGCCGGGCGGCGCCACGTCCCCGGGCAGGATCGAGGGGCTCACCACCCCGGCCGGCAGCGCGTGGTCGGCCCACGGCTCGTTCTGGATCTCGTAGTAGACGTTGTCGAAGTCCCGCAGCTCGGCCACGATCTTCCGGACGACCCGCTCCTGCTCGGCGAGGAGATTGCCGTTGTCGAGAGTGTTCGCTTTCTCCTTCGGCACGGCGCCCACGCCGTTCACGTTGTTCGCCGCGTTGAGGGGCGACCGCGGCCAGCCCCCGCCGTAGTAAGAGGAGAAGAGCACCACCTCCACCACGATGCCCCGCCGGCCGGCCTCGGCCACGAACGAGCGGAGGCGCTCGAAGTAGGCGGGGTCCCAGCGCGAGAGGTCGAGCTTCGCTCCCCCGTCGGCCGCCCCCGGCGCGTCGCTCCGCGCCCACGGGACGAGCGCCCGTCCCGGCGCCGGGGCCAGCGTGTTGGCGCCGATGCCGAAGTCGCCCGGCTGCTCGTAGTAGGTGCCGACGAAGAGGCGGGTCAGGTTCAGCCCGTCCGCGGCCAGGGCGTCGAGGTACTTCGGATAGTCGAACTCCCGGTTCACCACCGCGCCGTAGTGCTCGCCCGAGCCGACCAGGATCGTCGGCTTTCCGCGGAAGACCAGGTAGCGCGGGCTGCCGGGGTGCCGGGCCAGCGGCTCGGCCGCGGCGGCGGAGACGGCGAAGCCTGCCCCCAGGGCGAGGGACAGGAACGGGAAGGACTTGTGCATGGGCTCTCCTGTAGGCGAACCGGCCCTTTCTATCATCGCGCGGCCGCCGCCGCACGCCGGGCCCCGGGGTTTGCTTTGCCCGTGGGCGTCGCGTACCTTGGTCTGCAGACTCGAGGAGGCGCCATGCGGACGAAAAAGGCCGTGGCCGGGTGGGTGCTGCTGGGCATGATCGGCGTGACGGGCGCCGCCGGGTCCGTGCGCGCGGACGACCTCGCGGACGGCATCGCGCTCTTCGGGCAGGGCAAATACGCCGAGGCCGAGGCCTGCCTGCGCCACGCCACCGGACCCGAGGCCAGCGCCTACCTCGCGGCCAGCCTGGCCCGTCAGAAGAAGCACGCCGAGGCGGAGGCGCCCGCCCGCGCCGCGCTGGAGGCGATCCCCACGCACGCGGTGGCCGTGGGCGCGCTGGGCGAGTCGCTCGTCGGCCAGAAGAAGTACGACGAGGCGATCGCCGGGCTCTCCGCCGCCCTCGCGCGCAAGGACGACCTGGCCTACGCGTACTACTGGCGCGGCCAGGCCTACGACAAGAAGAACCAGTCCGCGCGCATGGTGGCGGACTACCAGTCGTTCCTGA
>DATKEI010000317.1:0-6432 GCA_035544455.1 Binatia bacterium | reverse complement strand
GCCATCCGGGGCTTCGTCTGCGTTCCCATCCGCGCCAGAGATCGCATCCTCGGCACGCTTGCCCTCGGCCGGCAGACCGACCGGCGCTTCGCCGACGAGGAGCTGCTGCTCCTCGCGTGCACGGCGGACCAGATCGGCCTCGCTCTCGACAACGCGCGCCTGTACGCGGAGAGCCGTCAGCAGCTCGAGGACCTGCGGGTCGCCCAGCAGGCCCTGGTGCGGGCCGAGCGGCTCTCCGCCGTCGGCGAGCTGGCGGCCGGGGTCGCGCACGAGATCAACAACCCCCTGATGATCATCCAGGCGCAGAGCTATCTCCTCCTGGAGTCCGGCGTCCCCGAGCAGATCCGCGGCGGGCTCCGGACAATCGACGCCGCCACCAGACGGGTGGCCGGGATCGTCCGGGACCTGATCGTGTTCGCCGAGCCGTCGCCGCCGCAGCGGTCCCTGTGCGTGCTGTCCGACTACGTGGCGCGAGTCCTCGCCCTGCAGGACCACCACCTCCGCACGGACAACATCGAGGTGCGGACGGAGATCCAGCACGCGCCACCGGTGTGGGCCGACGCGAGCCAGGTGCACGAGGTGCTCTTCAACCTCATCCGCAACGCCCGCCAGGCCATGGCATCGACGAAGGGCTGCGGGGTGCTGACGATCCGCGTGGCGGGCACGCCGGGGGGCGTCCGCGTGGAGGTCGAGGACGATGGCCCCGGCGTCTCTCCCGAAAACCTGCCCCGGCTCTTCACGCCCTTCTTCACGACCAGGGGACCAGGCGAGGGGCGCGGCCTGGGTCTCAGCGTGTCCTACGCGATGATCGGCGAGCACGGCGGCCGGCTCTACTGCGAGAACCGCGCGGAGGGAGGCGCCCGGTTCGTGGTGGAACTTCCGGTCGGGCAACCTCAGCGCCCGGCTCCCCGACTCGAATGATGGCCTGGCTCCGCGCCTACCTCGCTCCTGGCGCGCATGGTAGGCTGCGTCCACGCGGGAAAAACAGTGCGCTTCGGGCCCGACGACCCTCCGGAGGAAGACTCCCATGACCGCGCTCAAGGACGACATCTGCCGGGCCGTTGACGGCCTGGGCGAGGAGCTCGAGACGCTCTCCCGCCGGATTCACGACCACCCCGAGCTCGCCTATCAGGAGACCCGGGCCTGCGCCTGGCTGGCCGAGTTCCTGGCCAACAAGGGCTTCGCGGTCGAGAAGGGGGTAGGGGGAGTGGACACCGCCTTCCGGGCCTCACTCGACGGCGGAAGCGGGCCCACCATCGCGATCCTGTGCGAGTACGACGCCCTGCCCGGCATCGGCCACGCCTGCGGACACAACGTCATCGCCGGGTCGGGGGCGGGCGCGGGCGCCGCGCTGGCCGCGGTGAAGGCGCGGTTGCCCGGGGGGCGGATCCAGGTCATCGGGACCCCGGCCGAGGAGGGCGGCGGCGGCAAGGTCAAGCTGATCCGGGCCGGTGTCTTCAAGGACGTCGACTGCGCCATGATGATCCACAGCTTCGACCGGACCATCCTGCACCAGGACCTGCTCGGCATCGTCCGGGTGACGTTCGAGTTCACGGGACGAGCCTCGCACGCCTCCGCCGACCCCTGGGAGGGCGTGAACGCGCTCGATGCGTGCATCCAGACGTTCAACGCGGTCAGCATGATGCGCCAGCAGATGCGCCCGGACTGCCGGGTGCACGGGATCATCATCGATGGCGGCGCGGCCGCCAACATCATCCCCGAGTCCGCCGCCGCCACCTTCTACGTGCGCGCCCCCCGGATCGGGGCCATGTGGGAGCTCTACCAGCGCGTGGTCGCCTGTGCCGAGGGCGCGGCCCGGGCCACCGGTGCCGGCGTCAAGGTGATCCAGCACGACAACGCATACGAGCCGCTCCGGCGGAACCAGACCCTCCTGGACCTCTTCGCCGCGAACATGGCGATCGGCGGGCTGAAGGAGGACGAGGCCATCCCGGAGCGGCTGGGCTCCTCCGACATCGGCAACGTGAGCCAGGTGATCCCGGCGATCCAGCCCATGGTGGCCATCGCGCCTGCGGGCACCGCCATCCACACGCGCGACTTCGCCGAGTGCGCCGCGCAGCCCCTGGCCCGCGCTGGAATGCTCGCGGCGGCGAAGACCATGGCGATGACCGCGCTCGATCTCCTGGCCGAGCCGGCCCGCGTTCAGGCGGCCCGGGACGAGTTCGCCCGGGGTTGAGCAGCGACCAGCGTTCAACGAGGAGGAAGGAAGCCACGGCACTGGCCATGACCGCGCTCGACCCTGTGGCGCGCAAGGCCAGGAACGACCGCGCCCGCGCCACCTAGTCTAGGCTAGTGTCCCGAGTCAGAAGTTCGTGGACTCGCGGCGCCGGGTGGGCCCTCCCCGCGGGACCGTATCTTCTGCGGATTGCCGAAGCCACCCACCACCCATCTCGTGGTCCCATTGAGTGCCGGTAGCGCTCCCGCGTTACAGGCGTGTCCCGCGGGGAGAGCCCCCACCCCACCCGGCGCTTTGTCGGCACATTCCTGACTCAGCACACGCCCCGCGCCGCGCTCAGCGTCTTCCTGATCTGCGCCAGGTGGTCGAGAACGTGGAGGCGGAAGACGATCGCATACGCCTTCCAGTCGAGCTCCTCGAGCCACTGGAGCGGTCGCTCGCGGCCGTCGGGCTCGCGCGTGTTGATCACCATGACGACGGGCGCACGCGCCGCCGTCGCGTGGTTCGCGGGCGCGGCGTCGAGGAGGGCCAGCACCTCGGCGTGGGCCGCTCCGAGATCCCGCAGAAGGTCCGCGAGGGCGCGTGCGGAGGGATCCGGCGACTGGAGCGCGGCCGGGATCGGGGGACCCATTGGCCGGCGGCCATCGAGCAGACCCCGGAGCTCGCCGATCGACGCGCGGTGGGTCTCGACGAGGTGGTCCAGCACCTCCTGGACGCTCCATTCGCCCGGCAGGGGATGCGCCCGGGCCGCGGCCTCGCCGACGTCCCCGGCAATGCGTTCGAGCGTGGCAAACGCCGCGGCCACGCGCTCGCGGATCAGGGCGACGGGGAGCTCGGTGCCGTTCTCGCGGAGGTAGGCGAGCGCCCGCTCCTGCTCCGGTCGGAGCGGTGCTGACGGCTCCGAGCTCCCGGGAGGCAAATGGCCCCCCCGTCAGCCTCCCGCGGCCTGCTTGGCGGCCGCGAGCGCCGCCTCGTAGTCCGGCTCGCTGGTAATGTCCTTGACGTACTCGGCGTGCTTGACCTTGCCGTCCTTGCCAACCACGAACACCGCACGTGCAGTCAGCCCGCTGAGCGGCCCTTCCTTGACGAGCACGCCGTAGTTCTCCGAGAACGCGCGGTCGCGGAAGTCGGAGAGGGTCTTGACCTGGCTGACTCCCGCCGCTCCGCACCAGCGCTTCTGCGCGAACGGCAGATCCATGCTCACCGTCCACATCTCCACGCCGCTGCCGATCTTGCCGGCCTCCTCGTTGAACCGGCGCGTCTCCCGGTCGCAGACGGGCGTCTCGAGGGAGGGCACCGCGCTCAACACGATCACCTTGCCCTTGCTCTCGCTGAGCCGGACCGAGCCCAGTCCGTTGTCGACGGCGGTGAAGTCCGGCGCGTCCTGCCCGGCCTTGACCTCGGTGCCACCGAGCGCCACGGGATTTCCCTTGAAGTTGACGGCATGCGCCATGGGTGTCCTCCTGTTGGATGGGGTGGTCGGGGCCTCGGGCGATGGCGATCAGCCGGTTTCACTATAGCCAGGGGCAACGGGTCTTTCAATGCTCTCCGCGGTCGGCCTCGAGACCGCGCCCTCATTCCGGGGCCGCGGACGGGCGGCGGATGGCGGCGGCGCGCTCGGCCTCCCACCGCCCCCGCTCGGCCCCGGACAGGTCCGCGAAGCGCATGGCGCCGGCCAGGGCGCTGTGGCCGGCCTCCTCCGCAATGAGCCGGTACATCTGCTGGGCGACGCGCCGGTAGGCGGGATGCCCCTGGGGCCCCGTGCGCAGCTCGATCACGTGCATGGCCTCGCGCGCGTTCAGGTCCATGTAGAAGCGGACGCGATACGCCATGGCGACCGCGTAGGGCGCAACCGCGCCGAGGCCCGCGGATCGCAGGGACTCCCACAGCTCTGCCGACTCGTCCATGACCCGCGTCCAGTCGGCCCGAGCCCCCACCTCGACGATCTCGGGGCCAGCCGCGTACCCGTGCCGGGTGGACAGGGGCTGCCACTCCAGGGTGAGGAGGCGATGACGCTGCAGGTCGCGGAAGGCGCCGTAGTCGGTCAGGATGTCGAACCGGTAGGCCGTTCGCTCGAAGGCGCGGCCGGGCCGATGGCGGCGGTTGCCGCGGCATCCGGTGTAGGCGTCCAGGACGCGCTGTCGCTCCTCGGGCCCGAGCGCGCGGGCGAGGGCGAGGAGCTGATCGTCCGGGAGGTCGGACGCCGCGTAGAGGGCGGCGGCCACGACCTTCACCTCGCCCTCCGGGTCGAAGTCCGTGAGGATCACCTCCGGGCGCGGCGCCACGGCCACACCGGCGCAGAGATCGCGGGCCACGGCCGCGGTGGCCGCCCGCGTCTCCGCGAGGTAGCGCGTCCACTCGCCACCCCGGTCGGGCCGGTCCAGCCGCCGGAGAAAGGCCGGGATCACCTTGTCGAGCTCCGTCTTCATGAGGGCGGCACACCGCGTGACCTCGGCCAGCGGACAAGCCCGCATGCGGAGCAAGAGGGCCTCGTAGGCCTGCCCCGTCCCGAACATGCCGACGTTCGAGCGCGTCGCCGCGGGGAGGAGCCCCCGCAGCGAGTCGAGCGCCCGGGACCGGACCGTCAGGCGCCAGGCACCCTCGCTCTCGCCCGGGGGGCGCGGGAAGCGGCGCGCCCAGTACTCCCGCAAGGGGTCGAGCCAGCGCGTGTAGGTTGCAAACGCACGGTCGAGGGTCGCGACGTAGGCGGCCCGGAGGGGCGTGGCCTCGAGCTCCGCCGGCACGTGGTACCTCCAGACCCCCCCGGGGCGGTCCGTGTACGGCACGTAGCGCGTGGACTGCTCGAGATACGCCATCAGACGCCCCCACTCGAGCACCTTGGTGAGGACGTTGGACGCGCCCTCGCACGCGAGGTGGACGCCGCCGAGCTGGGCGACGGAGTCGTCGCCGTACTCGCCGAGGACGCGTTCGTACAGCGCCTCGGCCCGCTCCGTCCCGGCTGCGGACGGCGGCGCGGGCAGGGCGGCGCGGTCGAGGAACTCGTCGAGGAAGAGCCGGCGCAGCGACTTCGGCGATCGCGAGTATCGGGCGAACAGCGCGCCCTTCACGACCTCGGGAAGGTTGACGAGGGCAAAGACGGGGCCCTCGAGGTTCGTGACGTACGGGGCGAGCGCCGCGCGTTCCTCGACGGTGAACGATTCGACGGCAGGCGTCAGGGCGTCCACGGCGCCGATGCTAGCACGGGCATGGCGGCGCGGCGCCGCCCGCCGCGTTGACCCTCCCCCGCGGCGCGTGGGATAATCCGCGCGGCCCACACCCGAGAGGAGATCGCCCATGCCCAACATCACCGTGCAGTGGTACGCCGGCCGCACCGATCAGCAGAAGCGCGAGATCGTCGCCGCCATCACCGACGCGATGGTACAGATCGGCAAGACGACGGCCGACCAGGTCCACGTCGTCTTCCAGGATGTCGAGAAGTCGAACTGGGGGTACAAGGGCAAGCTCGCCAGCGACTGAGTCGCCCTGTCGAGGACTCCCTCGCCCCCGTCCGGCGCGACCGCGTCCCTCGGCCCGGCGCCACCCGGCCGGGCGAGGGGCGACGAGCCCGGCCACCGCCTCCACGCCGCCCCGCCGCCCCGGGCCCGCCGCGGGGTGATCACGGCACGGTCGTCCCCGGCACGCCTGCAGGGGTGCGCTTCGACCCTCCCGGCAAGATCGCAGGGACGCGATGGGCGGCGAATGCGCGCCCCGGACCGGCCTGATCGACCAGCAGCCGGGACGCAGAGAGCGCACGAGCCCGGGCCGGAGTGACCGCCTCGGCCCCGACGACGATCGACTGCACGTGAACCCGCGCTCGCCCGGCCCGGGCGGATCGCATCGCGGCGAGGTATCGCCAGAAGCGTATCGCCAGAAGGTGTCGCCAGAAAGGACCGCTGATGGCCAGGCTCCGGATCGGCTTCATCCCCATCGAGGGCGGGCATTTCTACCGCGAATCGCTCGAGGAGGTCGTCCGTGGCGAGGACCTCGGGTTTGACTCGGTGTGGATGGAGGAGCACCACTCCGTGGTCGACCACTACTGGCCGGCGCCGCTCACCGTGCTCGCCGGATACGCCACCCGCACCTCGCGGCTCGTGCTTGGCACCGACATCCTCGTGGCCCCGTTCTACCATCCGACGCGCCTCGCCGAGGACGTGGCGATGCTCGACATCATGTCGGGAGGGCGATTCGTTCTGGGCATCGCCATCGGCTACAAGCCCGACGAGTTCGCCCTCTACGGC
>DATKEI010000316.1:0-6183 GCA_035544455.1 Binatia bacterium | reverse complement strand
CGACGCGATCCTCTCGCATCCGGACGGCGTCGCGACCATCGCGGGCCGGGCTCGCGCGGCCGGGGCGTCGGAGGCGGAGATCCAGGAGGCGGTCGAGGTCGCGTATCTCTTCGGAGGGACGCCGGCCCTGGTGACCGCGGTCAACGCCTTCCGCGCGTCGTGAGGCGCCTCGCCGCGGGCGCTGCCCTCGCCGCGGCCCCGCCGCCGGCCCCGGCGATGCCCGGTATTCACGTGGTGGTGGCCTCGGGGTCGGCCGCCAGCAGGATGCGGTGGCCACCCGGCCGGGGAGCCCCCCGGGAACAGGAGGCCGGCACCGGCCGCCGCAGTCATTGATCGGGGTCACCCGTCCAGGAGAGTCGGTCAATCAGGATGAGGGGTGCCGAGGGCGTCGGCCCGGAGCGCCACGGGGAGGGCAGGCCATGAGCAGCGAGTCGCTGATCGCTTACGTCAACGGAGAGTACGTCCCCCGGGACCAGGCCCGCGTCTCGATCTTCGACGTGGGATTCCTCCGCGGGGACGCCGTCTTCGACACGACCTCGGCCTGGAACGGACGCATCTTCAAGCTGTCGGCGCACCTGGAGCGCCTCGAGCTGTCCCTGCGGGCGGCACGCATCCTGTGCCCGCTGCCGGCAGAGGAGCTGCGCGCCGTCATCATCGAGACGGCGCGGCGCTGCGCGCTGGACAACGCCTACATCCAGACCATCGTCACCCGCGGCGAGCCACCGATGGGCGTGCGCGACCTGACCCGGTGCCGTCCCGGCCTGATCGTCTTCGCCATCCCGTACGTGTGGATCCTGAACCCCGAGCAGATCCGCGCCGGCGGGCGGGCCATGATCGCCTCCACGCGAGCCCTGCCCGTCCAGTGCCTGGACCCCAAGATCAAGTCGCTGAGCCGGCAGCACTTCGACCTGGCCGTCCTGCAGGGCAGGGCGGCCGGGGCCGACGTGTCGATCATGCTGGACCTGGACGGCCACGTCACCGAGGGCCCGGGCTTCAACGTTTTCGTGGTGCGGGGCGGGCAGCTCTTCTCCCCGCCCGAGGGCATCCTGATGGGCATCACGCGGCAGACCGTGTTCGAGCTGGCCGTCGAGCACGACCTGCCCGCGCGCGAGGCCCAGCTCACCGCCTACGACCTGTACGCCGCCGACGAGGTGTTCCTGACCAGCACCGCGGGCGGCATCATGCCGATCGTGGATATCGACGGGCGCCCCATCGGCGACGGTAAGCCGGGGCCCCTGTCCCAGCGGGTGCACGAGCTGTACTGGGCCCTCCGCGAGAGCGGCCGCCACGGCACGCCCATCTTCCCCGAGGCCGCGCCACGAAGCGCGCCGGTCTCGTCCCGGTAGCCGGGGGGCGACGGGCGTCCCCGGGACGCGAGGACGTCTCCCGCGGGACCGCTGCCCGGCGGGCCGGGACGGCGGGGTGAGGGAGTTCTCCTCGCTGTTCGCGAATCAGGCGGGCTTTGGCTCCACCACCTCGAACATCACGGCGAAGTCGTCCAGCAGCGTGAACAGCCAGGCGACCTGGCCGGCATCCCCGTCGACGGCCACCAGGCCGGCCACGACCGCCTCCGCGAACGCCACCTCGCGCAGGACGAGGCGGTCGAGCACCGGGCGCTCGAGCGTCACCGTCGCGTGGGCGGCCTCGCTCCTGCGGTCGGCCAGGCAGGTCAGCGCCGAATGCTCGAGGGTCAGCGCGTAGGTGCGGCCGAGATCGGGGAACACCCAGTTGATCACCATCCGCACGCCCTCGGCGCGCTCGCCGTCGAGCCGCACGCCCAGGTAGTCGAAGAAGAGGTCGAGGCTCATGGCCCGGACCATGTCGGGGCTGATGGGCGCGCGCGCCGCCGCGGCGCGCCGCTCCTGGCGCAGCTCGAGCGCGCCGAGGAGGTACGCGTTCCGCCACGTGGCGGACTCCGCGGCGTAGCCGAGCTGCTCGAGCGCGTCGGCGCCGAGCCGCCGCGCCTCGACGTTCGATGCATCGGCGAAGACCACCTGGCTCATGGCCTCGGCGACCCAGCGGTATTCGCCGGCGGCGAAATCCTCGCGGGCCCGCGCAATCGTCGCGGCGGCGCCGCCCATGTACTCGACGTACTTCCGCGCGCGCGCCACGGGGGGCAGCGGGTTCAAGGTCGCGGGATTGGCGTCGTACCAGCCGAGATAGCGCTGATAGACCGCCCGGGCGTTGTGGCTGAGCGTCCCGTAGTAGCCGCGGGCGTGCCACGCCCCCTCGAGGCTTCGCGGCAGGGCGAGCCGCTCGGCGATCTCCGCCGCCTTGTACCCGTGGTTCATCAGGCGGACGGTCTGATCGTGCAGGTACTTGTAGAGATCGCGCTGCGCGCCGAGGTAGTCGAGGACACGCGCTCCGCCCCATACCGGCCAGTGGTGCTGGGCGAAGACCACGTCGGCGTGCGGGGCGAAGCGGTCCATCGCCTCGTTCAGATACCTGGCCCAGGCATTGGCGTCGCGCACCTGAGCGCCGCGGATCGGGTAGACGTTGTGCAGGTTGTGCGTCGCGTTCTCCGCCAGGTTCAGCGCGCGAAGCTCGGGGTAGAACATGTGCATCTCCGCGGGCGCTTCGGTCTCGGGGGCAAGCTGAAAGACGATCTCGACCCCGTCGATCCGGTGCGTCTCCAGCGGCGCCTCGACGATGCGGGTCGGGGGGATCAGCGTCACGGTGCCGCGCGAGGTCACCTTGCCGAGGCCCGCGTCCACCTGCCCGAGCGGGCCCTTGGGCAGCGTGGCGCCGAACTGGAACTGCGCGCGCCGGATCATCGCCGTGCCCGCCAGCACGTTCTCCGACACGACCTCCTCCATGAAGCGCGCCGGCGCCATCACGTCCACCCGGCCCGCGCGGACCTCCGCCTGGTCGAGGACGCCCCGCACTCCGCCGTAGTGGTCGACGTGGCTATGAGTGTAGATCACGGCGGTGACCGGCCGCGCGCCCCGGTGCCGGGCGTAGAGATCGAGGCCGGCCCGGGCGACCTCCGCGGAGATCAGGGGGTCGATGACGATCACCCCGCGGTCGCCCTCGATCAGGGTCATGTTCGAGATGTCGAAGCCGCGCACCTGGTAGATGCGCTCGGCGACCTGGAACAGGCCGTGGTGCATGTTGAGCCGCGCCTGGCGCCAGAGGCTCGGGTTCACCGTGGGCGGCGCCTCCTCGCCCGCGAGGAACGCGTAGTCCCTGAGGCTCCAGACCACCCGGCCCTGGTCGTTCCTGATCTCGACCTCGGGCAGGGAGCCGAGGAAGCCCCGGCGGGCGTCCTCGAAGTCCTGCGTGTCGCCGAAGGGCAGGGCGTCGAGCACGGCCCGGTTCCGGGCCTCGGTGATCGGCGTCGCGCGCTTCGGACCCTCGGCGGAAGCGGCCATCGACTCCTCCTCGGCGATGTGAGGTGACCTGCCCCCCGCCTGTCCGGGGGAGGGCCGGCTCCCTGTGCTAGGCTACGCCCGTTCGACCCCGACAACTCCCGGAGGATCGCCGATGATCATCTCACCACCGCGGTCGGACCGGGAACGACGACCACCGCGGAGATCGCGGTGAGCGAGATCCTCGTCGATCTATTGCCGGAGGATCGAGACGACATCCTGCAGTTCTCTGGACTGGCGGTGGCGCCGGCTCTCGGTCGACAGCGGGCGGGGCGCGACGCGGGCGGGGTCTGCCGTGCTTGACCTGAAGATTGCCGGCGGCACGCTCGTCGACGGCACCGGCGCTCCCGGCCGGCGCGCCGACGTGGGGGTGGCCGGCGATGCCATCGCCGCCGTCGGGGACCTCGGGGCCGAGCCGGCGGCGCGCACGCTGGACGGCTCCGGGCGGGTGGTGGCGCCCGGCTTCATCGACATGCATTCGCACTCCGACTGGCGGCTGTGGGCGAACCCGCGGGCCGAGTCCAAGGTGCGCCAGGGGGTCACCACCGAGGTGGTGGGGAACTGCGGGTTCTCGCCGGCGCCCGTCTCCGACGCCTTCCACCTCGACATGCGGGGGTTCGCCCTCTACCTCACGCCGGCCATGGACTTCTCGTGGCGATCGGTGGGCGACTACCTCCGGCGCTACGACGATCTCGGCGTCGCCCTGAACGTGGTGCAGCTGGTCGGGCACGGGACCCTGCGCCTAGCCGCGATGGGCTTCGCGCGCCGCGCCCCGAGCGGGCGCGAGCTGCAGACCATGGAGCGCCTCATGGACGAGGCCATGGCCGACGGCGCCTGGGGGCTCTCGACGGGTCTGATCTACGCGCCGGGCTCGTTCGCCGCCACGGAGGAGATCATCGCCGTCGCCCGGCGGGCGGGGGCGGCGGGCGGCTTCTACGCGAGCCACATCCGGGGCGAGGGGGCGACCCTCCTCGACGCGGTGGCGGAGGCGATTCGGGTGGGGCGCGAGGGCGGGCTCCCGGTGCAGGTCAGCCACGTCAAGGCGGCCGGGCGGCCCCACTGGGGCCGCGTGCCGGCCGCACTGGCCCTGATCGACGCGGCGGCGGGAGAGGGCCTGGACGTCATGGGCGACGTCTACCCCTACACGGCGTCCAGCACGACCGTGCGCACGCTCTTCCCCGACTGGGTGCAGGAGGGGGGCATCGACGCGATGCTCGAGCGGCTGAAGGACCCGGCGGTGCGGGCCAGAATCCGGCGCGAGATGGCGGGGCCCGGCGACAGCATCGAGCGGATCCGCTACGTCGGCCTCACCACGTCCAGCGCCTCTCAGTACCGGCCGATGATGGCGCGGCGATGCGGCGCCACCCGTTCGACTTAATCCAGATCGACCGCTCCATCGCCAATCGCGGGGCCGCTGATCAGATGCTCCCCCTGGCCCGGGACCGCGGCATGGCCGTGCTCGTCAACATGCCGTTCGGTGGCTCGCGTGGCGGCAACCTCTTCGGGCGTCTGGTCGACCAGCCACTGCCCGAGTGGGCTGCGGAGATCGACGCCCAGGGCTAGGCCCGAGGTGCTGATCAAGTACTGCATCTCGCACCCGGTTGTCACCTGCGCCATCCTTGGGGACCACGCGGGTCGCCCACCTCGAGGCTGACCGCGAGGAGGGGATCACGCCCCTGGAGCGGTCCGGTGCGTACATCGGGCTGGTCGGGGTCTTTCTGAACGTGCCGGGGATGAAGGACGGGCCTGCGGCCGAATCGTTTCGGCTCGGGTTTTACCTGCCGAAGCGAGAGCATCGTGTCCGTATCAGGGTGCGCGACTACCCGGTCACTCCGGTCGTCCTCGTGTTCCGTGCCGTCTCCAGCTGAGCTTCACGACGTCTGCCAGCATGCGGGCGGCATCGCGCCAGGGCGATACCTTCGACTCCTCAACATGTCGCCACACGACCGGCACCTCGGCCACGCGATAGCGCGGGCGGGCCAGGAGCAGAATCTCCACGTCGAAGGCGAAGCCGTCGACGCTGGCGGCGGCGAACAGCTCGCGGGCAGCCGGCCCCCGGAACAGCTTGAATCCGCATTGCGTATCACGGATCCCGGGGACGAGGAGCGCGCGCACGACGGCGTTGAAGGTGCGGCCCATCACCTCGCGCACCGGATGCTGCCGGATCCGGATGTCCGAGCCGTCCACGGCGCGCGAGCCGATGACGATGTCGCAGCCGGCGGCCAGACGGGCGCGCAGCTTGAACAGCTCCTCGATGGGCGTGGCCAGGTCGGCGTCCGACAAGAGCACTTCGGCGCCGCGCGAGGCAAGGACACCCGCCCGCACCGCCGCCCCCTTGCCCCGGTTCTGGGGCATGCGGAGGAGCCGCACGCGGCCCCCGGCGGCGCCCGGTGCCTGTTCGACGATCGCGGCGGTGGCATCGCGAGAGCCATCATCCACCACGACGACCTCGTAGTCTTCCTCTCTGCTGTCCAGGTACAGGGTGATCGCCGCGAGGCTGGCGCCGATGCGGCGCTCCTCGTTGTAGGCAGGGATGACGATGGAGATCACGGCGCCCACCTCGCCCGCGTCGCTGCCTCGCGGTCATGGTCGAACGATGACGAGGCGATGCGCGGACCGACCCGCCTCATCCACGGCCGGGCTACGCTGCCGGCGACTTCATCTTCCCGGCTCCCTTCCCTCGACGCGCGCATAGGCGGCGCGGAGCAGCGCGCGCGAATCCCGCTCCTCGTGCACGTACCAGCGGAGCGTGTCGCGCGTGAGCGCGTCCACGGATCCGTCGGCCACCCGCTCGTCGATCGAGGCGAAGAACTCG
>DATKEI010000315.1:0-10772 GCA_035544455.1 Binatia bacterium | reverse complement strand
CGAGCTGGTCCTCGACATGATCGACACCGGGGCGGAGATTCACTGCCTGCGCGACCCGACGCGCGGGGGTGTGGCCACGGCGCTGAACGAGATCGCGCGGCAGTCGGGCGTCGGGATGGTGCTCGATGAGAGCGCCATCCTGGTGCGGGAGGCGGTGTCCGGCGTGTGCGAGCTGCTGGGCCTCGATCCGCTCTACGTCGCCAACGAGGGCAAGCTGCTGGCCATCGTCGCCCCGGGGCACGCCGATCGCATGCTCGCCCGCATGCGGGACCGGGTGGAGGGGCGGCAGGCGCGGATCGTCGGGCAGGTCGTGGCCGATCCGGCCGGGCTCGTGCTGCTGAAAACGCGTATCGGCGGGCACCGGGTCGTGGATATGCTGCACGGAGATCAGCTCCCGCGCATCTGCTAGCGCGGGATCGAGGAGCCAGCCATGGCCATCGTCGAACGCGAGGTGATCAAGGGCGGGCAGCCGTCCATTCCGGAGACGCAGCCGGAGACGACGCGGGAGCGCCTGCCCCTCGGGCCGATCACGACCATCCATGTGTACTGGCTCGCCGGGATGAGCTGCGACGGCTGCACCATCTCGGTGGCCGGGGCCACGAACCCCGGCATCGAGGGCCTCCTGGCCGGAACGGTCCCCGCCATGCCGAAGGTCCTCCTCCACCACCCGGTGCTCTCGGTGGAGGCCGGCGCCGACTTCGTCAAGTCCTTCGCCGACGCCTGGGAGGGGAAGCTCGGCGCCCCCTACGTGGTCGTGTACGAGGGCTCGGTGGCGGACGAGCGGATCGCGGAGCGGACGGGCGGTTACTTCTGTGCCATGGGGGTCGAGGCGATCAAGGACGGCGAGGGGTCGCGACCGGTGCCGACGGCGACGTGGCTGCAGCGGCTCTCGTCCGGCGCGGCGGCGACGATCGCCATCGGCACCTGCGCGACCTGGGGCGGGGTGCCCGCGGCCGAGGGCAACCCGACCGGCGCCATGAGCGTCATGGACCTTCTCGGAAAGGAATACCGGAGCGCGTTCGGGCTGCCCGTGATCAACATCCCGGGATGCGCACCCCAGGGAGACAATTTCACCGAGACGGTGTTCGCGGTCCTCCTGTTCCTCCAGGGGCTGGGCCCGCTGCCTACCTTCGACGAGCTCGGACGCCCGGCCTGGCTGTTCCGCGACACGGTGCACCAGGGCTGCACCCGCGCCGGGTTCTACGAGGAAGGCATCTTCGCCAGGCACTACGGCGACCCGGAGTGCCTGGTGGAGATCGGCTGCTGGGGCCCGGTGGTGAACTGCAACATCGTGCAACGCGGCGCCATCAACCACATGGGCGGCTGCATGCAAGCGGGCGGGATCTGCATCGGGTGCACGATGCCCGGCTTCCCCGACAAGTTCAGCCCGTTCTACAAGACACCGCCCGGGGCCATCGTCTCGACCTTCGCCGCCCGGGGCGTGGGCGCGGTGGTTCGCCGGCTCCGCCGGCTCTCGAACCGCGAGGCCAACCGCGAGCATCGCTGGGACGTGCGGGGCGAGGTGCCGAGCGGCTGGGCCCACGTCCAGCCGCAGACCGTCTCCGACCGGACCATCAAGTTCTTCTACAGCGTGTGGCAGCACCTGGGCGCGAAGAAGCCGGGCCGGCCGCCGGGCCAGGCGGACCGATTCTGGGGGGCGGATCGCCCCGGCGACCGCACCGACTACCTCGACGACAGCGCCGCGCGGGATGGCGCCGATGAACGACGCTGAGATCTGGGCCGTCTGGCGAGTGTGGCTGCTGGTGGGGGCGGCGGTCGTCCTGGTGGCGGCCGCCCTCCTGGTGACCATCTGGCTCACCGCGCGGAGCATCGCCGCCCACGCGCGCCGCGCTCTCGCCGCCCTCGAGACGATCCGCGAGAACACCCGGGCGATCTGGGAGCTCCAGACCACCAACGAACTGGGCCGGGATCTGCAGGAGACCGTGCGGGACATCGAGGCCAAGAGCACGGCGCTGGTGGAGGCGCTGGACCGCCGTGCGGCCGCGGGCGGGCGGGGCAGGAGCGAGGCATGACGGACGTGAGCGCCGAGACCATCGAGCGGATGTGGATCGTGACCCTCGTCATATACGCTGTCGTCCTGATCGTGGTGGCCGGACTGCTCACCCTCATCTGGCGCGCCGCGCGCGAGGTGCGGGTGGGCGTGGCGGCGATCTGGACCGTGGGCCAGCAGGTCGCGAACAACACGATCCACGTCGCGTTGCTCGATACGACCAACCACGTGGGCGCCGACATCCTGACCGCGGCCCGGGGGGTCGTGGTCGCGACGGCCGCGCTGCACGCGCACGCCAGCCGATGCCCCGGTTGCCCGGCCTGCGTGCTCGGCCCGGACGCCCACGGATGAATGCCCTGGTCGTTCTGACGGCCCTGTCCGTGCTGGGCGCGGCCGCCCTGTTCGTCGCCCTCGCGCTGTTCCTGCGCGCCATCGCGCAGGAACTCGAGCTGATCGGGGGGCCGGCGACCCGGTTCGTCGCCCCGGTGAACTACCTGTCAAAGATCCGGCTGGGGGTACGCGCCATCGAGCGGCAGACCGATGCCCTCGCGCCCCAGGTGACCCGGCTCAATGGCGGTCTCACCGCGATCCGGGACGGGCTCACGGCGGCCGACGACAACCTCGCGGCCCTGATCGCGGCGGTCTCTCGCCAGGAGCGGCGATGAATCCCGCGGGTGTCCCGGATGCGGTCTACGCGATCTGGTGGGCCGGTCTCGTCGTGACCCTCGTCGTCTTCGTGCCGCTGGCGGCGTACCTCTTGCACCGGACATGGCGGGCGGCCCGATCGATCCAGCGCTATGCGGCGGAGACGGTGCAGGCGGCCGGCGGCATTGCCCGCAACACCGCGCACATCGGCGCGCTCGACGTCACCCTTGCCGTCGCCGGCGACCTGCTCGGGGCGGCCGGCGCGGTGGAGCGCAAGCTCGACACCGTGGCCACTGTGCTGGAGGGACGCGGCCAGTGAGGAGACGGTCATGCTCCTGACGTTGACTCTCATCACCGTCGCGCTCGTGGTGCTCGTGCTCGCCGGCTACTTGATCGCCATAGCCTGGGCTCTGCTCGACACCCGCAAGAGCGTCGCGGCCATCGCCGATGGGCTCGCGGTGGTGCGGGATCACACCGCGCCCTTGCCCGAGAGGCTCACCACCATCAATGGCGCGCTGGGCGCGCTGCTGGGCGGCCTCGAAGCGGCCGACCGCCACGTCGGGCGGTCGGGCCGCGTCGTCCGGCTGCCCTGATCGGGCGAGGACGCCATGTGCTTCAAGAATTTGCCCATCGACTTCGACGCGCAGGGCAAGCCGTTCCTCCGCGCCGGCGTGGCCAACCCGTACGCTCCGTCCGCCGCGGGGCCGCGAGGAGCGCCCGCCCAGCTGACGGCCGAGCGCATCGAGGAACTGCTCAAGCGGAACGGGTACATCAAGGACCTCGACTTCGACCCCGTGACCCGTGTCGCGGGCGCCCTCGCCTTCCACACCGTGGCCGACTTCCAGGCGCGCAAGGTGCTGGAGGCCCGTTCGGTGGCGACCCTGTTCCGGGGCTACGAGGTCATCATGGTCGGGCGCGACCCGCGCGACGCCATCTACATCACGAGCCGGGCGTGTGGCGTGTGCGGAGGGGTGCATTCCGTCACATCGGCCATGGCCATCGAGATGGCGATCGGGTGCGTGCCCCCGCCCCTTGGCATCCTGATCCGGAACATCGCCCTCGCCCTCGAGTTCCTCTACGACCATCCGCTCCACCTGCATCTGCTCGCGGGGCCGGACTACTCGGCGGCCATGGTCGGCCCCACCAACCCGTCCCTCCTGGCGCGCGCCCGCTCGGCCGAGGCGCCACACGCAGAGGTCCACGGGTTCCGGACGATGGGCGAGCTCATGGACGACCTGAACCCGCTCAGCGGCAAGCTCTACCTCGAAGCCTTGCACATGACGCGGGTGGCGCGCGAGGCGTACGTGCTGATCTGCGGCAAGTACCCCCACCCCCAGACGATCGTGCCCGGCGGCATGAGCTCGACCGTCACCCTCACCGTCATGAACGAGATGTTCCTGCGGCTGGCTCAGTTCTTCGACTACTCGAAGAAGCTGGCGGCGATCTGGGACGACCTGACGGAGTTCTTCTACGCCGCGAACCCCGCCTACATGCAGGTGGGCGCGCGTCGGGCCAATCTGATCGACACCGGTATCTTCGATCACCCCGAGGCCTACGACGCCACCTACGCCGGGGCGGCGGCGTGGGGGGAGCGCCGGTGGGCGACGCCCGGGGTCATCGTCGAGGGGCAGCTCGTCACCACGGACCTGCACGCGCTGAACATCGGAGTCGAGGAGTTCGTGGAGCACTCGTACTACGAGGAATGGTCGGGCGACGGGCAGCGCCAGCACTTCCCGACCGATCCGGTCGGCAATCCGCTCTCGCCCTATCACCCCTGGAACAAGGTGACCAAGCCCCGGCCGCAGGGGCAGAGCTGGAAGGAGAAGTACACGTGGGATACGGCCCCGCGCTGGGACCGCCAGTCCATGGAGGCCGGCGCCTACGCCCGACTCTGGAACACCGCGGTCGCGCGCAAGCTGCCCGCCAACCCCTTCATCGAGGCCACGGGCACGTCACTGAAGCTCCGGCTCCCGAAGGGGGCGCTGCCCGAGGTGGAGATCGAGTGGCGGGTGCCCGCGGTGTGGAACGCCTTCGAGCGGAACCGCGCGCGTGCCTACTGCACGGGCTTCACCACCCTCGTCGCCTTCAACAACTGGCGGGCGGCGATGGATCGCCTGAAGCTCGGCGACACGCGAACCAGCACGCCGTTTGAGATCCCCAGGCGGGGGGAGCAGCGCGGCGTGGGCTTCTGGGGGGCGGGACGCGGCTACCTGACCCACCACCTGACGCTTGATCGCGGCGCGGTGGCCAACTACCAGATCCTCACCCCGTCCACCTGGAATGCCTCGCCGACGGATCGCTGGCGGCAGCCGGGGCCGTACGAGGAGGCGGTGCTGAACACACCGCTCCTCGAGGAGACCGACGACCCCGCGCGGTTCAAGGGAATCGACATCCTGCGCGCGATCCGGAGCTTCGACCCGTGCATGCCGTGCACCACCCACATCCATTCGGATGCCGGCGTCATCACGCGCGAAGTCAACACCTGCGCCTGTGGAGTCGACGACGAGAGCGGATAGGCGATGCGCGTCATCGTCGCCGGCGTCGGCTATCGCAATCTCCGCGATCACTCGATCGGCGCGGCGGTGGTCGACCGCCTCGTCGATCACCCCTGGCCCGGCGAGGTGGTGGTGGAGGACCTGAGCTACAATCCGATCGCGGTCATGCAGCGCCTGGACGACGAGCCTCGGGATCGACGTTTCGCCCGAGCGGTGGTGATCGCGGCGGTGGAACGGGGAGACCGGCGACCGGGCACGGTGACAGCGTATCGATGGGATGGCGTCCTGCCCGGCGCCGAGGAGATCCATCGCGCGGTGACCGAGGCGGTAACGGGCGTCATCGCCCTCGACAACACGCTCGTGGTCACGCGACACTTCGGGGCGCTGCCCGACGACGTGGTCGTCATCGAGGTGGAGCCGGAGGTCCAGGAGTTCGGTGACACCTTCAGCGCTGTGGTGGCGTCCGCCGTCGACCAGGTGTGTGACCTGGCGGTGGTCATGGCCACGGACGCGGGCGCGGTCGCGCGGCTCCGGCGCGCTCCCCTCGGCGGCGGATGTCCGACGAGCCGGCCATGAGCGAAGACGTTCTGGAGAGGGTACCGCGCCTCATCGCCGCTCTCGAAGGGCATGCTGATCCCGGCGTGCGCGCCGACGTGACCGCCCTGCTCGAGGCCATCGACGCCATCCACCGCACCGCTTTGACCCACCTCGTGGACGCCATCCGGGGCATGGCGGGTGACGCCTTCGTCAACCGGCTGGCCGCCGACCCCGCGATCCGCCTGCTCCTGATGTCCTACGATCTGCTCGCCGTCGACCGGCGCCTTCTCGCCGAGGAGGCGCTCGACGGGGTCCGGGGCCATCTGCATGCGCGGGGCATCGACGTGGAGCTCGCCGACGTGGTCGGGGGCGCCGTCTACGTGCGCCCCCACGGGCTCGACGGCAGCGGAGTCGCCGTCGAGGCCGTCCGCCACGATGTGGAGGAGGCGCTGCGGGCCGGGCTCGTCGGGTTCCAGGAGCTGGTACTCGGCGCCCGTGCTCCGGCGGGGCCGGCCCTGATCCAGGTGGGGGGACTTCGGGCCGCGCATCGCCCGGTGTATCGGCGGGCGTGTGGCGCCATGGACATTGCCCCCGGCCGGGTCATGGCCGTGGAGGTCGAGGGGCAGCCGATCCTCATGGCGAACGTCGGCGGAGAGTTCCACGCGGTGGCGAACCGGTGCGGCGACACGCCCCTGCCGCTCCAGTTCGGGACGCTCGAAGGATCGGAGCTGCGCTGCTCCTGGCACGGGTGCCGCTACGACGTGCGGACCGGCCACCGGCTGGACGGCGGGACCGACCCCCTGCGCGTCCTTCCGGTCGCCGTCGACGGCGACGAGGTGCGGGTGGCCGTCGGCGTCGAGCCGGCCCCCGGGCGCTGATCGTGCGCACGCTGATCGCCGGCTTCGGGAACGTGCTCCGGGGCGACGACGGCTTCGGGGTCGAGGTCATCCGCCGGCTGCGCGAGCGCCCGCCCCTGCCGGACGTCGAGGTGATGGAGGTGGGGACGGCCGGGATCCGCCTCGCCCAGGAGCTCCTGACTCCGTGCCGGCGCCTCATCATCGTCGATGCCATGGCGCGGGGGGGCGCCCCGGGCACCGTGTACGTCGAGCGGGTCGAAGACGTGAACTGGACCGGGGAGGTCGACCTGCACCTGGCCGTCCCGGCACGCGCGCTGGCGGTCGCCAAGGCCCTGGGCGCGCTGCCCGCCGAGGTCTTCGTCGTGGGCTGCGAGCCGGCCGAGGTGGACGAGCTCACGACCGAGCTGACGGCCGCGGTCCGGGCGGCCGTGGAGGAGGCCCTGATTCACGTACAGCGCCTCCTGGCGAATCGTGAGCACGACGCGGACCCGCTCGACGCGCTCCAGCGGCGCGACGAGATCTTGCAGATCATGTTCTGGCTCCACGGCGAAGGGCTCGGCCCCGACGTCTCCTCGGCCGACATCCTCCGGTTCGTCGACAGTACCGCGGTGGTGCACACCACCTTGGCCCAGCTGGTCGAGGAGGGCTTCTGCGAGGCGCGGCCCGATGTGATGGGTGCCATGCGCTACCGCCTGACCGGCCTCGGCCTGCACGAGGGGCGGCGCCGGTTCCTGGACGAGTTCGAGCCGTACCTGGCGCGGCACGCCCACGGCGAATGCGGCACGGCCGGCTGCGATTGCCACACCGGAGGCGCCGCGTGCCCGGGAGTCGGGTAGGGGGGATTGCCGAAGCCTGCGGGTGCGGCGCCAGGCTGGCCGCCGGGGACTGTCTCTGCCCGGCCACACCGCTGGCGCAGGTCATGGGACGGCGCTACGCCCTCGGTCTCTTGAGCCTCGTGGCCAATAGCGGCATCATCCGGTTCAACGAGCTTCGCACCCGGCTGGGCGAGGTCAGCTCATCCACCCTGGCGGCGCGTCTTCACGATCTCGAAGCGGCGGGACTGATCGCCCGCACCGTGTACCCGGACACGCCGCCCCGGGTCGAGTACTCACTCACCGAGCGCGGTCGCGATCTGTGCGGTGTCCTGACCCAGTTCCTCCGCCGCGATCCGCGTCCAGCGGGCTGACCGTCTCTTTTTTTGCGGCGCGCACTTCGATCTTCAGAAGCTGCTTCGATTGACGGAAGGAGGAAGGCATGCGCATTCAGGACCGACCGGTTCCCATGGTGCTCGCTCTCGTCTCCCTGGCGTGGCTGTTCCCGCTGCCGGCGGCCGCGCAGGGTGGGCCCGTCCGGGGCGGCACGCTGGTCGCCGCCATCTCGGCCGATCCGGGACACCTGAACCCGGCCATCACGACGAGCGGCGCGACGCATACCGCGGCCGAGCTCCTCTACAACGGTCTCCTCGGGCGTGACGAGCGGGGCAACCCGGTCCCCGAGCTCGCGGAGAGCTGGCGCGTCGAGCAGTCCGGCGCCGTGTATCGCTTCCGCTTGCAGGATGGCGTGACGTGGCACGACGGCGCGCCCTTCACGTCGGCCGATGTGAAGTTCTCGTTCGAGGAAGTGCTGCTCAAGTTCCACGCCCGGACGAAGGCCTCCATGGGAGGGCGGCTCGCCGGGATCGACACGCCCGATGGTCGCACCGTGGTCTTCCGCTTCACGCAGCCGTACGCCCCCATGCTGTTTCAGCTCGATGCCACGGAGGCGCCCATCGTGGCCAAGCACATCTACCAGGGCAGCGATCCGCAGACGAGCCCGGCCAACGTCAATCCGGTGGGCACGGGGCCCTTCAAGTTCGTCTCCTACAAGAAGGGCGCCGAGATCCGCCTCGCCCGCAACCCGGGCTACTTCAAGAAGGGCCTGCCGTATCTGGATGAGGTGGTCATGCGCATCATCCCCGATGCGTCCACGCAGGTGCTCGCGCTCGAGAACGGCGAGGTGGACTTCCTGTGGGGCGTGCCCGGGCCGCAGCTCGGCCGGCTGAGCGCCGATGGGCGATTCCGGACGGTCCAGACCGCCTACACCCCGGGCGGTTCCAACTGCATCATGACAGTCAGCTTCAATCTCGACCGCCCGATGGTGCAGGATGTGAGACTTCGTCGGGCCCTCGCCCACGCGACGGACCGACTGCCGCTCCTGACCCAGGTGCTCTACGGCGAAGGCAAGGTGGCGTCAGCCCCGATCTCGACCGGGATCGCCTGGGCCCACGCGGAAGGCCTCCCCATGCCGAGATTCGACCGCGGGGAGGCGGAGCGGCTGCTTGATGCGATCGGCTGGAAGAAGGAGGGGGACGGGCCGCGCATCGCACGGGGGGTGGCCGGCACCAGTGACGGCACGCGACTCGCCATCGACTTTGTGCACTTCCCCACCTTCGCCAAGTACGGCGAAGTGCTTCGCCAGCAGTGGGGCCTGGTCGGTGTCGCGGTCACGCTGCGACCGCTCGATCCGGCCGCCTTCGTGCCGGTGGTCTTCAAGGATCGGAACTTCGACACCAATGTCATCTCCTATTGCCAGGGGCCGGACCCGGAGATCGGCGTCCGGCGCATGTATCATTCGTCGCAGATCGGCCCCGCGCCGTTCACGAACGCCGCCGCGTTCCGGAACGCGCAGATGGACGCGCTGTTCGACGAGGCGGGGCGCACCGTCGAGCGCGGCACGCGCGCACAGGTCTACCGGCAGATCCAGGAGCTTGCCGTCCAGCACCTGCCCTACTGGTGGCTCGTCGAGACGTTGAGCACACGCGCCTGGCCGGGCCGGTGTTCGGGCTTCAAGCCGCGGAGTGGGCTGTTTGCCGAAGCCGTATCCTGCACGCAATGAGCGCATCAGCCGAGGGTCGCTCCAGCGCGGCCTGGACCGGCCGGTGGCGCCGTCGCGGGAATCCGCATCCTGGCGGGTCCTGATCCATCTCGCCAGCCCGGCGCGACGGACGAGGCGGACGGCAAGCGCCGATGAGAACCCTCGCCGGGGAGCCGGGGAGCACCGCGATCAGGGGGACGCGAGCAAACGGTCGGCCAGCCGCTGGATGGCGGCGACGCTCGGCGCATCAGGATGGTGCTCGATGAGGGCGACGCCCTGTTCGTCGGCCTCCATCACCGCCCGGTCGTAGGGGATGACCGCGGCGATGTCGATCGCGTGACGGCGGGCGAAATCTCGCACCGTCTGCTCGTCGCGCGGGGTGCGGATCTTGTTGGCGACCATGTGGATCGCCATGATCTCGAGATCCCGAGCGAGCGCGAAGGAGCGCTGGGCGGCCTCGAGCGATTTGAAGTACGGTTCGCCCACGACGAGCAGGGTATCCACATGACGGGCGGTTCCCCGGCTCAGATGCTCGAGACCCGCCTCGAGATCGACGACCGCCATCCGCGAGGTGTCGGCGACGAGTCCGCGCAAGACGCCACGCACGGTGGCATGAGCCCGGCAGAGTCAGCCAGAGCCGCCGTGGCTCGGCTGGCCCATGACGAGAAGCGTCAGGTTCTCCCCGACTGGCACCCCGTAGCGGTCGATGAACTCCTCCGCCGGGATCCTCAGCTCGAGCCACGTCTGGCCCTCGGCATCCGTGCGTTCGACCAGCAGATCACGTGGCAACGCGGGCGGGCCGACGGCCTCCCCGCGTGCTGGAACCCCGAGTGTGACGGCGAGATTGGGATTGCTGTCGTCGTCGACGGCAACCACGCGCAGTCCCCGGGCCGCGAGCACGCGGGCAAGGGTGCCGGCAATTGTCGTCTTCCCGGAACCGCCCTTGCCACCCAGTGCAATCTTCATGTGGACCCCCGGCGTGAAAGTACTGGCCAGTCTGCGCGGAGCACTAGTTCTGCGCAAGTCATCCGGTACACGGACCAGGGCGGGCCGCGCAGCGACTCGAGCTCATCGACCGCGCCCCGGTGCCCGGCCCCACGGACTGTCCAGATTGAGTGCCCGTCGGCTCTGCCTCTACGGATTCCCCAGATTTAGTGCCCGCCGGCCCTTCTGCCCACCAGGCGTGGTGCTTTTTTCTTTGGTGTCCCGGAAGCTCTCGTGCTAGACAGGTCATGGGACGACCATCCCGCACCATGCGCCTGGAACAGATCCTCATCCACGGCTTCAAGTCCTTCGCGGAGAAGACCGAGCTTCGCATCCTGCCCGGCATCACGTGCATCGTGGGACCGAACGGCTGCGGCAAGTCGAACGTGG
>DATKEI010000314.1:0-9193 GCA_035544455.1 Binatia bacterium | reverse complement strand
GGGTCGAGGGCCGAGCGCAGGCCGTCGCCCAGCAGGTTCAGGCCGAGCACGGTCACGAAGATGGCGGCGCCCGGAAAGAGCGACAGCCACGGGGCGCGCTCCATGTACTGGTAGCCGGAGCGCAGCATCGAGCCCCAGCTGGCCTGGGGCGGCTCGACGCCCAGGCCGAGGAAGCTGAGGGCCGCCTCCACGATGATCGCCTGCGCCACCATCAGCGACGACTGGACGATGATCGCCCCGACGACGTTGGGCCAGATGTGATACAGCATGATCCGCCCCGGCTGGGCGCCCAGCGCGCGGGCCGCGGTGACGAAGTCGCGCTCGCGCACGGACAGGGCCTGGCCACGCACCAGCCGCGCGAACGCGGGAGTGAAGACGATGCCGATCGCGATCATCGCGTTGACGAGCCCCTGGCCCAGCGTGAAGGCGATGGCCAGCGCCAGCACGAGCGTGGGGAACGACCAGATGGCGTCGATCAGGCGCATGAGCACGTCGTCCACCCACCCGCCCCAGTAGCCCGCGATCAGGCCGATGGTCACGCCGGCGGTGACGGCGAAGCCGACCGAGACCATGCCCGCCTGCACCGCCACCCGCGCTCCGTGGATGACGCGGCTGAGGACGTCGCGGCCCAGGTGGTCGGTGCCGAACCAGAACGCCCCACCGGGCGGCAGCAGGATGGCCCCCTGCGGCGTGTTGGGATCGTAGGGGGCGATCACCCCCGGCAGGGCGGCCAGGCAGAGCACGAACAGCACGGCGGCGAGACCGAAGCCGGCGCCGCGCACTTTCAGGAGCTGCAGCAGGGGGCCGGACAGCCGACCGGTGCGAGCGCGCTCTCGATACCCGGCGCGCGGTTCGGCCGGGGTCGCCGTGCTCGCCATCAGCGCGTCGCCCTACCCGTACCGGATTCGCGGATCCAGGTACGCATAGAGCAGATCGGTCAGGAGGTTGAACAGCAGCACGGCGCCGGCCATGACGAGCACCACGCCCTGCAGCATGGGGAAGTCGCGGAAGAAGATCGAGTCGGCCGCCAGGCGCCCCATGCCGGGCAGGGCAAAGATGGTCTCGACCACCACCGCCCCACCGACGAGACGACCGATCTGCAACCCGATGACCGTCACCACGGGGATCAGCGCGTTCTTCACGGCGTGGATCCGCACCACTCTCGGCTCGGAGAGGCCTTTCGCCCTGGCCACGACGATGTACTCCTGGCGCAGCACCTCGAGGAGAGACGCTCGCACCTGCCGCATCGTCACCGCCGTCACGGTCGTGCCCAGCGCAATCGCCGGCATGATCATCGATTGCACGCTGGGCCAGACCCCGACGGCGAGCGGCACGTAGCCCGAGGAGGGCAGCCAGTGCAGTGTGACCGCGAACAGGTAGATCATCAGGATGCCCAGCCAGAACTCGGGGATGGCCACGACGCCGATGGCGATGACCGTTCCCACGTTGTCCAGCAGCGAGTTCGGCCTGGTGGCGGACACGATGCCGACGGGAATGGCCACGACCAGCGCGAAGAACAGCGCCATCGCGGTGAGCTGGACCGTCACCGGCAGTCGCGCAAGCAGGCCCTCGATGACGGGCTCCCGCGTGCGGACCGAGCGCCCGAGGTCGCCCTGCACCGCCCGGACCAGCCAGCTGGCGTACTGGACGGGAACGGGCCGATCGAGGCCCAGCTCCTTGCGCATCGCCTCGTAGGCCACCTTGTCCCGGCCCATGGCATCGCCCAGGAACGCCATGGCCGGATCGCCCGGCAGCAGCATGGTGATCGAGAAGACGACGACGCTGACCAGGAAGATCACGGGTATGAAGTACAGCAGCCGCCGCACGAGGTACTTGCCCACGCTGGTCCTTCCGCACCGGCCGCGCCGGCAGACGATGAGGGTTGGTGTCCTGGCGCCACCCGCGGGCGGCGCCAGGACGACCGGGGTGCAGGGTCGGCGGTCTACCCGAGGTACGTGGTGCGGAACACCGGCGACTGGAAATCGAACTCCTGGTTCTGGAGCTCCTTGCGGTAGGCCGTGAGCAGGGGGACCCCGATGCCCGTGAAGACGTAAGCCTGTTCCTGGATGGTCCGGAAGGCATTGCGGTAGGCGGCGTGGCGCTTCGCCCGGTCCGAGGTGGACCCCCCTTCGGTCATGGCCTTGTCCACGTCCGGGTTGCACCACTGCGCCCAGTTGCCGGGGCTGCCGCACATGAACGCGTTGCTGAGCGCGGACGGGTCGACCACCGAGGAGGCCAGGTTGCCCCGCCAGAAGCAGGCCTGGAACTGGTTGGCCCGCACCTGGTCGATCCAGGCCAGCCGCTCCAGCGTCACCAGCTTGGTCTTGATGCCGGCTTGCGTCCAGCTGTTCTGCATGAACTCGCCGATGGTCTGCTCCGGCTCGCGGGCGATGACCTTGAGCTCGACCGAGATCGTGCCGTCGGCGTAGCCCGCCTGCTGCAGCAGCTGCTTGACCTTGGCCCGATCGTAGGGGTACCTGGGGTGGTTCTCGTCGTGGCCCAGGATGCCCGGGCCCCACTGCGGCCAGTAGTGCGGCACCCCAACGCCGAAGCCCAGCACCTTGGCCATGCCCTCGCGATCGATGGCGTGGTTGGCCGCCTGGCGCACGCGCACGTCGTCGAAGGGCTTGGCCTTGCTGTTGTAGCCGCCGTAGAAGTAGATCTGGCCCGCCCAGGGCATCCGATAGAGGCTCAGGTTGGTATCGGCCTGGACCGCGGCGACGTCCTTGGTCGGGATCCACTCCACCATCTGAGTCGTGCCGGCCCGCACGTCGTTCAGGGCCACGGTGGGGTCGGTGACATAGCGGAAGACGACGCCGTCGAGGTAGGGCAGGGACTTGTTGTCGGCGCCCATCTCGTAGTAGTCCGGGTTCCGCTCGCAGATCACGCGGTCGTCGGCGACCCACTGCTTGAACCGGAAGGGCCCGGTGCCGACGGCGTTGCGCTGGCACCATTCCTCGCCGTTCTTGTCGAAGGCCGCCTTGGACATCATGCGCACCTTGTGGCCCCAGGCGAAGGCGTGCAGGCGCAGGAAGCCCGGGCTCTCGGTCTTCAGCTTGATGCGCAGGGTGCTCTTGCCGTCGGCGATCACGTCCTCGACGGAGGCCTGCAGCTGCGTCTTGTGCTGCTGGCCCTTGGGGTGGTCGCGCTCGCGCAGGATGTTCCACCTGGCCACGGCGGCGTCGAAGTCCGAGCCATCGTGGAACTTGATGCCCCGCTTCAGCGTGAAGACGATGGTCCGGGGATCCGGCTGTTCCCAGGACTCGGCGAGATCGGGCACCACGTCGAACTGCCAGGTCTTCGCGTCGACGAGCCGGAACCGGACCAGGCCGTTGTACATCGCTTCCATGCCTGCCATCTCCGGCTCCGAGATGAGCGCCGGGTCCAGCGAGGCGTAGGTCCAGTTCTTGGAGGTGATCACGGTGCCGCCCCGCTTGATGGGCGCGGCGGCGGCCGGAGCCGACATCGGAGGCGAGCCGGAAGCGAGCAGCGGGACGACGCTGACACCCGCGAGCTCCAGGAACCGCCTGCGCGAGAGCGAAACCCCTGACCCGTTGCTCGTGCCCATGTGCTTTCCCCCGTCGTGATCGCGAGTGTCCGGCCGTCCTTGGCGGGCTCACCACACCATACCAGCCCCGGGCAAGTCAACACGGCACGGCCGTCCCCGCGCGGTTTGCGAGCGCTCCGGCGACGGTATAGACTCCAGGCATGGCCCACGATTCCGTGAGGAGCGCGTACCGCCGTGACGGGTTCGTCGTCGTCCCCGATCTCCTCGGCCCCCAGGCCCTGACGGAGCTTCGCGACATCATCGCCGAGCTCGTCGCCGGGGCCGCCGCGTTCGACACGCACACCGCGGTGTACGATCTCGAGCCCGGGCATAGCCGGGCCGAGCCCAGGGTCCGGCGCGTCAAGGCGCCGCACAAGGTGCACCCGGCCTTCGATGCCGTGGTGCGCAGCCGGCCGGTGATGGAGGTCCTCACCCAGCTCCTCGGGGCCGACCTGCGGCTGCAGGGCTCCAAGCTCAACATGAAGGCGGCGCGGTACGGCTCGCCCGTCGAGTGGCACCAGGACTGGGCGTTCTATCCGCACACGAACGACGACCTCCTGGCCATCGGCGTGATGCTCGACGACATGGATCTCGAGAACGGCCCCCTGCTGGTCGTCCCGGGCTCGCACCGGGGTCCCGTCTGGAACCACCACGGCGAGGACGGCCGCTTCTGCGGTCTGATCGATCCGGCGGAGATCGAGGCCGAGGTCGCGAATGCGGTGGCGCTGACTGGCCGCGCCGGCAGCATGTCCTTCCACCACGTGCGCGCGTTGCACGGCTCGGCGCTCAACACGTCCGATCGCAGCCGCAATCTGCTCCTCTACGAGGTGGCGGCGGCCGATGCCTGGCCGCTGCTCGGCGCCGGCGACTTCGACGAGTTCAACCGCCGATTGCTCAGCGGTCGACCGACCGTGGAACCGCGAGTCGCGCCGGTTCCCGTGCGGCTTCCCCTCCCCCCGGCCGGGCGGCAGGGCTCGATCTACGAGAATCAGGCGGGCGCGGCCCGGTTCTACTTCCAGAAGACCGGGGTCTGAGTCACCGCCGGTTACCCCCCCCGTCGCCCGTACCCCTCGACGGGGTCCGCGCCGCCGCACAGGATCGGGGCCGGCACGGGCGCCGAGATCGCCCTCCGTGGTGCCGATCGACAGGCCGATCGACAGGCCGGGCCGCCCGTACCCGCCGATGCTCGGGCGAGGACAGACGTGCACCCGGCGCCTCGCCGATGAACCGCTCGAGGTCGCGGCTCGGTCGTTCCGGGAAGCTGGGCGTGACGACCCGCGGCGCCTCAAGTGCTCCGGCGAGGTTGGAGGCTGTCGCCGACCACGCTATGCTCTCCGCGTCGCCCCGACCCCCCCCCCGCGTTGCGCGGCCTCGCGCGCGGCGGGGCGGCGATGGCGACGATCCCGGCGAGGAGGAGGAGAGTGTGACCACACCCCGCGAGGAGCGCGTCTCGGTCGGCAGGACGACCGTTCACACGATCATCGGCGGGCAGGGAGATCCGCTGCTCGTCCTGCACGGCGCCGGCGGGAACCGCGGCTGGCGGCGGTGGATGGCCGCCGCCAGCGAGCACTTCACCGTCTACGCGCCCACCCATCCCGGGTTCGGCACCTCGGATAGCGCGGACTGGATGGAGTCCATCGATGACCTCGCCCGCTTCTACCTCTGGTTCATGGAGGCAGCCGGGCTGTCGCGCGTGCACCTGCTCGGGCACTCGATCGGGGGCTGGACGGCCGCGGAGATGGCCACCATGAGCCCCGGCGTCATCAAGAGGCTGGTGCTGGTGGCCCCCGCCGGCCTCAAGCCAGAGACCGGCGAGATCCTCGACATCTTCTACTATCCGCCGGAGCAGCTGCTGCCCATGACCGTCCACGACCCCGCGCGCATTCCCGAGTGGGACGAGCTCTTCGGCCACCCGCCCTCGGCCGAGGAGCGCGAGACCGCCACCCGCAACCGCGAGATGGCGGCGCGGCTCACGTGGAAGCCGTACATGTTCAACCCGCGCCTGCCCCATTTCCTCCCGCGAGTGGAGGTCCCGGCGCTCATCGTGTGGGGCCGGCAGGATCGCATCGTGCCCGTCGAATGCGGGGAGCAGTACCGGCGCCTGATGCCGCGGGCGGCGCTCCAGGTGCTGGAGGACTGCGGGCACCTGCCGCCCATCGAGAAGCCCGACGAGTTCTCGCGCGCGGTGATCGAGTTCCTCCGGAGCCCGGCCCGCGCCGTCCGGCGGGGCCCTTCCCGCGCGCGCGGCAAGGCCCGGGAGGCCACCGCATGAAGCTCCACTACTTCAGCGAGATGCCGCACCACGAGTTCCCCGACGCCGAGGGCGACAAGTACCCGTCGCTCCGGCTCGAGTTCCCCAACACGTTCTTCTCGCCGCAGAAGGCCAGCGACAACTACCGCCGCTACCTCGACGAGTACGACTACGCGGACCAGGCCGGCTTCGACGGGCTGATGATCAACGAGCACCACTCGACGCCGTCGTGCGTGAACGTGTCGGTCAACATGACCGCGGGCATCCTCGCCCGCACGACGCGGCGAGCCAAGCTCCTGCTCCTCGGGAACATCCTGCCCATCCAGGAGAACCCGGTGATGATGGCGGAGCAGATCGCCATGGCCGACCTCATCTCCGGCGGGCGGGTGCTCTCCGGGTTCGTGCGGGGCGTGGGCGTCGAGAGCTGGTGGGCCAACTCCAACCCCGTCCACAACCGGGAGCGCTTCGAGGAGTGCCACGACCTCATCCTCAAGTGCTGGACCACCCCCGGGCCCTTCCGCTGGGAGGGCCGGCACTATCACTTCCGCCACGTGAACCCGTGGGTGCGGCCGCTCCAGACGCCGCATCCGCCCATCTGGGTGCCGGGCACGGCGAGCCCGGAGACGGCCATCTGGGCCGGGCGCATGGGCTATACCTACGTGCCCTTCCTGGTGTCGTTCGAGGTCGCCCGCGAGCTGTTCGACTACTATCGCCAGGGCGCGGCGGAGACGGGTCGGGAGGTCACCCCGGACAAGCTCGGTTTCCTCATCTGCGCCGTCACCGCCGACACGCGCGAGAAGGCGCTGGAGGCCGGCCGCCACTTCGTCTGGCGCATGGGTCCGACGCTCCGCGGACCCGTCGAGTACTTCTCGCCCGTGGGCATGCGGTCGCGCACGGCCAGCCAGTTCGCGCTCAAGGCCCGCGCCGGCAACCTCGCCAGGATGAGCTACGAGGAGCTGGTCCAGAACCACTACATCATCGCGAGCACGCCCGACGAGATGGTCGAGCGCTTCGCCCTCGTGCAGCGCGAGCTCGGCATCGGCCACCTCCTGCTCGAGGCCCAGGAGTCGCGCATGGACCACCCGACGACCATGCGGTCCATCGAGCTCATGGGCAAGACGGTGATCCCCGGCGTGGCCGGCCTGTAGCGGGCGCGGAGCCCCGCCCAGGGGCGGCGGTATTGACAGCCGCGGGACGCAAGTGCACCGTAAGTGCATGGCGGTCAAGACCATCACCATCGATCTCGAAGCCTACGAGATCCTGTCGCGCCACAAGACCCCCGGGCAGTCGTTCTCCGATGTGATCAAGGAGCGGCTCGGAAAGCGCATGACGGGCCGGGATCTGCACGCGATGGTCCGGCGCGCCCGGGTCGGGGCGGACACGCTCGATGCCATTGACGCGGGCATTCGCGCCCGCCGGAGGTCGCCGGCCCGGCCTGCTCGCCTGTGATGCACCTCGACACGTCGTTCGTCGTGGACCTGCTCCGCGAAAGCGGCCGGGGGCATGCGGGCCCGGCCACCCAGCTGCTCGACCGCCTCGGAGACGAGGATCTGTGCGTCGGCTTGCACGTCATGTGCGAACTGCTCAGCGGGGCGGAGATGGCGGCGCGGCCGTCCCTGGAGCGGACGCGGGTTCGCGACCTGTGCGCGGGCATGGAGGTCGTGTATCCCGATCAACGATTCCCCGCGATGTATGCCCGCGTTCTCGCTGCCCTCGAGCGGGCCCGCCAGAGGATCTCGGCGATGGATCTCCTGATCGCCACGGCGGCCCTGGTCGACGACGCCCCGCTGGTGACGCGCAACACTAGGGATTTCGCGCGGGTCGCCGGCCTCGAGCTGGTCGGATACTGACGCGCCTGACGGGTCAGCGACACCGGGGCGGAGGCGGCCCGGCTGGGCGCCGCTCTGGCTCGCTGGTCCGGCGCGGCCGCCCCGCTATCTGGGGGCCCAGGCATCCCTGCGCACCGCGTGCGCATTCACATCGCCATCGACCATCACCAGCTGGTCGGTGCCCCGCTGCTCCACGCGCACGCCGGCCGTCGCGGCGCCACTGATTCGCGCGACGGTCTTGCCCTCCGGGCGCGACCCGATATCCCGCAGGTGTCCGTTGCGCACGGCATGCAGCCACAGCAGCGGCCCCCCGTCGATCGGAGGCGCCGCCCGGAGCGCCCGGAGGTCCACATCATCGACGCTGTCCAGCACCACCGCCGGGCGCGCGTCCGGAAGATCGACGGTCAGCTGGATGTCCTTCACCGTCAGGGCGGCGACGTGCCGGCAGTACAGCCCGTATCCCGGAAGGCCGTGGAACATGAAGGCGTCCGGATACCGGCGTTCCATCTCGGGCACGTCGAGCGACGCGGGGCGTCCCCCGCCCATGGTCCTGACCCGGATGTGTTCCAGCGCGATCCGCTCGACGGGGTGACCCGGGATGCCCGTGATGGAGGATGCCTCCAGCGCGCCGGTGGCCCGCACATCGGCGATCGACACGTCTCGCAGCGACCCCGGGATCGCGACCCGCTGCGCCCGGCCCCGCCGCGCTCGCCGCACGAAGATGGGCACGCGGACGTCGCTCATCGTGAGGTTCCAGACCGCCACGTGCTCGAGGGTGCCCCCGTCGACGGCCTGCAGAGAGAGGCCGGAGGTCATGTGCACCTTCCATGGATGCCGGCGCCCGGTGATGGTGCAGTCACTGATGGCGATGTTCCGGAAGTCCCCGCTCGATTCGGTACCCAGCTTGATCGCGTTGTGCTGGGTGGTGAGGCGACATCCGGACACCCTCACGTTCTCCGTGGCGCGCCGGACGCCGAGGGCGAAGCTCGCCTTGAGGCACACCGCGTCGTCCCGCGATTCGACCGTGCAATCCGCGATCCGCACGTTGCGGCAACAGTCCGGATCGATTCCGTCCGAGTACCCGTTGAGAATCGCGACGCCCTGGATGTTCACCTCCTCGCAGCCGAGCAGGCTGATGGTGTAGTTGCCGGCGTTGGCAATGGTCAGGTCGCGGATGTCGATCCGCTGGCACAGCTTGAGGGCGATCGGCTTGGGGCCGCGGCGGCTCGTCCGGTTTGCGTCGATCCGGCCCGGGCCGAGGATGCGCAGTTGCTTCACGTCGCGCCCCTGGAGGAGGGCGAAGGCGAAGTCGGAGGTCTCGTCGTCGGCGTGCGTATCGTAGCCGAGCGCCTCGCGTCCATCGAAGTCCGCATCGTCCGGGCTGGCGATCAGGGTCGCGCCGGCTTCGAGGTGAAGCGTCGTCCGGCTCCGCAAGCGGAGGGTGCCCGACAGGTAGTCGCCGGGAGGGAAGTGCACCGTGCCCCCCGCGGCCGCCGCGGCGTCCATCGCCTGCTGGATCGCGCGGGTGTCCTTGGCGCGTCCGTCGCCCCGTGCGCCGTGAGCGCG
>DATKEI010000313.1:0-12343 GCA_035544455.1 Binatia bacterium | reverse complement strand
GTTGTGATAGTTCCGGCTGCGGTAGAAGAACTCGTTGCACATCGCGTCGGTGAACGTCTTCCGGAGTTCGAGCGACAACGGCTCCCCGGAGGGCTCGCCCTCTCGTCTCGCGCCTTCCTTGCTCGCCGGATCGCGCAGCGTGACCTCACCACTCGTCTGCTCCGCCAGGAAGCTCTGGTGATGGAGGCTGCGCGCGACCAGTTGCCCGGCCTCGTCGCGCACCAACATCTCCTGCGCGACGACGTCGCGATCGCGCCTCCGGTAGCGATCGGCCACCCGCGCGCTGCAGCGCAGGGTCTGTCCAACGCGGGTGGGCGCGTAGATCTCCCATTCCTGACGCCGCCACAGGTTGCCGAAGAGGTTGTCGAGGTACCAGCCCTTGAACTGGCTGTCGGCGTCCTGGTAGACGATCGCCGGGGCCACCGGTCCGCCAAAGGGTGACGCCGTCGTGTACCAGGGGTTCGGCTCGTCGAGCCCCTTCACGTAGTGCTGCACCATCGCCTCGGTGATCGTGAGTTCGAGCGTGCCGAGATCCTTGCCCGGGTACACGTCCGTTGTCATCATGAGTGCCATCCTCCTGGTGCTGTTCGGGTGACTGCGCTCGACGAAGCACTGCTCGTGTCGGCCCGCCCGCATTCTGATACCGCAAACTCAGGGCATCGGCAAGCCTCGTGGCGGCCAGCATTCTCCCCGACGAACCGGTGGTCGCCGGCAACCGCCTGAGGGCGGGAGGGGGCACACCGGTCGCTGATCGTCACGCGCGGCGGGGTCCGCGCCATCCAGGGATTCGTGGTCCGCGCGCTCATCGAGGGCGGCGGCCTGGCCTCGGTGAGTCCGGGCTGTTATCCTGCCCCATACGCACCGCCGACGCCCGGAAGCCGGCGCAGATCCTCCACGAGAGGCCCACGTGATGGCACGCTCCCTCGACAGTCTGGCCCGCGACCACGCCGCCGCGCCGGCGACGCTAACCATGGCCCCGGAGCATCGCCGCGGCTCTCCGGCACCGCGCTTCGCGTTCGACAACTCCTATGCCCGGCTCCCGGAGCGCTTCTACGCGCGCCTTCTGCCGACGCCGGTCGCCGAGCCGCGGCTGGTGAAGATCAACCGCGGGCTGGCCATCGAGCTCGGACTCGACCCGGACGCGCTCGCCTCGCCCGAGGGCGTGGGCGTTCTCGGTGGAAACCGCATCGCCCCGGGCTCCGAGCCGATCGCGCTGGCATACGCCGGCCACCAGTTCGGCCATTTCGTCCCGCAGCTCGGCGATGGCCGCGCCATCCTGCTGGGCGAAGTGGTGGATCAGGCCGGCCGGCGCCGCGACCTCCAGCTCAAGGGCTCCGGCATCACCCCGTTCTCGCGCAACGGCGATGGGCGGGCGGCGCTCGGGCCGGTACTGCGGGAATACCTCGTGAGCGAGGCGATGGCTGCCCTGGGGATCCCCACCACGCGCACGCTCGCGGCCGTCACCACCGGCGAGCCGGTGTATCGCGAAGCGGCGCTGCCCGGGGCGGTGCTGACGCGCGTCGCCTCCAGCCATATCCGGGTCGGGACATTCCAGTTCTTCGCCGCGCGCGGCGATCGCGAGGCCCTGCGCCTGCTCGCCGACCACGCCATCGCGCGTCACGATCCCGGCGTGGCCGGCGCCGCGGAGCCCTATCGCGCCTTCCTCGAAGGCGTGCTCGCGCGCCAGGCCAGCCTCGTGGCGCAGTGGCTGCTGGTGGGTTTCATCCACGGCGTGATGAACACCGACAACACTGCGGTCTCCGGCGAGACCATCGACTACGGCCCCTGCGCCTTCATGGACACGTACGATCCGGCGACGGTATTCAGCTCCATCGATCATCGCGGCCGCTACGCCTACGGCAATCAGCCGAACATCGCGGCGTGGAACCTCGCGCGGCTGGCGGAAGCCATCCTGCCGCTGCTGGCCGACGACGGCGCCCGCGCCGTGGCCATTGCCACCGAAGTGATCGGCACGTACCCCGCCCTGTTCTCCCGGGCCCTGGTCGCGGGCCTGCGGCGAAAGCTCGGGCTGTTCACGGAGCTGGAGGCCGACGCCGAGATGGTTCAGGCCCTGCTCGACGCCATGGCGGCGAACCACGCCGACTTCACGCTGACCTTCCGGCGCATGTGCGCCGCGGCGGAGATACCCAGCGACGACGCGCCGGTGCGGGAGCTGTTCGACGAGCCCGACGCGTGGGACGAATGGGCGCCGCGCTGGCGCGGGCGCCTTGCCCAGGAACGGCAGACGCCCCGGGAACATGCCGATCTGATGCGCCAGGCCAACCCCGCCTTCATCCCGCGCAACCACCGGGTCGAGGCGGCGCTGGCCGCCGCCGTCGACCGCCATGATTTCGGACCGTTCGAGGAGCTGCTCCTCGTGCTGTCGCGGCCCTACGAGGACCCGGCGGCGTTTGCCGCCTACGCCGACCCGCCCGGCCCCGAGCAGCGCGTCTACCGCACGTTCTGCGGCACCTGACGTCCCTGGCGCCGGGCTCGAACCGGTCGAAGCGCCCCCGCGGCGGGCGGATCGACGACTCAGGTCGGGTGAGGGACGTGGAAGGGCGTGCGGGGGCGGCCGCAGCATGCCGGCGCGCGAGACCGCCGAGCGACCACATCAGGGGACCACGTGCCATCGCTGGATGCTGTAGCCGGCGGCGTCTTCACCCCGGGCAACCCTAGCGGCCCGTGAACCTCGGGGGCCGCTTTTCCTTGAAGGCCCGCACGCCCTCGGCGTAGTCCTCCAGGTCACGGCCCTGGGCCAGAGCCGAGCCCTGATGCCAGTACGCGCCGGCCGGATCCTCGTCCCAGCCTCGGTAGACGGCGGTCTTGCTCAGGCTGATGGCGGCGGTGGGGCCGGTGGCCAGGCGGGTCGCCAGCTCGTCGGTGGCCGCGTCCAGCTCGGCGGCGTCGACCACTCGGGTCACCAGGCCGAGGCGCAGGGCTTCCTGGGCGTCGACGGGCTCGCCCAGCAGCGTCATCTCGATGGCCTTGCCGATGCCCACGTACTGCTGGAGCAGGTTGGTGCCCGTGGCCAGCGCCCGCTTGATGAAGGGCGTGGCGAGCCGGGCGTCGCTGGCCATGACCCGGAAGTCGGAGCCCAGGGCCAGGTTGAAGCCGGCGCCATACGCGTAGCCCTGGATGCGACAGACGATCGGCTGGGGCAAGCGGCGCATGAGCTGGAGCGTCCGGGTCCAGCGCCCCGGCCCCTCGACGTAGTGCTTGATGAAGCCGCGCCGCCGAAAGGAGATCTCCTCGTCGGGCGTCCGCTCCCGGCCCAGCTCGTCACCGGCGCAGAAGGCCCGGCCAGCGCCGGCCAGGACAATGGCGCGGATGGCGCTGTCGCTCTCGCAGCGGGCGAAGGCCTCGTAGAGCTGCAGGCCGACCTCGAAGTTGATGGCGTTGAGCTTCTCGGGGCGGTTGAGCGTGATGCGGGCGATCGGGCCGGTCTCGCGAAACTCCACGTACACGGGCGTGCTGGCGCTGGTCATCGCTTGCGTCCTCTCTCAGTAGATGATCTGGGCGTCGATCAGTTGCTGGTACTCGGTCGGGTCGAGGCCGAGCAGGTCGAGAAGGATCTCGCGGTTGTGCTGGCCCAGGTCCGGAGGCCGCCGGAAGTCGGCCGGCCGGGCTCCATCGACCAGCCACGGGAAGCCCAGCGTCGCGCGCCGCCCGCCGGCCAGGCTCTCGACGTGGCTGGCGAATCCTCGTGCCGTCAGATGTCGGTCAGTCAAGACATCGGCGGGCGTGAGCGTGGGCGTGGCCGCGATGCCCCTGGCCTGCAGCATGGCGGCGGCCGCCTCGGGCGCCAGCGTCCGAGACCACGCCGCCATGGCCCGATCGATCTCGTCGTGCCGGGCGCGACGACCGGCGGCATCGCGCAGGCCGGAGTCGGCTCCGAGATCCGGCCGACCGATGCATTCGCACAGGGCGAGCCAGGCGGCGTCACTCTGGACGCTCACGGCCAGCCAGCGATCGTCGCCGCGGGCCGGGTAGGCCCCTTGCGGAGCGAACAGCCGATCGCGGTTCCCGCGCGGCTCGACCAGCTCATGATTGAGCGACCAGGCCAGGATGGGCTCGGGCAGAGCCGCGATCGTGGCCTCGGCCATCGAGATATCGAAGAAACAGCCCTGCCCGGTCGCCTTCTGACGCCAGACGGCGGCCATCAGGAGAAACGTCTCGAGCGCGGCAGTCAGAGGATCGGTCCAAATGCCGGCAGCCGATCGGGGCGGGTAGCCGGGTTGGGCCGAGAGCGCGGCCCATCCGGTGAAACACTGGATCAGCGTGCCGTAGGCCACGCGCTCGCGCTCGGGTCCGGTCCGGCCCAGCGCCGACGACGAGGCCATGATCAGGCCGGGATTCAGCTCGCTGAGCCGCTGATAGCCGAGACCCAGCCGGTCCATGACGCCGGCCGAGAAGTTCTCGACCACCACGTCACTCATGGAGATCAGCCGGCGGGCCAGGTCCCGCGCCGGCTCCTCCTTGAGGTTGAGGGTGATGCTCTTCTTGCTCGGGTTGAGCTCCTCCCAGGCGGGGTCGCGCTGGGACAGATCCGGCCGAGCCCGGGACTCGATCTTGATCACCTCCGCTCCGAGCGCGGCCAGGAACTTGGTGCAGATGGGGCCGGTGAGAACCCAGCTGAAGTCGACGATCCGCACGCCAGCCAGGGGCTTCGCGGGGCCGGCCAGGGGCATCGGCGGGCGCTTCGGAGGAATGCAATCCGCTCCCTCTCTCGCTTCGATCCGGTAGGGTCGACCCGGGACACGCAGACCGGGCAGCCCGGGCGCTTCCCGGAAGAACTCCCGGGCCGCGAGCTGGGGGGAGGCGAAGAGGTCGGTGGGCACTCCCAGCGGATAGCAGGCCACCCGGGCCGCCTGAGCGGCCTCGAAGATCTCGAGGCGCGGGCGCGTGCCGCTCCACTCGGCCAGCAATGCCTGGAGGGCGGGCCAGTGCTCGGCCCGGCTCCGGCGCGTGGCGAAGCGGGACTCCTGGCCCCAGGCCGGATCGCCCATCACCGTGAGCCAGCGCGCCCACTGGTGCTCCTCGCGCGGCGAGATCGCCACCCAGCCGTCGCTCGCGGGCAGGAGGGCCACCGTCGGGTTCGAGGCCGAGGCCGTGGCCTGCCGCCTGACCTCGCCCGTGCGCTCCATGGCGTTGAACTGCGACTGGTTGAGCGCCGCGATGGCCTCCTGGAGCGACACGTCGAGATGAGCCCCGCGCCCATCTCGCCCGGCGAGCAGGAGACCGTGCAGGGCCGCGGCGGCCACCAGCTCCCCGGCGAGCAGGGCCGCGGCGTAACTCGGGGCCTGGAGCGGCGGCAGGTCGAGCGTCTCCACCTGGAGGGCCGGAAACCCGTACGCGAAGCCCGAGGCGTGGAAGGCGATCATGTCGTTGCCCGTCCACTGGGCCTGAGGCCCCGCGAGCCCGAACGGCGAGATGGAGACACGGACCAGCCTGGGGTTGAGCTGCTCGGGAAGGCCTTCGCGAAGACCCAGGCGCTCGGACGCCCCCGAGCCCTTGCTCTCGAGCATGAGGTCGGCCCAGCGGCAGAGCCTCTCGGCCGCTTCCCGCGCTCCGGGCTCGGCACGATCCATCCGCCGCAGCTCCTTGGCGCCGTTCAGGTAGTGGAAGAGACTGCTATGGGCACCGTCCACCCGACCGGCGGGAAACGGTCCCCAGGCTCGGGTCGGGTCGCCATCCTTCGACTCGACCTTCACCACCTCCGCGCCGAGGTCGGCCAAGAGCTTTCCGCCATACGGCCCGGCCACGTCCTCGGCCAGCTCCAGAACGCGCACACCGTCGAGCAGTCGTTCGGTCACCGTGCCGCACGGTAGCACGGCAACAGCGAGCAAGACGGCCCGGGACGACGCCAACGTCATCTTCGCCGCCTACGAGGGCGGGGTGCCTGGTATAAGGAGCCGTATGCCAGGCCCCCGGGGAGGGGCCCGTACGGGAAGGAGTCGACATGAAGATCGAGGCCAACGGGATCCGCATCAATTACCGCATCGATGGGCCGGAGGGCGCTCCCTGGGTCACCATGAGCAACTCGCTGGCCACGACCCACCGCATGTGGGATGCGCAGATGGCAGCGTTCACCAAGCAGTATCGCGTGCTGCGATACGACAAGCGCGGCCACGGCGAGACCGACGTCCCGCCGGGCCCGTACAGCTTCGAGCTGCTGGCCGACGACGTGCTGGCCTTGCTCGACGCGCTGCACATCGCGCGGACGCACTTCGTCGGATTGTCGATGGGCGGCATGACCGGGATGACCATGGCCCTGCGCCGGCCGAGTGTTTTGCAGACGCTGGTCCTGTGCGACACGACCAGCAAGGACCCGCTCGGCGATCCCGCCCTGTGGCAACAGCGCATCGACGGCGTCACCGCGGCGGGCAGCATGGAAGCCATGGTCGAGAGTACGGTGGCGCGCTTTCTCACCCCGGCGACGGTGACCACCCGGCCCGAGCGGGCCGACGCCGTCCGGACCATGGTGCGCGCCACGCCGATCGGCGGATACATCGCGTGCTGCCAGGCGATCGCCAAGCTCAACCTGACCCATCGGCTCCCCGAGATCTCGATCCCCACCATGGTCGTCGTCGGGGCGGACGATCCCGCGACGACGGTGGAGATGGCCCGCACCATCCACAAGGGCATCGCCGGCTCGGAGTTGGTGATCCTCAAGGACGCCGCCCACCTGTCGAACCTCGAGCAGCCGGAGGCCTTCAACGAGGCCGTCCTGGGCTTCCTGGCGCGTCACTGAGCGCAGGTGAGAAGACGCAGGTATAGCCATTGTGGGGAGGTGACGCGCTACGACTCCACCGGCGCGGTCGATGCCGGGGATGGGCTCACCCCAGCGCCACCGGGCTGTATGCCGCGATCGTCACCGCGCTGTATCGCTCGACACGATGCCCCGCGTCTACTACAAGCCCGGCTGAAGCTCCTGCGCCAAGACGACGCTCGAGGGCAGAAGCGTGTGGCGGCGAGCCCGCTGAGCCGGCGTGAGCTCATCCGGCGGCTGGGCACGTCGCCGGCGCGCAGTTCTACCGGCTCCTGGACCAGACGAACTACCGCAAGTCGGTCGACCAGCTCGTCTCGCTGCTGCAGATCCTGGACTGCGACGTGCGCCTCGTCGTGCGCCGGAAGTCCGCGTAGCGTCAGAGTCCATTGATGCAGGCGCTCGACGGCCGGCTGGTCCTCTCGCCCTCCGACCTCAACGACTACGTCGAGTGCCCGCACCTCACCACGCTGGCGCTCGAGGCCGCGCGCGGGACGCGCGAGCGCCCCTACGCTCCGGACGAGCACGGCGATCTCCTCCGGCGCAAGGGCGAGGAGCACGAGGCCGCGTACCTGGCCGAGCTGCGCCGGCAGGGGCAGCCGGTGGCCGACGTCGTCGGCGCCGACCGGTTGGACTTCGAGGGCTCGGCGCGCGCGACGGTCGAGGCGATGCGCGCGGGCGCGGAGGTCATCTACCAGGCGACGTTCGTGCGGGACGGCTGGCGGGGGCGGGCGGACTTCCTCGAGCGCGTGGAGCAGCCCACGGCGCTGGGCGGCTGGGGCTACGAGGCGCTCGATGCCAAGCTCGCCCGCGTCGAGAAGCCCACCTACGTGCTGCAGCTCTGTTTCTACACCGAGGCGATCGAGGCCATCCAGCAGGCGCGGGTGGGCGCGATGCACGTGCTGCTCGGTGTCGGGCAGCGGCGCACGCTGCGCCCCGCCGACTTCGACGCCTACTTCCGTCGCGTCCGGGCCAAGTTCCTCGCCGCCATCGAGCAGGCGGCGCTCACCGAGCCCTACCGGGTGGAGCACTGCGGGCTCTGCGAGTTCCGCACGGTGTGCGACGAGCGCTGGCAGCGGGAGGACCACCTGCTGCTGGTGGCCGGCATCCGGCGCGAGCAGGTCACCCGGCTGTGGGCGGCCGGGATCGGGACGCTGGCGACGCTGGCCCGGGCGCCGGCCACGAAGGTCGATCACGTGGCGCCGCACACGCTCGAGGCGCTGCGCGAGCAGGCCGGACTGCAGCTCCACCGCCGGACCACCGGCCAGCTCACGTGGCGGACGCTGCCGGTCGAGCCGGCGCGCGGCTTCGAGCGGTTGCCGCGGCCGTCAGCCGGCGACGTCGTCTTCGACATCGAGGGCGATCCGTTCTGGGAGCCGGCGCGCGGGCTGCATTTCCTCTTCGGCCTGCTGGGGCACGACGATGGGGCCTGGCGGTATCGCGCGATGTGGGCGCACGACCGGGCGGAGGAGCGGGCGGCGCTGGAGGCGCTGCTCGACTTTTTCCACGAGCGGCTCGCCCGCCATCCCGACATGCACGTCTACCACTACGGCGCCTACGAGCCCACGGCGCTCAAGCAGCTCATGGGCGTGTACGCCACCCGCGAGGACGCGGTCGATGCGCTGCTGCGGCGCGAGGCGTTCGTCGACCTGCACGGGGTAGTGCGCCAGGGGCTGCGGGCGGGGGTGCCGGGCTACTCGCTGAAGGAGGTCGAGGCGCTGCCGGCCTTCCGGCGGCGGGCCGACGTCACCAGCGGTACGCGGGCGGTGCTGGCCTACGAGCAGTGGATGCACACGGGTGCTCCCTCGCGGCTCGACGAGATCGCGGCCTACAACGAGGAGGACTGCCGGGCGACGCTGGCGCTCCGCGACTGGCTGGCCGAGCACCGGCCTGACGATGCGCGCTGGGCCACGCCCCCCGAGGCGCGGCCGGTGGCCGACGATCGCCAGAAGACCGACGCCGAGCGCGAGGCGCTCCGCCAGGCGCTGCTCGAGGGCGCTGGCCCCGGCTCGCCGCGGTGGCTGGCGGCCGAGCTGCTCGAGTACCACCGGCGCGAGGCGCGGCCTGCGTGGTGGTGGTTCTTCGAGCGCTGCCAGATGTCCGCCGACGAGCTGGTTGAGGACGGCGAGGCGATCGGCCGCCTGCGGGCGGCCGGCCTGCCCCGGCCGGCGAGCCGGTCGATGCTGTACCGGTTCGGCTTCGATTCCCAGCAGCACAAGCTCGCGGAGGGCGACACCCCGTGCGATCCCGCCACCGGGAAGGGCGCCGGCACGATCGAGGAGCTCGATGACGACGCCGGTGTGCTGGTCCTGCGCCGCGGGCCGAGCCTGGCGTCGACGTCCTTGCCCGAGGCGCTGATCCCGCCGGGACCGATCCGGACGCCCGAGCAGCGCGGCGCCCTGGCGCGGCTGGGCGAGGCGGTGCTGGCGGACGACGGTCGCTACCGCGCGCTGCGGGATGTCCTCGCCCGCGCCAGGCCGCGGCTCACCGTCGCCCTCGACGGGCCGCTGCAGACGATGGACCTGGACGAGCAGCGGCGGCGGGCGGCCGCGCTCGACGACAGCTACCTGTTCGTCCAGGGACCGCCCGGCACCGGGAAGACGTGGACGGGCGCGCGGATCGTGGTCGACCTCGTCCGGCGCGGCCGGCGCGTGGGCGTGGCGGCGACGAGCCACAAGGCCATCCACAACCTCCTCGACGAGATCGAGCGGGCGGCCGCCGCGGAGGGGGTCCGGTTCCGGGGGCTCAAGAAGTCGACGGCGAACAGCCCGGAGACGGAGTACGAGGGCGCCTCGATCGGGAGCGTTGCGGACGCCAGGAAGTTCGTGACGGCCGCTGCGCGCGTGCAGCTCCTGGCCGGCACCGCGTGGCTGTTCGCCCGCGAGGACCTCGGCGGCACGCTCGACGCGCTGGTCATCGACGAGGCGGGGCAGGTGGCGCTCGCCGACGCGCTGGCCATGGGCACCGCCGCCCGCAGCCTGATCCTGCTCGGCGACCCGTTGCAGCTCGCCCAGGTCTCGCAGGCCACGCACCCGGAGGGCACGGGCGCCTCGGTGCTGGAGCACCTGCTCGGCGACCACCCGACGGTACCTCCGGACATGGGGATCTTCCTGGACCGCACGCGCCGCATGCACCCGGACGTCTGCCGGTTCGTCTCGGAGATCGTCTACGAGGGCCGGCTCGAGGGCCTGCCCGAGGTGGCCCGCCAGGCCACGAGCTTCGGGACCGGCCTGCGTTACCTGCCCGTGGACCACGCCGGCAACGAGGTGGCCGCGCCCGAGGAGGCCGATCGCATTGCGCGCGAGATCCGGGCCATGCGCGGCGGCTCGTGGATCAGCCGCGACGGCGTCACCCGGCCGCTGGCCGACGCCGACTTCATGGTCGTCGCCCCCTACAACGCCCAGGTGCGGCTGCTCCGCCGGGCGCTCGAGGCGGCCGGCCTGGGCGGAGTGCCGGTGGGCACGGTCGACAAGTTCCAGGGGCGCGAGGCGCCCGTGGTCTTCTACTCGATGGCGACCTCCAGCGCCGAGGACGTGCCGCGCAGCCTGGAGTTCCTCTTCTCGCGCAACCGCCTCAACGTCGCCGTCTCCCGCGCCATGGGCCTGGCCTGCATCGTCGCCAGCCCGCGCCTGCTCGAGTCCCGGGCCCGCACGATCGAGCAGATGCGCCTGATCAACGCCCTCTGCCGCTTCGTGGAGCTGGCGGAGGCGCAGACCCGCCCGCGGGGCTGAGCATCGCCGCCACCTCGCCTCGTCGCGCCGTCAGCCGTTCGCCAGCGGGTGGAGCACGCCCAGTGCATAGCCGACGTCCAGGCGCTCGCCGAGCCAGCCCAGGGTCGCGCTGCGGGCCTGCTGTGGGCGCGCCATCTCCCGTCCCAGGTGGACGTGCCGACCCGGCAGGCCTACCTGATGGCGGCGGTTGGAGGGCGGTATAAATGAATACTTGACCAGTCTCGGTGTGGCGGAGCGCCTGGCCGTGCCCGGCTTCGGCGCGGACGGGCTGGGGTCGGGGATGGCCCTCGCGCACCCCGACGACTACTACCTGCGCGCCGTGGCCAACCTGGCCTTCGGTGAGCGGCCGGACGGATCGCAGACCCTGCCCGACGCCGACGCCCGCGAGATCGAGCTGTTCGGGCAGGCGCGCCGGCACCTGCCCGGAACCGTGTTCGACCCCGACCGCTGGAAGGCGATCGTGGGGGAGCGGATGTGGCCGAAAGTGGTGTACGTGCTCAACCGCGGCGGGCGCTTCCAGGACCACGCCCGGGGCTACCGGGGCGAGATGGTCGCCAACGCCTACGGCAAGCTGCTCAACCTGTACCAGGAGAAGACGGCGGGCACCATCCACGCCGGGACGGGCGCCGCCTACCCCGGCTACGCCACGGATGTGCCCGTGCAGGACTTCGGGGGCCGGACCACCGAGGCGCTGCGCCGGGGGCACGACCTCGCCCTCATCACCCACCGGACCATCAGCCAGACGAAGAGCCGCACCATCGCCAACCCCTGGCTCACGCCCCTGATGCCCGACAACGGCCTGCTCATCAGCCCGGCCGACGCCGCCCGGCTGGGCCTCCGGGAGGGGCAGATGGTCCGGGTGTCCAGCGCCACGAACCCCCGGGGCGAGTGGCCCCTCACCGCGACGGAGCGCAAGCCCATGGTGGGCCGACTGGTCGTCACCCGGACCGTGCGCCCGGGCGTCGTCAGCTTCGCCCTGGGCTTCGGCCACTGGGCCACCGGCGCTGCCGACGTGACCATCGACGGCCACCTCATCAAGGGCGAGCGCCGGCGCCAGGCCGGCCTCCACGCCAACGCGGCGATGTGGACCGACCCGCTGGTCAGCAACACCTGCATGTTCGACCCGATCGGCGGCAGCGTGTCCTTCTACGACACGTACGTGAGGCTCGAGCCGGTGGCGGGGTGAGGCGGGCCGCCCCCGGGCGCACGCGCCCGGGGGCCTCGTGGGGGCGTGAGGGCGCGCCGGCCCGCGAGTGCCGGCGCCCCGCGCCGCATCAGGGGGCGACGACGGGGGGGACCGACTCCAGCAGCCAGCGGGCCATCGCCGGCACCCGCGCATCCTCGTGCGGCTGCCCCATCACCTGAACGCCGACCGGCATGCCGGCCACGCTCATCAGGGGCACCGTCACCGCCGGCGCGAACAGCATCGAGCTCGGGGCGTTGAAGACGAAGTCGCCGGTCGGGCGCGGGGCCAGGGGCTGCCCGGGGATGGCCCCGGACCAGAGCGGCGCCGGGCCGTTTCCCACTCCAGGCGTGACCCCTCTGCGATTGCACCAGGTCGGGACGCCCCGCGTTCGGGTTGGCGTGGTCCCAGTGGGAACCGAACAGCGGCAGCAGATCGGTGCGATCCCGATGCCGCTGCCTGATCGCGAAGATGGCCTGTTTCCCCGGCGTGATCCTCGACGCGTGCCTCTTCAACGACTAGGCCTGATCTCCGCCGAGACGCGCTCGACCGCCGGGTCCCGCCGGGCATCGCGGTCGGGCCCCGGTGTTCCGACCGCGATGTGCCCCGCCCCCTCCGTCCGGCCGCGGGACTCGCGAATCGTGTCGCCGGCACCGGGAC